>NZ_CP176530.1:1850317-2158703 GCF_046267985.1 Pseudobdellovibrio sp. HCB154 | reverse complement strand
TATTAAGTCGCAAACTGCTTCTGCAAAGAGTGAAGTTATAGACGGAGCTAAAAGAAAAGTTCTGATCGTTGATGATTCGGAAGATAATCGCGAATTACTGACTTATCTTCTTTCTGGTACGGGAATGAAAACACAAACCGCTGAAAACGGTCAGCAAGCTATTGAAAAAGCGCTGACCCAACATTTTGATGTGATCTTAATGGATATTCAGATGCCTGAAATGGATGGCTTTGAGGCTGTCAAAATTTTGCGTGAAAATAACTGTGAAGCTAAAATCGTGGCGGTCACAGCGCACGCCATGAAAGGCGACCGCGAAATCTGTTTAAGTCGCGGTTTTGATGATTATTTAAGTAAACCAATTACGCGCGAGGCTCTAGTTGCGGTAACTCAGCAACATTCGGGCGAGCCGCCGACATCAATGCACGAACTTCGCTAAGCGGGGTGTGAATGTGCTCTTCCCAACGAAAAGCAAACGGTGTTCTTAATTGTTCACCATAATTAAACCCTTTGTTTACTTCACGCGTCAGTTTCACTAATTCACTAGGACGTTTAAATAGAAAATGAAAAAAGGCACCGGCTACAATTACTGAAGTAAAAGGACTACAACCTTTCACCATAAAGATCGCATTCAGTTTAGCTTCTTCTTCAACGGTTGTTCCGATATTTAACAGCGCGTGCACATAATCATGAACTACACGCTGGCGTTCGCGCAGATAAATTTTTTCACTCGCTAAACTTACATCAGGTGCAAAGTAAGGTGTTAAACCAAAAGCTTGCATATGATTGTAATAGGCTAAGCCAAAACTTCCTGGTGCGCAGGTTTTAAGTTTCTCCATATTTAGCGGCTTTGGTGAATAGCGTTCAGCGATTAAAGCTTTGGCTTGAGCATCTTCTTTAACGTGTAAAACAGCTTCATCAAAAGCTTTAAGATCAGTGAGCTGATTCGCTAACTGAATCAGCGTGTTTAATTCATGCGGGCGCAAGAATAAACGCACACCATAGTACATCGATTTTAAAACTTTGCCTGGAATACTAAAATACGTCAGCTTCATAAATCGCAGATTTTAAATTTAGATCAGGAATCATTTTAGTTAAGCTTTTGCAGGGGCCGACATTAATAAAACGCATTTCTTCTTCAAGGCCTTCGAGTTTTTGAATCGCTTCACCCCAACGTAACGGCTGAGTCATATTTAACATCAACTCACTTTTCATAATATCGGTATTCGTAATTTCATCACAGGAGATGCACGAAAACACACGATTGGTTGGTGTTTGTAACTGAATATCTTTAACTTCAAAAGCCGCCGCATGCACATACGGAGAAATATATCTTGAGTGAGCCGGGTAGTCTAAAATCTTAACTGTGCGAAATCTTTTTTCTTTGGCGATCATTTGTAACTGCTCAAGCTCTTGGTAACGGCCGCCGATATTTAAAAAATTAGGCGTCATTACTGAAACATCTAATCCTAAATTCTGCATTTCGGTAATTTCATCTTTGCTAAAAGCCGCACCTGCAGGTTTCGAAACACCGACGTTGGCGCCAATTTTTTCAATGCCTTGCAATTTGTCGGCAAAACGAATGTAGCCCATAATACAGGTTTCAAAACTGACTACGTGGCTAATCACCGCACGGGCTAAATCCCCAAGTGAGCAACCTAAAGTCCAATCAGGTTTAATGCCTTTTTTCATTAAATTCTCAGCTACGCCAACTTGGATCGCGCAAATGGCTGTGGCCGCTTTACTGATATTTTCAACCGAATAAATCTCTTGCATTGAACCTTGCAGGTAATTTTCAAATTTAAATTCATGGTTCGCTTGCGTTTTAAAAATCTCTTCAACTTGTCTTAAGCGCGCTGCTACTTCAGGAACATTTAAATAGCGCATACGATCTTCAGCTTTGATCAGACCGTTTAGACCTGGAAAAATAAATGCGGTTTTCATAACGAAGCACTCGCTAAATTTGGCGATAACCCACGCTGCGCTTGCTCTAGAGCGTAACTTACGCCGATCAAAGTCGTTTCAGAAGCTAAGGCCGACATATGTTGGTGTAAACGTTCAGGGCTAAAATCTGAAAGTGCAGTTAAGTCAGGAGTTAAATCGACTTTAAAAGCTTCTTTAGTTTGTCCAGTGATAAAGAGTACGGAATCTTCAAGAACTTTGGCGTTTTGAAGTCGGGCATTTTTATTTTCATTTTCAGCTAAAGCTAAAATCCACGTCGTTAAGCGCGAGCGGCTTTTTGTTAATGAATTTTCTAAAGATTTTGTTTCTACTTTTTCTGCATTTAAATTTTTTTGAATCACTTGAATCATACGACGGCCTAAAAGTTCACACATCTCAGCTTCGATGTTGTTAATTTCATCGATATCAAAGCGGGCTTCAGGAGATAAGGTTTCATAAAACTTACGGCCTAAAGCTAAATGATCAGCTTCATCTTTTAGAACCACGGCTAAACCTTTTTTGATCGCTTCATTTTTTGTAAGTTTATAGTACGCGGTGTACATTTGGAGTGGCACTTGTTCGATTGTTAAAGCGCCGTGAACATAACCGGCAAAGCGGCTAGCTGAGCGAGCTTTAAGTAACAGCTGTTGCCCGAAGAATCCTAAAACGAAGTTGATACCGATTTCGGATAACTCGTTTTCCATCGCGTAGAATTTAAGGTCAGAATAAAGTTTAACAGGTTTTAAAGCGCGCAGTTGAAAGGCGTGGCGGTGTTCATCTTGGGCATGTTGAGTGATTTCAACTAAGGCTTCGGGTGGCGTTTCATGGGTGATGGTTTTAATGATTTCACGGGCTGCAACCTCTTCCATATTGCCGAGAGTTGCTAAAAAAGCAGATTCAATATTTGGATCACTAATCACCAATTGCGCGAGCTGATCCATTGTCTGTTTAAGACTTGTTACCATGAAATTACCCCCGTTTTTAATTGTCAGCAGAGGTATACCCTAAAATATGATTAAAATCTACGCAGGCGTGGGAGGCTATAAAATGTTTACGAATCTGTTAAAATTTAGCTCCAAAACCCACCATAAATGCACTGTGATCGATTACAGGAACCGTATCAGACTTGTTAAGGGAGTAATGGTATTCGTACGCCAAAGGCATAAAGAAGCGGTTATTAAAGGCGAAATCAAAGCCAGCACTACCTACAATAGAATTTGCGACCTTAATGTCTTCTTGGCGTAAAGCTGTGGTTTCTTTAGAGGTCGGCGATTTGAAAACCATGCCGCCGGCAGCCCATAGGGTAAGACGGCTGATGTTTAAATCAAAACGTAAGTGTCCGCCAAGGGTGATGTAATCGATATTGGCCATACAGTTTGACGAGGTTTTTCCGGCGCAGACGTTGTTATCGACAGATCTTCCGAAAACGCTCAATTTTTCGTGACCGACAACTCCACGTAAGGTGACGCCCCAGTGAGAAGGGTAATCAAACGCTAAAGCAAAGCCAGAACCAGAGCCTGACATCGGAACAGTTTCCCACTCTTGAAACGGCAAAGTGTCGTCAGCTTGTTTGGCAGAAATTTTATCTGTCGCAAAAACTCCTAATAAAGACACCTTTAGCATATCACGACGAAAAACGATCGTGTCATCGCCAGCTAAGCGCATGCGATCACGGCGTTGTTCGGATGTTTCGTAAATTTCTTCGTCTTCAGGATATTCAGCTTCAGCTTTTGTGGGTTTTGCCACAGCAGTTTCTTTAGCGGCAGCCTTAGCTTGATCAACCGCAGAAGGTTCGGCGGCTTTACGCGCTACTTTTTTTCCGATTACGAATTTACCATCAGAAATAATTGCGACCGCTTGTGTTTGGCGAACTTGTAAGACTTTGGCTGATCCTGCGATTTCGGGGCCACTTGAAGTTTTATCAATTGAAATAACCGTGTCGCCTTCAAAAAGTTTTTCGCCTTCAAGATCAATTAAAACTTTTTTACCGTTAATATCTTTTACCTTATAGGCTTCAGCCGATAGGGTCGTGAAAGTTAAAGCTAATATTAAAAAAAATCTTTTACTCAAAAGTAACGTCATACAAACAGTATGTGCCTTTTAAATCGGTTGATTCGTAAAAAGAATTTTGCTGGATTTGGTGTTCCCATAAAAATTCATCATCGATTGCTGTAAGTAAACGGCTTTGTGAAGCTTCAGACGCGATAGACTGTGCTGAGCAAGTTTGTTTTTGTAAACTTTTAATTTTAAACGTGGGAACTTCAGATTCGAAGTTATTACGGTCAGCTGATTTATAAATTGAGCACGAAAAAATCGAGCTAAACGAACTTACTAGAAATAAAAATAAAAAAAGCCTTTTCATTTTTTCCACGCCCTTAAGTTTGAGCGTGTTTTTCAAAAAAGAAAAGGCTTTTAGCGATAAATAAGTCTAATTAATTAGAACGGGATATCTTCAGATTGGTTGAAGCTTGGCTCCGGACCGAAATCTTGGAAATTGAAATCTCCGCCACCTTGGTTCATAGAGTCGTTTTGGTAGTTGTTATTACCAGCGCCTGCATTTGTTGAGGCTCCGCCACCTAAGAACTGAACAGTTGAAGCTACGATTTCTGTAGCGTATTTTTTCTGTCCATTATCTTCCCACGAACGTGTTTGAAGTTTACCTTCTACGTAAACTTGGCGTCCTTTTGCTAAATACTTACCGCAAAGTTCGGCTAATTTACCCCATACCGTAATACGGTGCCATTCAGTGCGCTCTTGCTTGTTACCAGACTTGTCAGTCCAATTTTCGCTCGTCGCTACGTTAAGGCGAGTTACTGTAGCACCTTGGCCAACAGCTTTCATCTCAGGGTCTTGACCTAAACGGCCAACAATAATTACTTTGTTAATTCCAGACATATGCCCTCCAGGCACCTATTTCGTATGTGTTGTGAAAACGAGTCAACACTAAAACCAGCGCGACTCTGCGTGTGCCAAGGGTTTTGGCAATGAATGCACCAATCCAAGCAGGCCTTAAAATGTTCTATAGTTTAAAGGCAATTCGCAAGACGGAACTGCCTAAATGGAAGGCTAATTAGTTAAGCGGAAGCATTGATGGCGGAAGATCCGTGCTTGCAGCTTGAAGCTTTAGACGGTAGCGGCTAGCGCCTTTTTCATCTTTTTTGAATTGATCAATTAACGTTAAGAAAAATCCGGCTTTTTGCACGAACGCAGGTTTTGCGACTAAATCAACATTGAAATTGTAACCACCGATCATCGGGCGCGCTTGGCCGCCGATATTTTGAATCGTGATGGCGATATCGCCTTTGATTGTTCCAGATAATTCGTCAGACGGGTTGCCTAATTTAGCATTTTCGATAATTAGTTTTCCGTTCGATAATTTACCTTTTACATCAACTTGTTTGAATTTGATTTCAGGTAATGTCACCGCACCAAAATTAGGTGTGTTCAGAGATGTTGAAGGCATTTCAAAATTATCAATCACAATCGACACTTCGCCATCAGGTTGTTCTTTGAACGACATGTCAGCTGTTACGTTAGCTGTGATATTTGTCGAACCAGAAAGCGGAATAGAAAGCTTCATGGTGTCGCGAAGATTTTTTAACGAGATATTTTCAGTCGCCACTTCAAGATTGGCTTTTAAAGCGCCTGATTCTAAAGTTTCAAGTGGTGTAAGCTTAATTTCTGCGTTTCCGCCGAAGATGCCATCAGCCACAAGTTTTCCGCCCGGTTGACGTTTAAATAAAGCGGCAAAAGACGGCGAAGCTGAAATTGAATTTACATTTAAGCCATCGATTGTTGAAGTTTCAACTAACACGCCATCAAGGCTGATCGCCGCCGTAGCAGGGTTGATGTGCATATCTTCAAACTGAAGATACACTGCATTTTGTGTCAGGCGCGAAACTTGGCCAGAAATAAAATCATTTAAATCTTTAAACGGAAATAAAATAAATAAAAACACTAAAGTAAAAACCAGGGTGAACAGAATTTTAAATTTCTGTGCCCAGATATAGCGAAATGTTTTAATGATTAAATCCATCATTATTCTTCGCCCTCGCTAGGTTTTTTCTTTTTAGTATTAACTGGTTCCGGAGCTGGCTCAGGAAGAGGTTCTGGAACTTTTAAAGCATAAAGTTTGTAAGTCACATCAAAATAACCGGCAAGTTCCGCATTGGCTTGCATGAACATGTCTTTTACTTTTACGGCTTGTGAAATATTGGCTAATTGCGCACCGATATCAACAATCTGACGTAAATTAAGTTTAGCTAATTTAACTTCAATCACAGCTTGCTGTAAGTTCGCAGGAATTAAGCGGCCTTCAGCTTGTGTTGTATTAACTGAAACAATTTGTTCTGGAATTAGTTTTGAACTTGAAAGTGAATTTTGAACTGTTGAAATCAATTCGCCAGCTTGTGGGGCCGGAGCCATTTGTAAGCCGCCCGATGAATCGCGGTAAGTTTTAAATAAATCACGAATTAAAGTTCTTTTTTCTTCAAATTGAGTCAGGAGTTCACCTGAAACCTGTAATTGGCTGATCGGGGAGTAGAACACGATACCCGCAAGTAGAATAGCTGTTACAACTTGCGCAACTTTTTGTCCTGACGGGCTTAAGTTTTGGTATTTATCATTCAGCTGGTTATAAGCTTCTGATTCTTGGATGCGTTCCCAAGTTGTTTGAAGCGAGGTCTTAAGTTGATCTTTTAATTCATCTAAACGACTCATTTAAGTAATCCTCGGTCAGTTTTTAAACTTAAAGAAAAAGCTACGCGGTTAGGCTGGCTTGGTAATGTTGGAGTTTCTTCTAAAACTTTTTTATTTAAAGCCATTGTGCTTAAACGTTGATTTAACAATGTCACTTCACGCGGAGAGTTTGCATAACCTACGATTTTTACGTTGTCGTCGCTGATTTGCAATTGCGTGATATCAATTTTACTTTGTGATTTGTCAGGTGATACTTCGCTGATTTTCTTTAAAACATCTAACGCTGAATTCATGCTGGCCACTTGGCTTAACAATTTAAATTCTTGCGCACGTTTTTTATTTTCGCTGATGTATTTTTTTACGCCTTTTTCGTTAGCTTGTTTACGTGGAAGGCGGGCTACATTTTTAGCTTGTGTTGAAAGTGCTTCATCACCTTTTTCGGCTAATGTTGTTGTCATTGATTCGCGAAAGCTTCCCCAGATAAAGAAAACGATAACCGCTGCTGCCGCAGTTTTTACGGCAAGGCCCCAATCTGTCCAAAACTGTTTAAGACGATTGTTTTCAGCAATGAATTCGCCTTTCATAAATTGAAGGGCAGGGTTCTTCGGTTTTTTGAAAGCTTCGATCGCAATACCCACAGCCGTGGCAAAGCGTGATTTTACCGCTTCGATTGGAATATTGTTCGTTTGAATAGAACCTTGATCGATTAAATGATCTAAGACAGAAACCGGGTTACAAGCCACTTCTAAATGCTGAGTTAAGAAAGATCCCACATTCGGAAGAAGTGATAAACCGCCAGTTAAATACACGTTTTTAATTTCGCCGTGAAATTCACTTTGCAATTCTAAAAACGACATTTGTAAATCACGCACTAAATCGCGCATGCTTTTTTCAATCGTTGAAGCTGTATTTGCTGTTTCGAAATCTTGGTTAGATTTAGATAACAGTAAAGCGGCTTCGTTTTGTAACATACGTTGCGCATCAAGGTACGGAAGTTGAAACTTACGCACGAATTCTTGAATGATATAATCAGAACCCCACATTAAGCTACGAACGAAAACTAAACGGCCTTCGATCTGCGCTAAAAGTAAAGTTTTCTTGTGACCAATGTTTAAAGTAACAGTGATTGGGCTTCCAATTTTTGTTCCGCCTTCAGTTTCTTCAACATCAGGTACATCTTCGTCAGGATTAAAACTTAAAGGGCCTTGCGCCGTTGGGTATTGCGGAGGAGCTTGATCCCAAGCTTCGAGTAGATTTGAAAACGCAATGCCATCCACAGTTAACGTATAAGGTTCAACACCGAAATCTTTAGCTAAGCTTAAAGATTTTTCGATATGAGTTTTTGGGGCAGCCACAGCTAAAACATGGGCTGATAAGCCTTCTGTTAAAATTGTTTTTGCATCAAACAAACAAAGATCCGGATCAAATGGAATATCTTCTTCCATTTCAAACGATAAACTTTTTAAAATTTTTAAACGATCAGCAAACGGGAATTGTTTTTTTCTAACAGTGACTTTGTCTTGCTTAAGAGCCATCACCACACGGGCAGAACCGAAATCTAATTTAGGCGCGATTGAGCGCACGTATTCAATGGCTTCGATTTCACGGTCATGTGCGGTAACTTGTTGAGAAAGTTTTTTTTCGTAAACAGCAGTGACGTAAACTGACTTTTTGTTTTGAACAACTTCGGCAATCTTGATTGAATCTTCGCCAATATCAATACCAAGTGCGCGCATGTTGTTTACTCCTACTGTGTTGCGAAGCAATAAATCCTTTTACTGCTCTGTTAGGCGTGAGCCTACTGCTCTGTCCAGTATACGATACGAGGTCGACCTTTGGGAAGTGGATCTTGCGCTGGGGCACTAGGTTTTGGTCCAGGATTTCCACCCGGGTTTGGTTGAATGCCATTAGCCTCATCTTGCTCTTTTTTCTCTTTGTCTAAGTAGCTTTTGATAGTGGCTGCGGCTTTTTGGGTATTCATCACATAAGCTGTGATCTTCTTTTGCACAGCTCCTTTACCAGAACCTGTCATACCGATGGCTTCGATTTTAAAATTCACAACCGCATCACACTGAAAAGGGATTTTATCAAATTCCGGAGCTAAACGGGCACCGCGGCTTTCAATAAATTGTTTAAAATCATTGCGGCATTCATCAGAAGAAGCTCCCTTAAAAGGGCCGCCTTTGTCTTCGTCATCACGGCGCTCTAAAGCTTCGGTCACAGCTTCATCGGTCATGCCCGGATCAAGCGATTTTAAAACATCTTTAGTCGTTGTGTTTGGGTTGATAGCTTTTGATCCGTAGATAGTTACAGAGCCAGACATCAGTGTGAAAAACTCTTCAGTCATGCCCGGAACCAAACGCATTTCATCTAAAGTTCTAAAACCGCGGTTTGGTGGGTAGTTTTCGCCTAAACCTTGAAACGGTTGGCGTTTGTCTCCGCCATTTTCAGAAGAGTTTTTCTCGCTCATCCAATCGGCAATGCGGTTTACTAATTCACCAAAATTATAATTTTGATAAACTTCACGGAATTTTTCGTCATTTTGAACTTTAGATTCAAAGATCGTTAAAATTTGTTTTTTCGTGATTTCACGTAATGTTTTAGACGGCGAAGCTAAATCATTCACATCAATTTTAGAACCTTCATCAGTAATGGTGTGCGTATACTGGCCATCAAAAATCGAAGCCTTGGCGGCTGATTCGACATCATCTTTTGTGGCAATCGAAGTGTCAGCGGTAATCGGCAGCGGCCAGGCAAACGGGAATTGCCAGATTTGATTGATCTGCTGTGAAAATCCCGGTGGCAAATTCATGCGCGAAGCTTGTTGGTAAACTTTAACACGTAAAAGAGCTAAATCCAGAGAGCTTCTGGCAGAGTAAAACGCTTTAATACGGTTAATCTCTTGCGAGTTCACCACGTATTCAATCGTTGAATCTGTTGAAACTTCACTGGCTACGAACACCATTAGAATTAACGAAGTCATAGCTAAAAGTAACGCCACACCTTTTTTAGAAAATTTTTGTGAGCGGCCTAACGGATTGAATTTTAATCGAGATTTCCAAGAATTATTTTGTAAACTCATTACTGACCTACCACCGGAGGCGGGGCCCCATTAGCTGAAGTTGCATTTGCCGATTTTTTTGGAGGATTGTTCGGAAAGTGTAGGGGAACCACGTATTGTAACGAGTATTCGCGTTTTTTACCTTGTAACTCACGTTCAATTGCTAAAGTAATTTCAACAGCGTCAGGAAAAATACCTTTCACAGAATCATCTTGGCCACCAACTGTTTTCCAGTCTTTTTGCCAATCTTTTTTCGACTCGCCAGTATAACGTAATTTAAATTCTTTTACATTTTCTAAAAGAACTGATTCCGTTCCACCTTTAGTGACATCTGCGTCTAAAACTTTTTGCACACGGCGAAATAAACACTGGCTTGAAGTATCTTTCGTTAAGTTTTTACAAGGTTTTAGAGCGTAACCCACTTCAACAAAGTCAGCCTGAATATCGTTTGCTAAAAAGCGACCGTTATTTAAAGTTACAAAATTAACTTGCTCAGTATCACCCACGAAATCAGTTTTTGGATCTTCACGTTTATTTTCGCGTGCCGCTGGAGCGTTGGGATCAACCTGTGGAGTCGGTACGGCTGGTTGGCCGGGGCGAGGAGTCGTTTTTTTTGCTGAATCGATAATTTCTTTTTCAAAATCGTAATGGTTGTACGCTTGATACAAATCAGCGCGCATAATTTTAACCGCATCACGAAGACCTGAAACATCTTGCACTTCAGCTTGAATTTTTGTGCGGGCTTTCAGGGCACGGCCTAAAGCGGTTGCAACCAGAACAGATAAAGTCGCTAAAATACTGATCGCTAAAATAACTTCGATCAACGTGAAGGCTTTTTTCGAGCGTAGAGTTTTACGAGCCACCGGCACCTCCAGGCAATGGAAGAGGGCGGTCGTAATCAACAATATAAAAAACCACATCAACAGTGATCGGCTTTTTTTTGTCTTTGTAAGTCACTGTGACTTTAACTTCTTTAACTGATTTTGATAAATGTTCTGAAAAAAGTTTCATGATCGAAACTAAATCTAGGTTTTGATTTTCACCAACGCCGCCGATAATTCCAGATAAATCGGGGAATTCTACTTTTTGGGATTTCATCTCCCAAGTGTAGCCTTCAAGCTCTGAACCGAAATCGCCGGTGTCTTCTTCTTTGATGGAATCTAAAGGTTGACCTTTAAATTCACGTTCAAGCTCAACGATTTTACGTTCAAGCAGAGCCGCCAGTTGCACTTGTGTTTGAGTTTTTTTAAGACGGGTGTAAGTGCCAGCCCAAGAGTTTGTTAAAATAAGTAAGCCCGAAGCCATGATCATCATAGCTAGAACAACTTCAATTAACGTAAATGCTTTTTGTTTTTTTAAACTCATTAACACCAAAAACGGATGGTTGTTTGTATTAGCTTACTGACGATTTAGGTCTCGTAATGCTTTTGCGCCGTCTATGATATCAGCTTGACCTGTGAGAGGGTTAAAGACAAGTGTCCAGATGTTTTTTTTCGGATCTTGAATTTGAAGGCCCACGGGCTCAATCATGCCCTGCGGGAAGAAGTGGATATAAGCTAAGCCTTCGGTGATAACCACATCCTGTGGGCCACTTTCGAGCTGTTTAACGATATATCCTGGAGGAAGTGGTTTTTCTTTTTTAAGATAAGTTGTGTCGACCTGAAAAGGTGATGGCGGAGCTTTATCGTCTTCTTTGTCGCCACGTTCGCGTTGTTTAGCTAGAAATTCTTTATCAATTAGCGTAACCGCGATAGATTTTTCAACCCAAAAACTAGATTGTTTTTCGTCGATTTTAAAAACTAAACGGTAAGTGTTGTTAT
Source organism: Pseudobdellovibrio sp. HCB154 (assembly GCF_046267985.1). Classification (GTDB taxonomy): domain Bacteria; phylum Bdellovibrionota; class Bdellovibrionia; order Bdellovibrionales; family Bdellovibrionaceae; genus Pseudobdellovibrio. The sequence continues at coordinate 2,147,186 of NZ_CP176530.1, read as the reverse complement.
AGAGCTTAGCGCGGTTGCGGATTTCTTTGACAGCAATAACGATTTCGCGAAAGACAGTGCGGTTGTCAATTTTACTGCCAAAACTCATATGCGAAAGAGAAGCAGAAAGGACTCCGCCAATGATCATTATCACAATGATAATTTCCATCAGCGAGAATCCTTGAGAGTTGCGGAAGCGAGAACTCAAATTACTCTTCGCTACCGACTGATTCGTCAGAGTAAATATCTTTATCAAAAGAAGAACCACCGGCTTTTTTGTCGCGGCCTAAAGAAAATAAATTATACCCGTTGCCAGACGTTGAATATTGAAATTCTGAACCCCAAGCATCTTTTAAAATGTTGCTTTGTCTAGGGTTTCCAGTCCAATTTTTACAACTTGAATCATCGTCAGTAATGAAAGATAGAGCCGTTGGGTATTTACCGCACTCTGCATAGTACTCATTTATTTTTGTTGTGACTTCAGTCATCTTCATTTTTGTTTGATTAACTTCACCACGACGTTGACCATCTTGAATCTTTGGTAACACGATTGCCATGATACCACCGATGATAACTAATACGATCATGATTTCCCCTAAAGAGAAACCTTTGTTATTAGAGATTGTAGAAGAGCGTTGAGATTTAAACAGTTTTAGCATTTGGATTATCCCCCTAATTTAGATGTCATATCGAACATCGGAACAATGATAGATATTACTATGACAAAGATCACAATACCAATCAATAAAGTCATGATTGGATTTAGCAATGTTGTTAAGCCGTCGATTTTAGATTTGACCTGGAAATCGTAGGCATCCGCGACCAAGGTCAGCATATTTTCAAGATCACCGGTTTTTTCGCCAATGTTCACCATATGTACAACAATTGGTGGAAACTGATCTGACTTTTTAAGCGGTCCGGCAATTGATTCACCCTCAGAGATATTACTTTTAGCTTCGTCAATGGCCATAGCTAAAACGTGGTTATCAACAACGTTTCTAACGATATCCATCGCGCTTAACATCGGTACGCCACCGGCTAAAAGCGTAGAAAGTGTTCTGGTAAAACGAGAAATCGCCACCATGCGGGTAATTTCACCAACGACAGGAATTTTAAGAATAATGGCATCCCAAGTTTTGCGGCCTTCGGTTGAGTTTTTCCAGTTTAAAAAAACTAACACAGTAATAATAATAAAACCGGCAATCCAGTACCAGCTCTCGACGAAAACTTTAGAGATGGCTGCAACATATTGAGTCATTACCGGTAAAGTCATATCAGGCATTGAATCAAAAATTGATAAGATTTCAGGTAATACTTTTGTAAATAAACCGAACATCACAAGAGTGATCACACACAACATAATAATTGGGTAGGTCATTGCTGACACAACTCTTTGACGAAGTTCAGCCTGCGCCTCGGTAAATTCAGCTAAACGAAGTAAGATCACATCTAAAGTGCCTGACATTTCACCGGCTTCAGCCATTGAAATATAGATTTTATCAAAAACCTGAGGGTATTTAGATAAAGCTTTATGCAAAGACTGACCTTCATTCACCATGTTCTTACAATCAGCAATGGCTTCAGATAAAACTTGGTTTTCAACTTGTTCAGAAATAGCGGTTAAGGCATCAACTAACGGAATGTTAGCTTTAATTAACGTGGCCAGCTGACGGGTCATTAACGATAAATCTTTAACGGGTACAGATCCTGTCGAACGAATCGTAGATTTTTTAATGCCGGCAGCTTTTTTCTTATCTTTGATGTCGACAACGAAAATGCCATCTTTTTTAAGTTTGGTGCGCGCCGCTTTTAAATTATCAGAATCTAAAGTTCCTTTAACTGTTTTTCCGTCGCGGCTTAAGCCTTTGTACTCGTATAATGGCATAGTGTTTAACCGACCTAAATATCAATCTGCGTGTTAGTTAATAGCTCTTCAATAGTTGTGATTCCCGCCATCACTTTTTGAATACCGTGATCACGGAAAGTTTTAAAACCTTTTGAAACCGCTAATTTTTTAATTGTATTACCATCTTTACGTTGCATCACCAGTGAACGGATATCATCCGTGACCGGTAGAAGCTCGGCGATAATGGTACGACCAATATAACCTTTTTGTCCGCAGTGTTCGCAACCCATTGCTTTGCAGATATTTGCGCCTTTGGCTTCGGCAGCCGTCACACCTAAACTGTCTAATTCAAACTGAGAAGGGGTGTGTGGCGCTTTACAATGCGGGCACAATACACGCACTAAACGTTGCGCTAAAATTCCTAAGATAGAAGTCGCAATTAAGAAAGGCTCAGCACCGATATCCATTAAACGAGGGAACGCGCCGGCGGCATCGTTGGCATGGATCGTAGATAACACTAAGTGACCTGTCAGTGATGAGTTGATTGCAAGTTCGGCTGTTTCTAAGTCACGAATCTCACCCACCATGATAATGTCTGGATCTTGACGAAGAAACGATCTTAAACCGGCGGCGAATGTTAAACCAATTTTTGCGTTCACTTGCACTTGGCCAATCCCGTGGATACGTTGCTCCACCGGATCTTCGATCGTTAAAATATTAATATCTGGTTTATTTAATTTAGATAAACAACCGTAAAGGGTTGTCGACTTACCGGAACCGGTTGGACCCGTTACAAGTAAGATGCCATACGATCTTTCAATCATATCATCTAAAGTATCTAAAAGTTCTTGCGAAAAACCGGCGTGTTGCAATTCACGTACTTGCGAAGATTTATCTTGAAGACGCATTACGATACGTTCACCGAACGTTGTAGGCACTGTCGATAGACGAATATCGATATCTTTACCACCAACTTTAAGTGGAATACGACCATCTTGCGGTAAACGTTTTTCGGCGATATTTAAATTCGCCATAACTTTAATACGGGAAGTGATTGCGTTTTGAAGCTTCTTAGGTGGTTTAAAGATATCATACAAGTTACCATCGATACGGTAACGAACGGCCATATCTTTTTCATACGGCTCCATATGAATATCGGAGGCTTTTTCTTTAACTGCGCGGAAGAGTACAGAGTTCACTAACTTAATTACCGGAGCATCATCTTCACCGGCTTCAAGTAAGTCGATGATTGGATCTTCTAAATCCATTTCATCATCTTCGATTTCATCCATACCAGATAAATTCGAAGTTGATTTTTCGTACACACGGTTGATGGCATCTTGCAGACGTTGAGTCGTAGTTACAATCGGTTTAATGCGTTTACCGAATAAGGCTCTTAAATCATCAAGAGCTTTTGTGTTTACCGGATTAGACGTTAAAGCGAAAAGTGTGTCGGGTTCTTCTTTAAACGGAAGAACACCTTGAGTTTTAGCATAGTTGATCGGGATATCGCGCACTAGGTCTGCAGAGATTTCGCTGACCGCGATATCTTTAACAAAATCTAATCCAAGTTCGCGGCAAAGATCGGCCACTAAATCTTCAGCGGTAGAATATTCGCGGGCAGATAAAGTTTCTCCCACACTTACGGGGCGGGAAGTGGCCGGATTTTTTAAAACCGACTTAATCTGATCAGTTGTCAGTGTCGTCGATTTACCTAATAAAAGTGGAATATCCATTTGAGCCATTAAAACCTAAAACTCCTAAAATTATTTTTTAATTTGCGGTTGTTCTGCTTGGCCTGTCGACTGCGGAACACGTTCACGTTTTAAAACTTTATCGATTGTAGAACCATAAGGATCTTTACCGCCGTTTTGTTTTAAGAAACGTAAGCGCTCATCGGTTTTGTATGTTAACAGATTTTGTGAATCTGCGCGATTACGAATAATTTTTGGCGATAAAAACACTAACATATTCACTTTACGTTTAGTTGATTTTTTCGATTTAAAGAACCAGCCTAAGATTGGTAAGTCCCCTAAAATAGGTACTTTTCTTACTTCTTCTGAATCCTCATCCTTCATCAATCCACCGATTACCGCAGTGTCCCCATTGTTTAGAACAACGTTTGTATTGATAGAGCGCGTTGCAAGAGGTTGAACAGATCCTGCGAAATTCGCTGGAACTTGCACGCTTGATAATTGGTTGATTGTTTGTTTGAACTCCATACGAATTGAATTCGATGTCGGAGAAATAAACGGTTTGATTTCCATTTTGATCGTCGCATCGCCGAACTCTGGGGACGACTGAGAAGGAGCGCCGTTTGTACCAGGAGTTACGATATTACGTGTAACAACCTTATCACCCACTTCGATCGTTGCTGTTTGAGCATCAGTCGCAATAATTTGTGGAGTAGATAAGATATTCGTTTTACCGAATTGTTTTACGAATTTTAAGTAACCCAATAAGTTCGGAACAGTTGTATTACCTTTAGAAGGGTTAGCTGCATCGATAGGTACAGTCACTGAACCTGTCGAGAATCCTAAGATAGCACTTCCTGCGCCAGATAAAGGATTTAACACATCAGAAACATCTTCTGCACTTGATGCGAAACCAGCTTTACCGCCACCTTCTTTAAACTGAACTAAACCACCACCTGAAGTTAAACCATCTGAAAGGTTCATCTCCATGATGATTGCTTCAACGAACACTTGATCACGAGGAATATCTAATTTGTTTAAGATAGATAAAACTTTTTCGTAATCTTGTTTTGAAGCAGAAACTACTAATGAATTTGTGTTTTTATCTGATTTAATTGAAACTTCGCCACCGAATAAACCTTCACGAACAGCAGCTTGGCCTTGTGGTTGAAAGCCAAAACCTGTTGTTGGTTGAGCTTTCGGAGCAGATTCTTTCGCCACTTCTGATAAAGTTTTTGCGATATCTTCAGCATTACCGTGTTTTACGTAATAAACGTAAACGCCACCTTGATCTTCAGCGCGTACTTTAAAATCTAATTGAGCAACTAGTCTTTTAACACGAGCGATACCAGGTCTGTTACCAACGATAATTAAAGAATTTGTTCTATCATCAGGAAATACTAAGAAAGAAGCCGCGCCACCAGATTTACCACCCGAAGAAGCTCCACCAGTGCTAAAGCGCGGAACGCCGGCATTAAAACCACCAGTGCTTGCAGGTTTTTGACCTTTATTTACGATTTTATCGATTAATTCAGCGATATCTTTAGATTTTGCGTATTTGATACCAACAACTTCTAATTGCTCTTCAAAACCTGGAACATCTAATTGGTTAATGATCTTCATGATACGGTCAATTGAAGAACCGAAATCTGAAATGATCATAGAGTTCGTTTGCGGATAAGCTTCGATTTCACCGTAAGATGAATTTAATAAACGACCTAATTGCTGTTTAAGTGTTTCAGCCGAAATATGTTTTAAGTGAACCACTTTAGTAATCATCTGATCGGCGTTCGGGTAGTACGAACCAGAGTAGATGTCGATACCGTCACGTTGAGCAGATCTAGCATTTCTGATTTTTAAGAAACCACCAGAAGGAACGATTGTAAAACCGTTAATCGCTAAAGATGATAAGAAAGCTTTGTAAGCTTCAGCAACTGTAATTTTAGAAGGTGCAATGATCGTGATTTTACCACGAACTGTTGAATCAATGATAAAGTTCTTACCCGTTAATTCAGAAATCGCTTTAATAATGTCAGTGATATCTACATTCGGGAAATCGAAAGATTCAATTGTTTCCGGAAAGTTTTCAGACGTGATGTCTTCGGGATTTGCTTTCGCAAATTTCTCACGTTGTTTATCAGATAAAACAGTTGATTTAGTTCCTTTAGCTGAAATTACTTTATCAGCGCCGCCACCACGAGGAGTTGAAGTGTTGCCACCACGGTTACCACCAAAGTTTGTTGATGGAGGTGCGCTTGGTACTGCTGGAGGAGGAGGTGGCATGTCGCCCACTGAAGGCGCTGCAAAATCATCAATTGGTGGTGGAGGAGGGAAATCCTCAAATTGAGCAAAGCAATAACTTCCTGTTAGTTGCGCTGCTAAAAAGCTAGTAACAACAGCTGTTGTAATTACACTTCTTTTAAAGGCCATCTTCTACCTCTTTACTGAATTTCATAGTTAAAATCTTGGTCAGATCCATTGACCTCTACGCCGAGTTTAACTTTGCTTTCTTTTTTTAATTTATTAAACATTTCCATCGCACTTTGAATGCTGTTGACCGGCTCGCCACCAGCTGACTTAATCAGTGTTCCACGAGGTAAACCCATTTGTTCAAAGATCGATCCTGGTTGGTAATCAACTAAACGATAACCGTTGATTTCACCTGTATTAGGATCACGATTAGGAAGCGCACGTGCTTGCATTAACAATCCCGACAAATCGTTTAAGTATTTATTTAAATCCGCACGTTTGATACGGAATGTGTTATTGCCAATGGCTTGAATGTCTTTACCGCCAGCTTTAACCGGGCCAGCAGAAGGGCGGCTTGAATCAAAATTAACTTTCGTGTTGCCTTTAGCGATTTCGATATACTCTAAACCACCGTTATTTAAATTTCTGAAATACACGATACCACGTTCTACTTTTTCAACCTTGGCCATGTTTTCAATTTCAGCTCCCACCATGTAAGAGCCCGACATATTTTTTGATTTTACTTCGATTGCTGCCACTGATTTTGAGGGATCAGAGTGAACAAGTGTGCCGATTAAATTTAAAGGTAAGCTTGATTGTACAGGAATGTCTTCTTTGTGTTCTTGTTGCTCAGCGTTTACAGCAGCAAGCGCATCAGGAATTGTGCCGCTTGAAGAAAATAAATTGCGCGACGTAATAGCTGAATATTGACTGCGATCAACATAACCAGAAGTTTGTTGTTTCGGCGCTTTTTTTGGAGGTGCGGATTGAGGAAGGAAGTATTCACGTACGTAGATAATTCCTAGGTCGGCTGCGGTGAAGCCAATGAAAAGCAGTAGCCCGTAAAGAGCCCATTTTTGGATGGTCGATCGTTGTTGCGCGCTCAGTTTTTTCATAGTCAATTTCCAGTTTTCAGCATAACAATGATGGGGGCTGCTTGTTAGGTGATTAACGTGACTAAGGTGAAGTCTAGACCTAGGTTGTGATTTGCGGCCAAGGGCTGGTAATCCCAGACTAGATGGACTATTCTTAGATCTAGCATCAGGCGAGGACTATGACGGTCATCTACTTCACGGACGGAGCACTCATTGACGATTGTTTGATTCGAAGATCACTTCTTCGGATCCCGGAAGTTATTGATTCGTTACGTAAGTCACAAGACGAATTTATCGGTTGTGATTTGTTCGCCGCGATGAATGAAACGCAAGTTTACCGTTCTTTAAATTATCATCAAAAAACTCATTTAAAATCGATCTTACAAAACGCACTTTTTCGCCGTTGGATGAAAAACGGTATCGAGCCTGATCTGATTTTAAAACGTAACGACTACAGCCACTTTTATGAGTTAACACAGGTTTTTCAAAAGCTTTCAACGATTGACACTTTAAAAGTAGTAACCATCGGGCCGGGCTTTGATGATCTGGAGAGTTTCTTGCGTTTACGCCTAAAATTGAATTCAAAGCCAATTAATGAGTTTATATCTCAAGACCCCCACTTAAATTGGTTCTGGAACGAGATCCGCTCAAGCCTAGAGCTGCATTCATAGCCTAAAAAACAGGTACTTTTTTCAAGAATTCTTTAAGAATCGGCCAAGACCCATATTCTTATGGGCGTTTTGCTTTAAGTTTTGATATATGTTTGTCGCACCATTTTCGGGGGATGAGCTTATGCAAAACAAACTGGTTTTAACGCTTTCAACTGTAATCGTAACGGCGTCTTTATTTTCCTGCGCACCCAAAGACGACAAGCTTCTAACTGGCGGCAATCGCAGCGGTTCAGGTGATGTTCAATCTCTAAATATCGAAAAAGACAACGCCGAAGCAGCAAGATACTTAGGTGTTTCTTTAGACCGCGCTTTTGACGGTTTAGCGTTATTAAAATCAGTTTTAAATCCTGAGTACGCAAAGTTACAAAATCTATCTATTACTACAGGTAAATTTGAGCCAGACGTTTTAGATATGAACACAGATTCAAATCTTGAAAGTGAGTTAACAGGCCAATTCGCAGGTCGTATCAACTACGCCATCGAAAAATTAGAAAAAGACCAAGACGGCAAAGTTGTTACTTTGGTTTTAAAATCAGAAAACACGAAATTAGAGACAAAACACTTTAAAGAGAGCTCTCTAAAAGGCCCGTTTATTTCTTCGAATAACATGAGTGACCGTATCGTGATCTCTAAAGGTGTACGTGAAAGATCATACGTTTTAACAATCGAAAAAACTGAAGAATTAGGTTTAGCTAAAAACACAACAGCTTACTCAAACACTCAAATCAAACTTGAATTTGCGTGGGATGGTTCATCTGAAATGTTAAACGAAGCGGTTAAAGTAACTGCGGTAAGAGTGAATGCTCGTATGCACGGTGCAAGAACTGGTGCGATCACATTAAAAGATGTGAACCCTAACTTAACTGTAAACTTAGGTTCATGTTTAAGCGCAAATGGTGAGTTAAATGTTGTTCGTGATGGTAAAACTTTAAAAGGTCAAAAGCCTGCAGAAGTAAAAGCGACTTTAGTTAAATTAGAAGATTCTTCATTAACTATCGATAATTCATCTTCGAAGGCGTTAGATTGTGCTTCACGCCCTCGCATCGATTTAACTAGATTCTTACGCTAGTTATTTTTTCTTAGAACTTGAAATTTTAAGTCTTGAATAAAGAGGGAAGTGATCAGCAACTCCCTCTTTTTTTTCGTCGTCAAAACGTAGAGGTGATCCGTGAATGCTGTTGTCAGGCGTGATCACAACCTGAATTGATTCAGGAATTAAAGTTAATCCCGCTTTAGAAATTGAATTTCCGTAAACCATCACATCTAAGAATGACCATTCACCTTTGTAGTTATGGCTTCCTTTGCAATGATCACAGCCCACTAAGTGAGACACTGGGCCTGCTTGGCTGAAAATTTTCGAGAAGTAACCATTACGGCCTTCTTCTGTTGCTGTCGTGTTCATATCGCCACCGGCGATCACAGCACGGCCTTTTTTCTCGTACTCAAGCATTTTGTTTTTTACAAACTCAATGGCTTGTTTTCTCCACTCAGTCGGGTTGGCTTGTGATGGAAAATGCACCGCCATAACTGTTAATTCTTTTTTATTCGGCAAAATTACAGTCGCTTCAATCACACCACGTGAACGTTTAGCGTATTTAAGTTGCTCTGGGTTTTCGTCTTTATAAGGGATAAGGTGTAAAACCGGTTTACCTTTAAGTGGAAATTTCGAGATAATCGCTGGATCAATACCGCGTAAATCTGGGCCTTCGATTAATACGCGTGTTTGATACCCAAAATCTTTAAGTTGAGTATCAACCAATTGATTTAAGATATTCAGGTTTTCAACCTCAGCCATAAGGATAATGTCAGGGCCTTTACCGTGGTCGATGTATTTAATCGTTTTTCCAACTTGAGAAAGTTTGAAAGCTACGATTTCGTCGTTCCAGTCTTTATAATTACATTCTTCGCGGTAAAACTTTGATTTTACCTTCATGCAAAATTCAGCCACTTCGGCAGAACCTTTTTGGGCGCGGGGAAGGTACGTGTAGTCTTCAGTGCCTTTATCGTGAAGGTTGTCGAACATGTTTTCTACGTTAAACGTCATCACCGAAATCTCGTCTTCAGCCTTAGCTAAACGCTCAGGGTTTACGATGTCTGTTGTAGAGGCTTTTGTGGCCGCAGAATCACCCTTAGTGTCTTTGCTTTTGCAGCCTGTAAAAGCCATTAAAAGCGACATAAAAGCGACTAGAGTTAATCTTGATTGAATCTTAAAAAGAGCTTGTATTTTTTCCATGTTATGACAGTAATCGACACCGGATTTTAAAGGTAGTTTAGACAATTTTTACCGCGCTGTGATATACATACAGGCAACTCTGTCCGGTAGACTTATGGGGGAATCATGAAGTTAAAAGGCGTATTATTGGTAGCGATGATCTTTGCAGTAAGCTTTGCAAATGCTCAAAGCGAAAATGAATCAGCAGCAGCGGGTACAAGCACTGCTTCAGTGGGCGAAAAGAAAGCCGAAAGAAACAAATTCGGTGTTACATGGTACTTTCTTGGTGGCCAAACCCTAAATAACCAGTCAGAGCAATTATCTTCTTTTGATATTTTCGATTCTTACCTTTCATTTAACTACAGAGTTTCAGATAATTTCCGTATCTCGGCTCGCCCAGCTTTTGGTTATGCGCTTCAAGGCACAACAAACTCTGGCAGAGAAACAAATGATAAAGCCCGTGTGCGTGACTTTTCTTTTGTCGCGGCCTTTTCAAATCTTTTAGAAGAATCATTACCGGCTGAGTGGAGCTACAGATTCGCACCTCGTTTATACTTACCAACTTCTGATGGTTCAAAAGAAGAAGGCATGATTGCACGTCTTCGTTTAGAGCAATCTTTACGTTGGAACTTTGCTCGTTATACAGATTTAAACTTCTACGCTAAGCCAAGTTACTTCTTTCAAAGAACAACTACATACGTAAATTCAGCGGGTAAAATTCGTACAACTAAAGCTGCTGACTCTGAACACGGTGTAGAGCTATCGCGTTCATTAAGTAAAATGTTTTCTATCAAGCCAGCGTTAAACTTTATCGAAAGCTGGTCAAATGCTTCAGGTGCGAATAACCAAGATACTTTCAGATCAAGTGTTCTTGATTACCGTTTAGGTTTAGAAGTTCGTGCGATGAAAGATTTAAGCTTCACAATCGGTGTTCAACGTGAGCAAGACTTGTTAGCTAAAAAAGACGACGAGATGAGCTACACGATTTTAACGAACGGCGTATTGTTTTAGATCGGCCGCTGCGCTGGCTGGCTTTCCTAGCCGGCCTTTCAGACGGCATCGTGCCGTCTGAGTCTAGATTGGATAGAGTTTTTAATAAAAAAGCGACTTAGAAGTAAGTCGCTTTTTTATTTTTAAATATCAAAATCTTCTGAAATTTTGATTTGATGGCTTTGTCCCAGCCAAGTGAATTCGATCTCTTGGGCGCGCAGGGCGATTTTATTTTTATCGTCGCCTAAGCGGCTTCCGTAAAGTCTATCGCCGATAATTGGGGCGCCCATTTCTGAAACCTGTGATCTAATTTGGTGCGTGCGACCGGTTAGTAAATCAATTTTAATCCAGCTGTAGTGATCAAAGATTTTTTGCTGTTCGATTTTAAGTTCGCAGATATCCCAGCCTTCGTGAGCCACTTGTGAAACTTTTTTTGGCGCGCGCGGTGATGGCTCCATATAGTGCACTAAATGATTCGGAAGTTTTTCGGTTGTTTCAACTAAGGCCACGTATTTTTTAGTGATCAGTTTTTTTTGTAATTGCGTATTAAAGCTATTTACGAACTGATTGTTTTTTCCGTAAACGATTAAGCCTTCGGTTAACGTGTCTAAGCGGTGAGTGATTAAGAGTTTTGTATTTAAAGCCATTGATAATTGTGTCAGCGAGTTTTCGATTTGATTATCAACTGAAGGGTGGCTTGGAATATTATTGGGCTTATTTAAAATCACAAAATCCTGGTGATCAAAGACGATGCGCGATTTCCAGTCATAATTGACATTGTATCTGCGCGGTTTTGTGTGCACGCGAATGTGCGTATTTTCTGTGACTTGCTCATTTTCTTGCGCGCGTTTGCTGCTCACATAAACACTTCCTAATTGAATGAGGAAGTTAATTTGCTCAAGTGACTGCTCTAATACTTCAGCGATGATTTCATTAAGCGCACCAGACTTTGGGCTATTAAAATGCTTAACTCCGTATTCGAAGCCTTGAGACTGGATTTGAGTTTGGTTTTTAAGCATTACGTTTGAATAGCACACTGTACCTATTTAACTCAAGACCTTAACTTTGTGGGCTTTTCGTTTCATTATATTTAGATGTTTCAAGAAACCATGCAATGTCTGTTCAATAATGCAGACAAGTTAACTTGCTTAGCCCCATATGCTTATGAGCCGGGGTGGATTTATTTTTTCTTGATCGTGATGATGCTTTTATCGGCGGTAGGTCTTCCGCTTCCTGAAGAAGTCACTTTAGTGTCGGTAGGTATTTTAGCCTATATGGGGGCTAACCCTGATAAGTATCCACCACCATTTCCAGATGCTCCTTTTGTACATCCAACAACGGCTGCGATTGTGGCCTTCTTTGCCGTCTTTCTGTCGGATTTTTTAATTTACGGCATAGGGCGGTTTTTTGGTTCAAAAGTATTTGAGTGGGGGCCGGTTAAAAGAGTGATCTCTGCTGAAGGTCGTATGCGCATTGAAAAATGGACGCATAAATACGGATCACTGGCTTGCGGGATTTTTCGTTTTACTCCGGGCATTCGTTTTCCGGGGCATTTAGCGTGCGGTATGGTGAAGTTTCCAGCTTGGAAGTTCGCCCTTGTTGATGGAATTGCAGCGATGATTTCAGTGCCAACGCAGATTTTAATTTTAGCTCACTATGGTGAAGATATCTTAGGCGTGTTACGTAAATTTAAATTTGTGGTGCTGGGTCTATGTGTGATCGCGCTATTGGTTTACCTGTTTATGAAATGGCGCTCATCAAAAAAAGCGGCCGCCTTATAACGGGCAGCCGCGAAAAAATTAAAAATTTTTGGTTGTAGCTAGGCGATTTTTTTAACGCCTAAATCTTGTTCTGTTAATTCAAAGCACACTTTGAAGTGTGTTGGTTTTTTAGGTTTTTGCCCTGAAGATTCGGGCCAGAAAACTTTGTCATAACCGTGGTGTAAACCAAATAGCTCTTCACGCACGCGGAATAATAAACCTGCTGATGAACCTAATAACCAGTCCATTTGGATTTGGTGTAGGTATTGTTCTAGGTCGGCATTTGCTTGGTGTGAAAGAACATCTTGCGGTAACTGGTCAACTAGCGCGCAAGCGTTGTGGTTGTATTGGTCAAAAGCACGTTGCATAGGTTCAACGAAAAGCTTTTCAATACGTACATCTTTATCTTTGTGACCCACAAACGGCGTCGCTAATTTTTTAAATTGCCAGTAAACCAAGGCATCGTTTGTTGTAAAATCGGCGCGTGGTAAGTAGTCAGAAATTGAATCACATTTAACGGATTCAAACGATGAATCATCGATATGAATATTGTGATCTAAAGCAATCAATGAACGTAAGTGGAACAAAAATGAGTACATTGAAAGTAAGTGATCGTTGAATTTTTTCGAGAACTTTAAAGTAAAGTTATACATTAAAGGCGCTTTCATTTGAGATTCAAATTCCGAAAGTATATCAAAGGCTTGGTCTAATTTATTAAAGCTAATTCCTTTAGAAAAATCTTGGGCATCCCAGTAAGCAAACCATTGGTTTTCAAAAGCTTGTACTAATTTTTCATCAACAGGTTTAAGCTTTTCTTGGATTTTAAAAAGACGGTCAGCGCTTGAATAAAAAAGAGTCGCATACGGGCATAATTCTTCAACCGCGTGGCTGATAAAATCTTTTTGTTTTGGAGAACTCAAAAAGTTCGTCAGCTTTTGAAACTGTAAACCCACTAAAGAGTCATTTTGAAATTTTAACGGAGGGTGGGGCGTGAATTCTGCAAAACGTGAATTTTGATCCCAAATTTCTAAGGAAACTGGTTTTAACACCGGTCCGCGTGTTGTTTTAATTTCAAAACCCATAACAAATGAAGATGGCTTCATTAGAAACTCCTGTCGTCAAACGACGTTAAATCATATGTTGTTATCGGTATTCGTGACGGTAATTATGATAAAACCTTAGTCTAGGATTTGGAGTAGTTAGAAGCGGATTAAATGGACTTAAGAATATTGCCCAGGGTTTGAATGTATTCGAGCGGGTATTTACCCATTTCTTGAACCATCAAGTGTTTTACAACTTGTTCGCGGCCTAAACCTTCATAAGTCATCAAACGGTCAACGGTATTAGCAGCACTTGTCACTAAAGCCATCGGGTCAATTTGTTGCTCTGAATAACCTAACGGACCAGAAGCATCACACTTTTCTTCATGTTGGTGAATGATTGTTGTGACCGCTAAATCCATATGGTTCTTATCTTTAACTTTTTGTGCGCCTTCAACCGGATGTTTTTTGTAAATCTCTAGATCTTCTTTCGAGAAATCTCTCATTGGGCGGGCAATTTTAATTGGCGTATCGTAATGACCAAAATCATGCAACAAGCCACCTAAAGCTAAGAGTTGTCGCTGTTTTGCATCGAAAAGTTTAAGTTGTTCAGCGAGTGCTACAGCTAAAGTTGAAACGGTCACGCCATGGTGAGCGATGCTTTGATCAAGATTCGGTAAAGAGACAATGGCTTTAACGGCATCGTTATTTTTAACTAAGAAATCTACGTATTTCGCAGAAGCGTCTTTGGCGGCCACGTAAGCTTCGGCGTTTTCAGGGCGTTCGAAAACCTCTTCAGCGTTATTCTGTTGGGCCCCTTGAATGATTTCAGAGCGGGTTTTGATGTCTTTTCCTGATTTATCGTCGTAAGCCATCTCGATATTTTTTTGCATGTAATCGCGGTAACGGCCTTCATCTTCAGTTGAGATGTACATCTTTTTTAACTTTTTAGTTTTAAGACGTTCTAAGCGGGTACCTTCAAAAGAGTCGCCTTGGCGGAGGTATAAAATCCATTTTTCATCAATTTTAAGGTAAGCATCAAAGTCGATCTTTTGATCGCCGCGGAGGGTACTAACTCTGATTGATACGTAATCCTTTGCCATTCTTTTCTCTTTTGGTAGACTTTCTAAGTATGTCACTAGATGCAGATATTTTGAATGATTTTTTCGAAGAGTCCAATACCATCATCACGGAAAGCATTGAGCTTTTAGAAGAGATGGAAGGCGACTTCTCGCAGAAAGAAAGTTTAAAAGTCTTCGCTAATAAGATTGACCGCATCATGGGGGCCGCAGCAAGTATTGCGATGATGGCTGAACCAGACCATGGTTTGAATTTGGTCACGGATTACACATCTCTTTGTAAAGTCGTGGCGTATAAAGCCGCCGAAATTCAAGATAACTCTAAGCTCTATGATGTAACCGTCGCGTTATTGTTAGATGCGGTTGAAGCGTTAAATGTTTTGATTAAAAAAATTGATCTGCCAATGGTGGAACTTAAAAAAGTAATTAGCCCAAATTTCATTGAACGTTTGCGTTGGATCTCAGAACAGTTTAGTAAACAAAACTCTCTGAAAGCGCAAAGCGAAATCGATGACCTAATGAAAAAATTAGGTTTCTAAAATGTACAGCGACTGTCACGGTCATTGGACAGATCCGCGCGTTTCTGAAGAGTTGCGCCAAACCTGGATGCGTGATTCGTTAAATAAAAATTTAGATCTTTTTATGGAAGCCGGTGTAAACCCTGAAGGCTGGCAACGCCAAATCGCTTTACAGAAACAGTATCCTAAAAATTTTAAAAATGCTTTTGGTTTGCATCCGTACTTTGTCGCTGAAAATGATGAAGCCACTTGTGAACAAGCGATAGATGATTTAGCTAAAATTATAAATTTAGCTTCGGGGCTTGGTGAGACGGGGTTAGATTTTCGTGAAAAGTATATTCAAAATCCAAACAACGTTTCTGATGATGTGCGCGATCGTCAAATCGTGTTTTTTGAAAATCAAATTCAGTTAGCTAAAGCTTTTAAAAAACCATTGGTACTTCATGTTGTTCGTGCGCACAGCGAGGCTTTAAAAGTTTTAAATATTTGGGAAGCCGACGAAGTCGGTGGGATGGTTCACGCCTTTAACTCGTCGCTTGAAGTGGCTGAACAGTATATGAATCTTAACTTTTTGATCTCGGTGGGTGGGGCTGTCACTCATGAGAAAAACAAAAAATTGATGGAAGCGGTAAAGGCGATTCCGCTAGAAAAGCTGCTTTTAGAGAGCGATTGCCCAGATCAGGCGCCTGAAGGATGGGCGGAGCCACAAAATAGCCCATTATCTGTGCTACTTGTGGCTAAAACAGTCGCTGAAATCAAACAAATGCCTTTAGATTTGGTCTTAGAAAAAACCACCGAAAACTTCAAAATGCTTTTCACTTAGGCTTATCTTTGGTAGTTGTATTTCCCTATGGAAATTCAGCCAACTAAACCGTTTGAGATTCAAGAAACTAACTACGTTTTGCACCGCCGTTTCGACCGCATGGGTCGTCTTGTGGGCGATCAAAATATGAAAACTCTTTTCAACACGCACGTGATGATTTTAGGTCTTGGTGGTGTTGGTTCATGGGCGGCTGAATCTTTAGCGCGTTCAGGTGTAGGTAAAATTACCTTAATCGATCACGATGAGATTTGTATTACGAATGCCAACCGTCAGTTACATGCTCTTCAAGGTATGGTTGGTAAGAAAAAAGCCGAGATCATGGCAGAACGTTTACGTAAAATTAATCCGCAAGCTGAAGTGATTGCAAAACCGGTGTTTTACAACAAAGACACTTCTGCAGAAATTTTATCAGCAAAACCTGATTATATTTTAGATTGCATCGACAATATCACGGCAAAAACTTTTCTTTTAAATGAATGCCGCACACAAAACTTAAAAGTCATCACAAGCTGTGGGGCTTCAGCTAAGATGGATCCAACTCGCGTTAAGATTGCAGACCTTGCAAAAACTGAAGTTGATCCTTTAGCGCACTCATTACGTAAAATTTTACGCCAAGAGTATAACTTTCCACGTGGTCGCGGTGCTTTCGGTATTCCATGTGTTTATTCAGATGAATTACCAATGCCTTCAATCGAACTTAACTACGATAACGGCCAAGGTTTTAAATGCGTTTGTCCACAAGGTGAATATGATCCGCATTCATGCCTTCATAGAAGCGTGATCTACGGAACAGCAAGTTTCGTCACTGGTGCATTTGGCTTAGTGATGGCTTCATGGGTTGTGCGTGATGTAATGACGCAAAACCAAGTGTTAGCTGCAGCTGCAACAGCGCCGACATCAGATGTGGTGAACTAATGAGCTTAGTGATCTTCTTCGGTTTTTCATTAATGGTTTTTTTAGCGGGTCTTACAGTTGTGGGAGTGACTCTTTACAAATGGTACGACATGAAAAAACAGAAAAAAGCCCTTCCTTCGTGGAAAGACTTAGGCTAAATTTCAACGTCTTCAAATTTTAATAAAATAAAACGGAGTTTTATAAAATGACTATTACAAACTTTATTGATCATCACTTCAGACATTTCAATGCGGCTGCTTTACGTGACGCTGCCATTGGATACAAAACACACATCAATAACGGTGGCCAAATGTTAGTAACTCTTGCGGGGGCAATGTCTTCTGCAGAGTTAGGTTTATCTTTAGCTGAAATGATCCGTGCTGGTAAAGTTCACGCGATTTCTTGTACTGGTGCAAACTTAGAAGAAGATATCTACAACTTAGTAGCTCACGATCACTACGTGCGTATCCCGAACTACCGTGATTTAACTCCAGAACAAGAGCAAGAGTTGTTAGACCGTCACTTAAACCGTGTAACGGACACTTGTATCCCTGAAGAAGAAGCTATCCGTCGTATTGAGCGCGTAGTTTTCGAAGAGTGGGCTAAAGCTGATAAAGAGGGTAAATCTTATTTCCCACATGAATTCATGTACAAAATTTTATTGAGCGGTAAATTAAAAGAGTTTTACCAAATCGATCCAAAAAATTCTTGGTTATTAGCTGCTGCTGAAAAAAATCTTCCAATGGTTGTTCCAGGTTGGGAAGATTCAACAACTGGTAACATCTTCGCTGGTCACGTGATGAAAGGTAACATCAAAAATGTTCACACTGTAAAAGGTGGTATTCAGTACATGACTTACTGGGCTGAATGGTACATGGGCTTAGCGGCTAAAAAACAAAATGTTGGATTCTTCCAAATCGGTGGCGGTATTGCTGGTGACTTCCCAATTTGCGTTGTTCCAATGTTAGATCAAGATTTAGAGCAAGATAACGTTCCTTTATGGGGCTACTTCTGCCAAATCTCTGACTCAACAACTTCATACGGCTCATACTCTGGTGCAGTTCCTAATGAGAAAATCACTTGGGGTAAATTAGGTGTTGATACACCTAAGTTTATCGTTGAATCTGACGCTTCTATCTGTGCGCCATTAATGTTCGCATATGTATTAGGTCAATAGTTCTTAGATCACATCTAAAAACGAAAAAAGGCAGCTTGTAGCTGCCTTTTTTTATTGATGCGAGTGTTTCTATTTCGTGCGCGTAATCTTTAGAGATTCGGCGCGGCCATCTTCTTCTGTGAACGGAATAATTTTATACCAACCCGTTAGAGCGCCAACGTAATTTGAAATATCCATTTGATTATGTAGGCGGTAAATACGAACTGTAGAGCGTCCATTTGAACAATCAAGTTTCATAACCAAGTCAGACTTTGTTTTTAGGCGTGTATTAGATTCTTCCACCTCTTCACTCGATGGCGTGTAAGATGTTGCTAGATAAGCTCTGGCCTGTTGGTGCCAAACAAAATCAGTTCTAGGTCTTTTGATATCGTAAGTTCCACGGCAAACAATGCCATCATTAAACTTAAATTGAACATTGCTGTCGTCGATGAAAACAGCGGTTTCTGAGATGGTTTTGTCGTATTTTTCTATTTCAATTTTGTATCCAGTTAAATCATCTGTTTGTTTTAAATTTAAAATTTGTTGTGCGTTAGCATTGCCAATATCGTGTCCACCTTGTGCGAAGGCTGAAGCCGAAGTCATTAATAGTAGAGTAGCTAAAGTGTTAAGAGCTGTTTTCATAAGTTATTCCTTTTCGTGAATGAGTTTGTTAAACGCGAAGCCTCTTGTGGATGATGAAAATACTCACGAAAGACGTTGCCTTGTTGTGAAGATTAGATTGCAAGCGCAAGGCCACGTTTAAAAACGGGCTTAGATGAGTTAGCCTTACTTCGTGCTAACAAAAACTGTTGAATTGGTAGTCGGTCGTCTTTAAAGCAGACGCTTAAGGATGGTCGGTTACAGATTGAGCACGGGATTCAATCGTGTTTTGTTTTTCAGTCCATGGGAATAGATTGAAATTAAATTGATAAAATCGGCGTTCAAAGAATTGGTCGCCAGAGTATTTTGCGTAAACTTTTTTTGCAAAAGCATCAAAGTCGTGGAGAAACTCTGTGTATTCTTCGCGTGTTAAAGCAATTCCTAGGCTTCGGTACGTTCTTTCTTCGGGAGAAAGGTTTTGCGCTTCGATAGCTTTGAGAAGGCTTAGCCTGTGGTAGGCGAGAATGGCTTCTCTTCCAGGAGAGTCAGGAACCTTAACATTATCGTGAACGGCAGTCCATTCGTGTCCATTAAATTTGATTAAACCCTCTTTTTCTAAGAGTTGTAGAATAGGCTGAAGTTCGTCTAATTTCAGACTTAAAAGCCGTGCAATGACCGTCGGAGAGCGCTCAATATCTGAAAAGCTTAATAGACTTCGAACCACAATATAGAGCGGGTGAAGAACGGCATCAGTCTTAATGTTTAACTCTTTCACCTCGATATTATTTCGGAGAAGCTGGGTCAATTGACGGCCGTAAATTTTTTTTTGTTCAAAATGAGAACACTGTGTATAGAGGATGAGAATCGCAAAATACTCGGCATCTGTTTTATTGAGATTTAACGATGTCGTCAGTTTTTGCGTCAAATGATCAGAGATAGATCTTTGTCCCAAAATCGCAAACCGTAAATAAGATTTGCTGGTAATACCTAATTCGCGCGCCCAGTTTTCATAAGAAAAAACTGGGCTCTGCTTTTTTCTGAAACTATAGACATCGCGAAGGTATTGATTGGCATCAAGGTAGGTTTTAACGTCCGGAAAATTCTGAGCTGACATAGTAAAATTTCATCAAGAAACAATCAGCTTGTAAAGACCAGCTCCGTGTCTGATTTGAGCACGTAAGTTGTTAACCGAAGTTAACAACTTACTAGAGCTGCTCTTTGACGAGTGGGAATAATAATTCCCACAACCAAGTGTTACCATGTGCACTGCGGATCATATTCGCTAATTTTCTAACCTGGCGTTCATTTAAATGACCGATGTTGGTGTTCATGCGGTTTTCCATGCCCAGTAAAGTTGAACGTGAAAGAATACGCGCTAACTTATCCTGAATATCATCTTGTAAATGGTTTTTTTGTTCAACCGCTGTGATATCGGCGATAATACCAACTTCACGGTTTAAGTTTTGCGAGCGGAAATCCCAGTTATAAGAACCCACAAAAAGTGTTTGGTTGTCGATAAGAACCATTTTCGCATGTAATGTGTCTGGTCCGTTATAAACCCAAACTTTAACGCCTTCATTCACGGCCAAATGAACCGTACGTCTAAAACCCACGTGAGCCGCAGGAACATCGTTTGAATGTTCGCCATTTGTAAAAACCTCTACTTTAACTCCGCGTTGGCGTAGTGTGCGGAATAGCTCAACCTGTTCAGGGGTTACAACAAAGTAAGGTGTAACAATGACTACATTTTTGTAAGCGCGGCGAATAGCTTGGTAAAGTTGTTTGGCGATATTATTTTCAACGGCTTCAGGTTTTTCCAAGCTAGAACTTTGGCCTATCGGATTATCATAAATGTAATCAATGTTTCCCGTACGCACGGCTAAGGTATCCCAGTCGGCTAATACAGCTTGTTTACTTTGAGGAATACCGTGTTCAGCAATTGTTTTTTGGTAAGCTGAATTTAAAGTTAACTGCGCTTGTTGAATTTTTTTGATGTTTTGTCTTCTGCGGTATTCGCAGTTGTCGTATTCATTTATGTTATCGCGCCATCTTAGGTCATCACAGGCATCTTCAGCTAAACTCTTTTTATCTTTCCAACCTAAATCAACTGGTTTTACGAAACGAGAAAACCACAGGCTATCAAAGTACTGGGCAGCTTCGTTGATGGCTTGGCTTTCAAGAACTAAAGCGTCTGTGTCTTCAAGCACAGGTTTTGGGTCATCGTCGTTATCAGAAAATTTACCGAAGTAACCGTTGGCTACGTTTCTTCCGCCAGAAATCAAAGCATGACGGTCGATAATCATAGCCTTATCGTGCATGCGTTTAGAATAGCGCCACGGAGCGTAGATTTTGAAATTGTTGTATTCGCGAATTTCAATATTTGGATTTAACAATAAGGCCGCTTGTTTTTCATCCGACATTAAATTGTGTAAAGCATCTACGATAATGCGAACTTTGACTCCGCGTTCGGCGGCATAGCGAAGTAAACTTAAACCTGAAGCTGAAACTTCATCATCTTCGATGGTAAAGTACTGAACGCGAATCTCACGCTCAGCTGTTAAAATAAATTGGGCGCGGGCTTTTAATGAATCATCCGGATCATCTAAAAAAACGATCTTATCGGCAAAGGCTGCTTTGCTGGCCAGAACTGCGATAAGAGCTAATAATAGTTTCTTCATTGATGACTCCAGTTAGCTTTCTACAGTTGTTTTTTTATTAATGGGTAAATGATTTGCCAGAACAGGATATTTTTATTTCCTGATCTGATTTCTTTAGACAAGTTTGAAATATCATCGTCATCGAATTCGCCATCATCGCCGATGTCGTCATTAAGATGTTTTTTGTTTCCTAAACGGGTAGAGCGTTCGTAAATACGAGCAATTTTAGCAAAAACATCTGTTTCATCGACTTTGATCGTACTGTTTTCTGCTAGTGTAGCAATTACGCCCACTTCACGGTTTAAGTTTTGCGAACGGAAATCCCAGTTAAAAGAACCGATAAACATTTTGTTACGGTCAATTAAAACCATTTTTGCATGCAATGTATCTGGTCCGTTGTATTCCCAGATTTGCACGCCATATTTAAGAGCTAATTTGCGTGTGTTTAAGTAACCCACGTGAGCTACTGGCACGTCATTAGAATTTACACCATTTGTAAAAATACGAACTTTTACTTTTCTTGCACGTAATTCTTTGAATAACTCTTCTTGTTCAGGGGTAACTACTAAGTAAGGTGTTACGATCACAACTGATTGCTGGGCTGTGCGAATTGCTTGGTATAATTGTTTTGCGATATTGTCTTCAACAGCCTCTGGCTTTTTTAAAGAGCTTTTTTGGCCTACCGGATTATCAAAGATATAATCGATAGATCCAACTTCCATAACACTTTTATTAGTTGACCATTTCGCAGTAGCTTCTGTTTTTGTGATATTTGTTTTGTGAGCTACGGCTAAACGGATAAGTTCAGCACGCTGTTTGCCGACAAGCTGAATATTACGCTTACGAAAGTATTCGCATGATTCGTATTCATTGCGGTTAGGTTTATCTAAAGATTGGTGGCGTTTTGTTTCGCAAGCACCTGGTTTTAAGCGGCTGATAGAAAAATCACCTAATTTAACAGCTTTTACGAATTTAGAATTCCAAAGATTATCAAAGTATGTTGCAGCTTCATTCACTGCAGGACTTTCCATAACTAAAATATCTGTATCTTCAAGAACTGAATGAGTGGGTTGGTCTTTGTCTTTTAAACCGAAATAGCCGTTGGCGATGTTGCGACCACCAGAAATAAGAACATCGTTATCAACGATTAAAGCTTTGTCATGCATGCGCTTTGTGTAGCGCCAAGGGGCATACCATTTAAATGTATTGTATTCGCGGATTTCGATATTCTTTAGTGGCTCACCTTGGTCATCAGATAAAAAGGCCGCCATTGTTTCGCGTAACATTGAATTATTTAAAGAATCGACAATAATTCTAATACGTGTATTCGGTTTTTTAATGGCAAGGTCACGTAAAATCGCTAAACCACCGTTAGCCACTTCATCGTTTTCAATTGTGTAGTATTGAGCGCGAATTTCAGAATCAGCTGAAGAAACTAAATCTTTGCGGGCTTCGATAGATTCTTTGGTTCCTTCAAGCATAACGATTTTGTCAGCAAAAACATTTTGAACTGCTAACATCGTCATAAAGCCAAGAACTAAGTTTTTCATATAAAGCTCCTAGAAGTTTTCTTCGATTTCTAAAGTTTGTGCTAATTGTAATGTGTTTAAATTGAATTGTTCTTGATTCAAAAAATCGATGGATCCAAAAGACAGCTTAATCGAGCTTTGTTGGATATCGGTTACTTTTAGAGTAGCTACGATACGATAGTAGTCTTGAAATTTTTTAAAGATAACAAACTGAATGTCACGTGATTCAGGTGTTGATTTTGTCGTTTCAAAGAATGTCATTAAATAGTTGGCATTTAAACCTGAATAAACCGGCGATAGTCGGGCCTTGAAACCGATCTGTTGTTCGCGAATTAAGTTTTCAGCGATGCCGTTAAACTCAGTTTTTTCATAGGTTTTAGTTAAGAAAACCGATTGATTCAAATTGAGACTAATTAAAGAAGGAAGAGTTAATTGCTCTAAAGGT
This sequence comes from Pseudobdellovibrio sp. HCB154, assembly GCF_046267985.1. GTDB lineage: Bacteria > Bdellovibrionota > Bdellovibrionia > Bdellovibrionales > Bdellovibrionaceae > Pseudobdellovibrio. Next base: position 2,123,949 of record NZ_CP176530.1, on the reverse strand, counting down.
TTAGTTTGCTTTTTAGGCGCGAAATACAGAGCTCCGGCTGCTGCCGACAACACAAGAACCACAAAATAGTGAGCAATCTGATTTAGCTTCAACTGATACCTCGCTAGACGGTTTTACAAAAAATGTTCCCAACCAAATCTTGTAGATTCGAGTTGGTAAGAATTTCCTGTTCAGAGATTTGACAGCCGCCGGAGATTGGCAGCCTATTTACAGCAAAAGATAGTTTAAAATCAGCAGGTTAACTTAAAGTTGGTCGTGTTTTTGTAGTTTGTTTTTCTTGTATGAAAAAAACTTTTTTAAAATCATTCGCCGTTGTTTTGGCCTTAACAATTTCTGCACAAGCGCAACAAACGCCTGCAGAAAGACAAGCCCAAGAAATTTCACCGGAACTTAAGAAGATCATTGCTGAGTCTTCGCCACTGGATCGTTGGGTAACGAAAGAACAATTTCAACAAATCGTAAAAGAGGTCACTGCAAAAACGCTAGCTCAGCAGGTGATTGTGGTTGATACCCGTGACCGCCAAGGCTGTTATGAAATGTACAAACACTTGCAAACTAAGGGTTGGCCAGCGAATCCCTCAATGTGTAACCAAGATCCCAACAATCCATACGTGTCAGTGACGTTAGGAACAGAAGTTACTAAAGATTCGTTAACTCCCGAACAACAGATTTTTCAAAATAATCCTGATTTATTTAAAGGTAATGGCGAACCCAGCGAGCGCCGTAAGGCTCTTTATGAGCGCACACGTAACATCGCTTTATTAAGTGGTGGCGTTGTAGCTGCGTTTGCTTCGCAAGATGCCGATAGTTCTGGTTGGGATATTAAGGGTTTAAAAGAAAACGGTCCTGTGCACCAAGTGAAAGAACATTGGAAGAACGGCCCGGTAAGAGATAAAGATGGTCCGTTTGTAAACTTCGTTTTACATCCGATCTCTGGTTCTATTTATTATCAAGCCGCGCGTATTTCTGGCTACGGTAAGCTGCAATCATTTGGTTACAGCTTTTTAATGTCGACATTCTTTTGGGAATACGGCGTTGAATCAGTGTTTGAAACACCATCGTGGAATGACTTATGGGCCACGCCGGTGATTGGTTCATTAATTGGTGAATTATTCTTACAGCTTTACCAAAAAGTTGAAAACAATAACGGAGAGGTTCTAGGATCACGCAAGTTAGGTTTCGGCGCGAAGTTATTATTAAACTCAGCAGAAACTCTGCGTCCTTATATTAACAAGATCTTTGGAACACAAGTGATCAAAAGCGGCCGCGCTGGTTTTACTATGGCCAACTGCGGTGTTGAAGCCCAACCTAACTTAGGCATCAAAAAAGACATGTGTCCGTTTTTTACAATCGAATTTAAATGGTAATTGCTTAGATAGCTTCAACCGATTTGATTTCTGGAATCGCTTCTTTCATGCGAACTTCGATACCATCTTTAAGCGTAGCTTGTGATGAAGGGCAGCCGTTGCAAGCGCCTTTCATTTGAATATAAAGCACGTTATCTTCGTATTTACTGAAAACAACATCGCCGCCATCCATTGCGACAACAGGGCGAATTTCTTCTTTTAAAACTTTTTTGATCTGTTTTACGATCACTGAGTCATTTTCATTGATATCAGGATCTACGGTCTTTTGAACGAATACTGGTTGGCCTGAAGAGACGTGCTCGGAAAGTAGGCCTGTTAGTGGTTGAGCGATAACTGACCAATCAACCCAGTCTTGCTTGGTGATTGTCATGAAGTCTTGGCCAATATAGACGCTAGAAACCCACGGAAAGCCGAAAATTTTGGCAGCTAGAGGGCTTGTGTCTGTTGATTCCACATTTGGATAGTCAGATTGTTGATCTGCAATCTTGTTAGAGAAAACAAACTTTAATGTCGCTGGATTTGGCGTAGTTTCGTATGTAACTTTCATGACTGCTCCTGCATCTGATTTCATCAGAATATATTTATCAGGTGTGTTAGATATTTACAAATTTTTCCTCGTAAATCTTTGCTAACGATAGGTTTTTTCGATAGGCTTTCTGCGTCTAAACAAACAATGTAGTTTTACAGGAGATAGTAGAATGACCCCACGTGTACGTGAGATTTTAAGCTGGTATGGTGACGAAAACATCGGTGTATTAACAAACATGGCTCGTATGATGAATCATGGTAAACTTGCAGGAACAGGTAAATTAGTTATCCTTCCGGTTGACCAAGGTTTCGAACATGGCCCGGCACGTACATTTGCGAAAAATCCAGATGCTTACGATCCTTCTTACCACTTTGATTTAGCGATCGAATCTGGTTGTAACGCTTACGCAGCCCCATTAGGAGCTTTATCGGCGTGTGCGCGTGACTACGCTGGTGAAATTCCATTAATTTTAAAAATCAATAACTCTGATGTTCTTTACGGATCAAAAAATCCAATCTCAGCGTTAACATCTTCTGTAGACGATGCTTTACGTTTAGGTTGTGCGGGTATCGGTTTTACAATCTACCCAGGTTCTGCTGTTAGAAAAAATATGTACGAAGAAATCGCTAAAGCTTCTGCTGAAGCTAAAAAAGCGGGTCTTGCTGTTGTTATTTGGTCATACGCTCGTGGTGAACAAATTTCTAAAGAAGGTGAAACTGGTATCGATGTTATTGCATACTCAGCTCACATCGCAGCGCAATTAGGTGCAAACATTATCAAAGTAAAACCACCAAGTGCACATATCGAACAAGCTGAAGCTAAAAAAGTTTACGAAGCTCAAGGTATCAAAGTTGGAACAATGTCTGATCGTATCCGTCACGTGGTTCAATCTTGCTACAACGGAAAACGTATCGTGATTTTCTCTGGCGGTGAAGCTAAAGGAACTCCAGAGTTATTAGCTGAAATCAAAGAAATCGCTCAAGGTGGCGGGTTCGGTTCGATCATGGGCCGTAATGCTTTCCAACGTCCGAAAAAAGAATCTATCGAGTTATTACATAACGTGATGGAAACTTTCGCCGGCAAACCTTTAAAATAAGTAACAACAATTAGTTAAGGATAACTACTATGTCTGAAATGCACGATAATCCAATTAAAGCCGAGAAAAGAAAAAAACTTCACGCGCTTAAGGAAAAGGGTATTAACCCGTTTCCTTATTCATTCGATAAAACTGTTCATATCGAACAGTTAATTCGTGATTTTTCTAATCTAGTGGCTGGTGAGAAGAAGCCTGAAACTACTTTCCGCATTGCAGGTCGCTTAATGACTTTACGTGCGATGGGTAAGGCCAGCTTTTTCAACGTGCAAGATCAGACAGGAACTTTACAGTGCTACATTAAAGTTGAAGAGCAATCTGAAGCTGGCCGCACGAGTTTTGATCTAATCGACCTTGGTGATATCGTGGGCCTTGAAGGTTACATGTTTAAATCACAAAAAGGTGAGTTATCTCTTTATGTAAAAAACTTTCAGGTTTTAACTAAAACGTTAGAACCACTTCCTGAAAAATTCCACGGAATCCAAGACGTTGAAATTAAATACCGTCACAGACACTTAGATTTAATTTCTGATCCAGATTCTAGAAAAGTTTTTGTAACTCGTTCTAAAATCATCAAGGCGATCAAAAAATTCTTAGATGACCGTGGTTTTATGGAAGTTGAAACGCCAACGCTTCAGCCGTTATACGGCGGAGCGGCTGCGACTCCATTTACAACTCATCACAAAGCTTTAGATATGAAGCTTTTTATGAAAATTTCTCCAGAACTTTATTTAAAACGCCTTATCGTAGGTGGCTTTGAAAAAGTTTACGAAGTCGGTAAGAACTTCCGTAATGAAGGTATTGACCGTACTCATAACCCAGAATTTACAATGCTTGAATTCTACGAAGCCTACACGGATTACAACTACCAAATGAAACAATTTGAAGAATTAGTTTCTACAGTTTGTAAAGAAGTGACTGGGTCGATGAAGGTTATGTACCAAGATAAAGAAATCGATTTCACGCCGCCGTGGAACAAAATTACTGTTTTAGATGGTGTTAAAATTCACGCGAAAGTTGATCCACAAGATCGCGCAGCTTTAGTTGATTACCTTCAAAAAAATGAAGAGCCAGCTAAACTAAAAAAAATGCAGATGGATAAATTATCTTTAGGTGAACTGCAAATGAAAGTGTTTGAAGTGGCTGCTGAGCCGCACTTATGGCAACCAACGTTTGTGATGGATCACCCAGTTGAAATTTCTCCGTTAACGAAAATTCACCGTGATAACAATAAACTAGTTGAACGTTTTGAGCCGTTCGCAGCTTGTATGGAAATCGGTAACTCATACTCTGAGTTAAATGATCCAGAAGAACAACGCGCGCGTCTTAAACAACAAGAAGCTAACCGTGGTCACGATGAAGAAGCACATCCGATGGATGAAGATTTCTTACACGCGATCGAAACAGGTATGCCGCCAACGGGTGGTGTAGGTATCGGTATTGAGCGTGTGGTTATGATCATGACAAACTGCCCATCAATCCGCGATATCTTGTTCTTCCCAACAATGAAAATCGTTAAATAGGTGCCAGGCCTTTTTTGCTACGGTTATATTCGAGATAGGGATGAATAAATTTATTAAGTCTTTAGTTTTGTTATTTTTTTCGCTGGGTTTGTTGGCGGCTTGCCAACAAAAGCCCACGAAAGTGATCGACGAATCAGCTCACGTTTATGAAAAAAAAGCGGTGTTGATTGATACGCGCAATCCGTTTTTATATGAATCATTTCATATCGAAGGTTCGCAAAACCTTTGGTGGGAAGATTTTTTAGTTTTAACGAATCCGAAAAAGAAAACCCGGGTGCTTGATCCGGATCTTTTACAAACCGTTGAACGTTTGGCAAGTAAAGGGATTCATCCTGATAAGACTATTGTTCTTTTAAATGATAAGGCTGATGCCATTGAAAATAAAAAATGGAAATGGTTATTAAGTTATCTAGAAATTGATACCATCGAAATGAAAAGTATTAATGACTTAAAAAAATCTTTAAAAGGCCAGAATAATCGATTTGCTGTAGCTGAACCGCAAAAACCATGGAAGCTTTTAACAAGCGAAGACTTTCAAAAAGATCTGGTCACGAAAAAAGCTAAAAACTGCTTTTTACAATGGAAGCCTAAAGACTGTTTATAATTTTTTAAAACACACTGTCTCACTCTGAGATAATAAGAAGCTGCCAAGGGCTGGACCTTTAGCAGCTTTTTTTGTTTTTAAATCATTTATAGCAGCTTTAGTGCACTGAAAAGTTCAATTTTTTTGTCAATAATTCCGACAAGTTAAGAGTGAAGAACCGCGGTGTAAGTCAGCTTAGAACCCTGAACTTTTTAAGTTTTATTTTGTTCGTGTTTATTTTTATAAACGCGCAGTTGGCTTTTGCAACTCCAGGTGTAACAACCTATCAAGCTAAAATCGTAAAACCAGACGGTCTTCCGTTAGAATCAACAAGCGTAAATTTTAAATTCACGATTTTAGATCCGGCAGGAACTTGTATTTTATATTCTGAGACTTATTCGTCAGTGAATATGGCTTCGACGGGCGGATTGATTTCTTTCTCGTTGGGCTCAGGTGTAAAAACTTATCCGGCATCAGCCACAACATTTGAAGAAGTATTTTCTAACATTACACCGACATTGTCTTGTGATACGGGCGGACCTGGCACTTATTCGCCAAGTGCAAATGATACTAGAAAAATCGTGATGCAATTTCATGATGGTACCGGCTGGCAAACATTGCCAGCGATGAGTATCAATGCCGTACCTTACGCGATGTATGCGACTGAAGCGCAGAAATTAAGTGGGCTTCCGACATGTAATCCAGGTGAAGCATTAAGTTATAACGGCGTTAGTTTTTCTTGTGAAGCCATCAGCGGCGGAGGTGTGACAAGTTCTACTGTGATCGCGGCACTTGGTTATGAACCTGTTCAGCCAGCAAGTTTAACAAATCTGACTTCGGTTGGTTCAAATAACACATTGCCAAGTATTTCAAGTAACTCTTATGCACTGGGTGCGAACAACACACAAAGCACTGGTGGCGGTGGGTCTAACAACAGTATCCTTTTAGGTTTTAATAACAACATTGATAACGGTGGTGGCGGAAGTAACTCTGGTTTTGTGATTGGTTACAACAATAAAGTGTTCAGTAACGGCAGTGGCGGTAACGAAGCTTTTATTTTCGGTAGTAACAATAACGTAAACTATTCTGGTTTTGTAATTGGTCGCGGTGTAAGCGCACCTGCCAATAACGGCATTGTGATTGGTGATGGCTATCAAACATTAAACGTAATGAACAATAACCGCGTGGGTATTGGCACATCAAGTCCTGTAACTACACTTGATGTTATGGGTGGTATCCGTATCGGTGCAGAGGCAGCAACTTGTGATTCAACACTTGCAGGAACGTTAAGATATAACGGTTCGAATGTAGAATATTGTAATGGCACTTCATGGAGCGGTTTTAGTGGAAGTGTGACCTCGAGTACTGTTATTTCTGCTTTAGGTTATACGCCAGCTAACAGTGCAACGGTTTCAGCGTTAAATACTTCGTTATCTGCGGTTTCATCTTCAGTAACTACTGCAAATTCAACCATTGCAGCAGTTTCATCGAGCGTAAATATTTTATCGGGAAATTTGTCTTCGGTTTCTTCGACGGTAAATTCGTTATCAAATAATCTTTCAACTGTTTCGTCCTCAGTCAGCACTTTATCTTCAAATGTATTTTCAGTTTCTGCAACGGTAACAAGTTTATCAAATACGGTTTCAACTCTTTCTACGACAGTTTCTAATATGGGAACTTCAGTTACAGCGTTATCAACTTCGGTAGCAAATCTTTCAGCCTCTATGGCGGCCATTACAGCTTCGCAATGGGTAAGCAGTGGTACAGCGATTAGTTATTCAACAGGTAATGTAGGTATTGGAACAAACAATCCAAGTTATAAATTAGCAGTCTCTGGATCAGCTTATCTTAAAGGGCCAGTCGTGGTTGGTAACTCTCCGTTGGTAGGTAATTGGATGGATTATGGTCCGATGGTGGGAGCTGGATCTTATTCATCGCCATTTTCGGTTCAAGAAACGATTACTGATTTTTCGGCCATGGATACATTTGGAAGTTTTAATTCTACAATATTAAATGCTCCATCCGATGTTACTGGTTTAGTTGCGGGACGATTTGATATCGTTCAAAATTCAGTATCTAGTACTGCAAATCAATCAATGATTATCGGTAACTATCTTGTCGTGGATAATGAAAGTCGTGGTGATACGACGTCATTAATGGGTCAGTATCCTATAGTTTTGAATAACAGTCCCGGTAATACGACGAATGTTCTTTCGGTGAACGCATTGGCGTACAATACGAGTGGCACGGCCACGAATTTGGCTGCGGGATGGTTTGCTGCTGTAAGCTTAGGTGGATCGGTTGCAAATAAATATGGTATATTTGTAGATACTGCCACAGGAGCTGGTGTTACAAATAACTATGGTCTGTATGTATCAGATCAATCTATTACGGCGGCTTCGCAAACTTACAATATTTATTCTGCCGGTGCGAATTCTAAAAACCATTTCGCGGGTTATGTGGGGATTGGTGTTACTTTGCCGACAGCAAGATTGCATTTAGCTGCAGGCACCTCATCACTAGCAGCGTTTAAATTAACATCCTCAACATTGTTAACGACACCGGCTTCAGGTGCGATTGAGTACGATGGTTTTAATTTGTATTATACTGATGGCACAAACACACGTAAGACGCTTGCGACGGGTGTGGGGGTAACATCGTCTTCAGTGATTGCAGCATTAGGTTATACGCCGGTATCAGCGGCGTCTGCTTCAGCATGGGTAGCCAGCGGAACATCGCTTGGTTATTCGACGGGTAAAGTCGGAATTGGTACAACGAATCCACAATACAATTTAGATGTGAACGGCACATTCAGAGTAACAACTAGTGCGACAGTGTATAGCGCGGCCACTTGGGGCGGTAGTACCGTTAATTCATATTATTCTGGCAGTGATCAAAACGGCGAGATGTGGTCGATTGGTATTAGGCCACCGTCTTATCCGGATGGAAGTTTGGCGATTGCCACACATTACGGATCAATGCCGATCACATTTAAAATTAATAATGTAGAAAAAATGCGTTTAGATACTACAGGAAATTTAGGTATCGGAACTCCGACACCAACCGCGGCATTAGATGTTATTTCTTCGGTGGTCAATTCGTTACCTGCGACAAGTGGCACTTCGCAAACAGGATTACTTGCACGCTTCGGAAAAAGCACTTTAGCTTTAGATGTCGGAACTAACGGCAGCAGCGGCGCATGGTTACAATCTGTTAATCGTACAGATCTTTCAACGAACTATCCTTTAATTTTTAATCCCAATGGCGGCCCTGTGGGTGTTGGTGGTTATGCTTCATCAGTTCTTTTTTCTGTGCATCAATCCACAGGAAGCGCCACTGATATGATTCGTTTGCGCGATACGACTGATGCCATTGACTTAGCGTTTCGTTACAACGGAACAAACGGTTATGAAATCCGTAGCGAAGCCAGCGGAACCGGAGATATCTTTTTTGCGTTAGACGGCTCAACTGGATATGTCGGTATCGGCACAAGTGCACCAATAAATACGCTGGATGTTTCTGGTTCGGGAATAACAGTTACCCGTAATGAAACTTTTGGAACACTGGCTACTTTTAGAAAAGCTTATACGGCAACAAATAACGAGTCTCCTTACCTTGAGCTTCGTCACCAAACTGTTTCAGGTGGGGCTTTCGATCGTTACGGTTATATTCAAGCCGGTCAAGGTCACGACGGGATGTTGCTACAAGGTCAGAATGCTGGCGGTTATTCAAGTCTACTGCTGAATCGCATGGGTGGTAACGTCGGTATTGGTGTCGCTTCTCCAACGGCGAAGCTTCATGTTTCGGGAACCACAATTCTAGGGAGCCGCTTATGGGGAAGTTATACTTACGGTTCAGATTATTTTTGGTTAGGGCTTAACGGCGCTGGATCTGATAGCGAAAAAATTGCGATCGGTATCGAAGGAAATAACGCTGTTTCAGGCAGTGTTAAGAATCTTCATTTTAGAACAATGGATACAGAGCGCATGTTGATTTCATCTACCGGAAATATTGGCATTAATACAACAAGCGCAACTCATTCTTTAACCGTCAGTAACACAGCGGCATTTAATCCATCAGCCAATGTGAGTTCAGCAATTATGGTAGGGCCTCCGACAGGACACGCCTTTGGTGGTGGTGTTTTAATGAAGGACTATACGACCTATGCCGGTATGTGGACGAACGGTAGCGGAGGCTTACTGATCTTTGGGGCTGGTGGTACGACATCAGGGTTTTCAAGTGTGAATACGTTAGTTGTAACTTCGGCAGCCACGGTAGGTATTGGCACAACTGCACCTACCGAAAAACTTGAAGTTGCGGGTAATTTAAAAGTAACCGGTGAAATCTACGGGCAAAAATCTTGGGGCTTTAAAAAAGGACCAACAGCTTTTGCTGCTGATTACGTTAATGCGTGGTCAAGTGGTGGCGGTGCAGGAAGTAGTATCGATTGCACGTCGAGCGCAAACGGTTGTACGATTTTAAAATCGGGAACTTATGAAGTGCGCTGTGTGCATAGAGGAAACTCAACAACAAGTACATTTATAGGTATTGCTTTAAACGGGGATCGCCCGGCTTTAGAATCAAGAGCCGATGCAGTTTGGGATCATGATCATGCTTTAGGTGTGGGTCAGTTTTCTGAATCGAATTTTATGGGAACATTGACCGCTGGAAACTTTATTACGTGTGGTCCGGCGACAGCGAATCAAACTTACATGATTTACGGAGCGTCCTCGTATAACGGAACGCTCACGATCAAACGTATTGATTAAATGCGTGCCTGCGGCACGACTAGTTATTTAATTTAAAATCTTCAGGCATTACACGCGAAATATTAAAACGCATTTGGTACGGAACCGGTGCAAATAAGACTGCGTGATTAACATCGCCAGCTGTGAAGTAGAATTCCCAAGTTGACGGAGATAAAGCAGCGTTGCAGTAACGGTAACCATCATTTACTCCAGCTTCTTGTCTTTCGTAGATGTAGATTAAATTTCCGTTGTAAGCCACTTGTGAGTTAACACCCACAGTAAGATTTACGTTTTGACCTTTGAATTCGCATGTCGCGTGTAAAGTCATATCTTGCTCAGTAAAATTAAAACGCGTCCAAATCCAGATATTGCTGTTATAAAGTGGTGTGTCTGAAGTCCATTCACCTACGATTAATGGTAGAGGTTGAGGTGTCGGGCGGTGACCACCAGAAGCGAAAGCCGATAAAGATAAAATAGTAGCAACTAGTGCAACGATAGTTTTCATAGCGAAATACTCCTTAATAGCCTAACGCTAGAAAGGGTTCGCTAAAGTGTCAATTGTCGTGAACTATGCGGGGCGGTTTTCTTGTTAAGCCGCGTTATCCATTTTGAATAAAACGGAATACATGGCTTTTAACATTTCTGGATCGAACTTATGCGTAAGCTTTTCTTTCATCATGTTCAAAGCTTCAACAGGTCGCATAGGTACGTTGTAAGAACGTTGAGTTGTCATCGCATCGTACGTGTCTGTTAAGGCCACGATACGGGCAAACGGGTGAATTTCTTGTCCTGACAGGTCTTGCGGGTAACCGCCACCTTTCCACGATTCGTGGTGTTCGTAACAAGCCGCTTTAATGCCGTCAGTGATATTTGGAGATTCATTTAAAATTTTAAGACCAAATTGCGGATGCATCTTCATTTGCACCCATTCAGAATCATCTAATGGCCCACGTTTACATAAAATATCTAAGGCCACCATACGTTTACCTACATCGTGGAAGAGTGAGCCTAAGCCCAATTCTTCCATCGTCTTTTTATCAAAGCCTAATGCTGAGCCTAAACCTAAAGAATAAATGCTCACGTCAAAAGAGTGGTTGTATGTATAGAAGTCATGTCCTGATAAGCTGATTAAACCGCCCACTGATTCGGGCGCGTTTTCCATAAACTCTAAAAGATCTTTAACGATCGGTTTAGTTTCTTCGATCGCTTGGCCTACATCGGGAGCTTCAAAAAGATCTTCTAAGATCGCAATTGAACTTTCGCGTAAGATCGTGGCTTTTTGATCGTTATTAATTTTTGAAGAGTTCATCGAGTCTTTAACGTAATCGCGGTAAAGCGGTTTGTTAATTTCCTCAACAAAAAATGATTCACCGGTATCGCGGCCATGCAGACTTGCGATTTTTTCAGCCGCTAACTTATCGCCTAAGCGAACGTATTCGACCATCTTTCCATCAATGTAGATGTAAATAGCAAATGGAATGTCCTCGGAAGGACGGATTGTACTTAAACGAATTCTGAAATAACCTTTGGTGCTCATAAGAAACTTATCGGAAAAAATGTAAGGAAACTTTGACTATTTCTCATTCTTAAATACGATATATTCATGCCTATAAATTTCGAGACCGACATTCAGTATTTAAAAGGGGTAGGACCTAAATTAGGGGCCCTCATGTCTCGAAATGGGATCAAAACCATCAAAGATCTTTTAGAAAACTACCCGCGGGCGTTTGAAGACAGACGTGCGGCTAGGAACATTGCTTCGTTAAAAGAAAATGAGCTCGTGTCATTAAAAGCGATGGTGATGAGCATAAGTTCTTACGCCATGGGAAGATCGTCTAGAAAAATCTATGATGTGCTCATCCGCGATGGGTCTGGGCAAATTCGCTGTAAGTTTTTTCGAACACCGTACAAAGGTTATTTTGAAAGATTTAAAACCGGCACCGAAGTTCGCATTATCGGAAAAGTCACAAACTACCGTGGTAAATTAGAATTTCATCATCCCGATATTAAAGATGTTGTGCCCGATGAAGAAAATGTGGATCAGTTGCTTCCGATTTACGTCGAAATCGAAGGTTTTAGCTCTGTCAAAATGCAGAAGATGATTCAGTCAGCTTATCTTCAACTTAAAGACTGGCCGACAGAAATTCTTCCACCAAGTTTAATGCAGAAGAATAAATTAATCCCACGCAAACAGGCGTTAAAAGAAATTCATTTTCCTGAAATTGAAAACGCTGAAGGTTTAACGACTTTAACTTCAAAAGCCCATGAAAGAATTATTTTCGAAGAGTTTTTCTGGTTGGAGCTATATTTAGCTTCGAAAAAAATGGGTCTTAAAAATGAAAAAGGCGTCGCAGTTCAAAATAAAGACACCATTAATTTAAAATTAATTGAATCATTGCCATTTGCTTTAACGGGTGCGCAAAGAAAAGCTTTTGAAGAAGTTAAAAAAGATATGCAGTCGGGAAAACCGATGAACCGTTTAGTTCAAGGTGACGTGGGTGCGGGTAAAACCATGGTGAGCTTTATGGCAGCACTCTACGCCTTTGAATCGGGCTATCAAACCTGTATGATGGCGCCCACTGAAATTTTAGCAGAGCAGCACTACAACAATGCCGTTAAACGTTTAGAACCGTTAGGTTTAAAACTGGGATTACTAACGGGAAAAACCAAAACTAAAGAGCGTAAAGAGCTATTAGAAAAGCTGATTGCCGGAGAAATTCATTTTTTAATCGGCACGCATGCACTGATTGAAGACTGGGTGCAATTTAAAAATTTAGCTTTAGTGATCATCGACGAACAACATCGATTTGGCGTAGCCCAGCGTGGATATTTAAAATCAAAAGGGCAGTCGCCACATTTCTTAGTGATGACGGCAACGCCAATTCCAAGAACGTTAGCTATGACCGTGTATGGTGATCTCGATGTATCAATTATTGATGAAATGCCAGCCGGGCGTTCGCCTATTCAAACGCGTGTGGTGACCGAATCAAAACGCTCAAATGCCATGAGTTTTATGGCTGAGCAGATTGAAAAAGGCCGTCAGTGTTATGTGGTTTACCCACTGGTTGAAGAAAGTGAAAAAATTGATCTTAAAAATGCCACTGAAGAATTTGAAAAACTAAAACACCAGTTTCCTAAAATTCGTTTTGGTCTTTTGCACGGTAAAATGAAGGCGCAAGAAAAAGATGAAATCATGACTCAGTTTCGTAATCATGAAATTGATGTGCTGGTTTCAACAACGGTGATCGAAGTCGGTGTTGACGTAGCGAACGCGAACTTAATGATTATTGAACACGCCGAAAGATTTGGGTTATCGCAACTGCACCAGTTACGTGGCCGTGTGGGCCGTGGTGAATACAAATCGTTTTGTGTGATGATTATGGGTTATGCGGTCAGTGAAGAAACCAGAGATCGCGTAACCTTCATGGAAAAAACCAACGACGGTTTTAAAATCGCCGAATACGATTTAGAAATTCGTGGCCCAGGTGAGTTTATGGGGGCCCGTCAATCAGGTCTTCCTGGTTTTAAAATAGCCAACCTTGTGCGTGATTTTGCTCTGTTAAAACAGGCTCGCGATGCGGCTTTTGAGCTTTTAGCGAATGATCCGAAGCTGCAAAAGCTCGAGAATAAACTTGTGCGTGAAGAGTTACTTAAAAGCTACGGCCCGCAAGCTCTTGCGGGCGTAGGTTAAAGTAAACTTAAGTCGAAGCTTCAGCGGGCTTTTTAAATAACTTACTTTCAGGCTCTTTATCTTTCACAGTCACGCTATAGGCGATGGCTCCAAACACTGCCCCTAAAATCGGCGCTACGAAGAATAACCATACTTGTTGTAAAGCCCATCCTCCGACAAATAAGGCAGGCCCAAGGCTGCGTGCCGGATTCACAGAAGTGTTGGTCACGGGAATCGTTAATAAGTGAATGAGTGTTAAGCTTAAACCAATCGCAAGCGGCGCAAAACCTGCGGGTGCTTTTTTATCAGTGGCACTTAAAATGATGTATAAGAAAAACGCTGTTGCAATAAGTTCTGTGATGAACCCTGACATCATCGAATAGCCGCCAGGAGAGTGTTCGGCATAACCGTTAGCTGCAAAGCCCGAAGTGACCACATCAAAGCCCGGTTTTCCCGAAGCGATCAGATATAAAATTCCAGCGCCGATTACGCCACCGATTAATTGCGCAATAATGTAGGGAATAACTTCGCCTTTAGGGTGTCGACCTGCGGCCGCAAGACCAATAGTGACAGCGGGGTTAAGATGGCAGCCGGAAACAGCGCCAATCGAATAAGCCATGGTTAGAACCGTTAACCCGAAGGCGAACGAAACTCCTAATAAGCCAATCCCCACATTTGGAAAAGCGGCGGCTATAACAGCCGAGCCACAGCCTCCTAACACCAGCCAAGCGGTACCGATAATTTCAGTCGTTATTTTTCGTAAATCCATAACCATTCCTTTCGGGTTTAAAGTTCAGCAAAACCACTAAAAATCGTAGGCCTGTTTAGTTAAGCTCACAAGACCCGAGATGCCCCAATCAAGTGAGTGACGTAGATGGTTACTTCGTAAAAAGAGTAGGCGAATCTTCAAGGTAGTTTTTACACCCCTTAACTTTCTTGGTCGTTTTTTGATCATTTCATTGATGGGAGGTGTCAAAAGTGTTAGAACATCTAGACGTCATGAGTGGGTTTTTTGCTCAGGATGTGTTATGAGGTGGATCGATGTCACAGTTTAAAGTTGGAGACCATGCGGTATACCCCGGCTATGGAGTCGGTAGGATTGATAAGATCGAAACTAAAGAGATCTTAGGCGCAAAGCATGAGTTCTTTTCAGTTATCATTTTAGAGACTGGTATGAAAGTAATGATCCCTGCGGCCAATATCAAATCTGTTGGCCTTAGAGCTCTTATTTCTAAAGAAGAAGCGTTCAAAGTCGTTGATATCCTTAAAGATAAAAACGTTAAAATTGACACGCAAACGTGGAACCGTCGTTACCGCGAATACACAGACAAAATCAATACAGGCTCGGTTTTCGAGATCGCTGCTGTGTTACGTGATCTGTACTTATTAAAAGTCGACAAAGAATTAAGCTTTGGCGAAAAGAAAATGTTAGAAAAAGCGAAAAGCTACCTTTTAAAAGAGCTTAATTTAGCTGCTGACGTTAAAGACGTCATGAACCAAGACCAAGAAGTGAGAACTATCTTGGACTCGAAGTAGTAATCGTTTACTCGTTATAAATTCTAAGTCAGAATATAAAGCCTAAGTCGAACACTTAGGCTTTTTTCGTTTTGGAGAGTTATTCATGTCAGTTACTTTGAATCCTGGTTTTACTGAAGTTCGCACGCGCTTTGCCCCAAGCCCAACAGGCTATCTTCACGTGGGTGGCGCTCGTTCAGCGTTATTTAATCTTTTATTTGCAAAACACAATAACGGTAAATTTATCTTACGTATCGAAGATACTGACCAAGCTCGTTCAACAGAAGAATCGTTAAAAATGATGATTCAAGACATGGTATGGCTTGGCCTTAACTGGGATGAAGGCGTTGATCCGGTCACGTTAAAAGATATGGGGGCATATGCTCCGTACCGCCAATCACAGCGTTTAGATATTTACAAAAAAGTCGCTGATGAGCTTATCGCTAACGGTAAGGCTTATTACTGCTTTATGACAGATGAAGAATTAGAGGCTGAACGTGCGCGCGTAAAAGCGATTAACCAAAACGCACACGTTGAATCACCTTACGAGATGTGGACACTTGATCAAGCCAAAGCTGAATTAGCTAAAGGTAAGACAGCGGTTGTTCGTTTTAGAACAAAACATTTACGCAAAGATTATTTACTTAATGACTTAATTCGCGGTGAAGTGCGCTTTCCGTCAGACATGGTGGGTGATTTCGTCTTACTTCGTTCAGACGGTATGCCTGTTTATAACTTCTGTTGTGTGGTTGATGACTACATGATGAAGATCTCGCATGTATTGCGCGCGGAAGAGCATTTACCAAATACTTTACGTCAATTGATGATTTATGAAGGTATGAATTGGCCAACACCACAGTTTGGGCATATCTCATTAGTGTTAGATGATGACCGTCAAAAACTTTCTAAACGTAAAGGCGCAGTTGCTTGCGATCAGTTTATGAAAGACGGCTATTTGCCAGAGGCTTTAAATAACTTTATGGCGTTACTTGGTTGGTCTCACCCTGAAGGAAAAGAAATTTTCTCAATGGATGAGATGATCAAATTATTTACGCTTGATCGCGTAAATGCATCGGGTGCGGTGTTTGACCGTGTGAAATTTAAATGGATGAATGCACAGTATTTACGTGCGCAGGATAGCCAAACAATCTGGAATCAAGTTAAGCCGTATTTAGTGGCTGCGGGTATTCATTTACCGAAAGAAGCGGGCGATGCCGCTTGGCAAATGAAGTCGGTTGAAACTTTTAAACCAAAATTAGAAATTTTAACGGATGCGGTAGCGCTTTATCAGTCTCTTGATGATTCAAAGTTTGAAATCAGTGATGAATCAAATGAAGCATTAGGCTGGGAGCCAACAAAGGCTGTATTAACAACGTGGAAAAATCAAATCGAAGCTCACGCGACAGAAACTTTCACTGAAGCTGATTTCGTAGCGATTGAAAACGCCGTTAAAACGGGTGCGAATGTTAAAGGAAAGAATTTATTTATGCCGATCCGTGTGGCTGTTATCGGAAAACCACATGGCACTGAAGTGAAATTACTTGTTCCGTTAATGACGAAACAAAGTTTACTTACGCGCGTAAATAAGGTTTTGGCAAAATTAGGATAAGGATATCGTAATGCTTAAGATTTATAATACTCTGACGAAAAAGACTGAAGAATTTAAACCGATCACTCCGGGCCAAGTTAAAATGTATGTTTGTGGACCGACGGTTTATTCATATCTTCACGTGGGTAATTTTCGTGGGCCGGTGTTTTTTAATTTCGTAAGAAATTGGTTAGAGTACTTAGGTTACAAAGTGGATTACGCTTTAAACTTTACTGACGTGGATGACAAAATCATTAACCGCGCGGTTGAAGAAGGAAGAACTGCTTCTGAAGTTTCTGAACAGTACATTAAAGAATATAAAAAAGATTTCGCTGATCTTGGTCTTCGTACGCATGATCACAATCCTAAAGTTTCTGAGTACATGCCGCAAATTATCGAGTTTATCAAAAAGCTGGTGGATAACGGCAGTGCTTACGCAGCTGATGGTGATGTGAACTTCGCGGTTGATAAGTTTAAAACTTACGGCGCTTTATCAGGCCGTAAATTAGAAGATATGCAAGTGGGTGTTCGTATTGAAGCTAACGATAAAAAACATCATCCGCTTGATTTCGCTTTATGGAAATCACGTAAACCGAATGAAGACCTTAAGGGCGGAAGCTGGGCTTCACCTTGGGGTGAGGGGCGTCCGGGCTGGCATATTGAATGTTCGGCGATGGTTCATGGTTTATATGGTGATCAGATCGACATTCACGGTGGTGGTTTGGATTTAGTATTCCCACACCATGAAAATGAAATCGCGCAGTCTGAAGGCTGCACGGGTAAACACTACGTGAATTACTGGATGCACTGGAATTTATTAAATTTCAGCGGCAGCAAGATGTCGAAATCTTTAGGTAATATCGTTAACATGCGTACATTTTTAGAAGAGCACCATCCAGAAATTTATAAATGGATGATGTTATCAGTTCACTACAGAAGTGTTGGTGAATTTAGTGATGTAACGATTGAGCAGGCCGTATCAGGTCTTGCTCGTGTGTATTCATCATTAGCGTTAGCAGATAGCTTTATCGCTGAAGACGGTCATGCTGATGCGAAATACCAAGTTGAGCTTGATGCTTCATGGGAAAAAATCATGGAACACATCAATGATGACTTCGGTACTCCACAAGCCTTTGCCGTAATGTTTGAACAGATTCGTAAATTCAACGGTCAGTTTAAACGTGGTATGAAAACAAACCCAACGCTGGCCGGTCGTGCAAAACAGTTTAAAGAATTTATTATGCAATTTGGTAAGATGTTGGCGTTATTTCAAATGCCCGCTGAAAAATTCTTACGTTCATTAGATCAAAAGCTTTTACAAAAAGCGGGTATTGATGAGCACGAAGTAGAATCTTTAGTTTTAGCGCGCTCGTTGGCCCGCCAAACAAAAGATTACGCAAAGTCTGATGAAATCCGCGGAAAGCTAACGGCGATGAATATCAACGTCAGCGACACTCCAGAAGGTAGCTTCTGGGAAGTGAGCAAATAGTTTAAATACTTTCTGAAAATCTTTGCACTTTTGAAGTGAAAAGATCTTGGTGGTGCAGGTTAAAGCCTGCACTTTGTATTTGGGCTTTCGTAATACGGTCGATGCGAAATGAGCGGATGTCGTTACGTAGGTGATCCCAGGCGATGATGTACCAAAAAGGCCAGCTTAAAAGCAGGTAATGCGATTCGATATTTCTTTCGGTAATATTGTTCTTTGCATCTTGATAGAAAATCTTTAGCACCTTCATGTCAAAAAACGCTTCTTGTAAAATATTACGTACATTTGCAGGAATTTCTGCAGGCTTTCCCAGTGTTTCAGCTTCGGCCACTTCAGTGATTAAAACTCTTTTTCTGATCGATTGTAGTTTTTTGCGGTGTTCGTCGGGAAACGATTGAAAAACTTTATCACGCAGTGATCTTACGTGCGTCAGTAACATCGGTGACTTTAATTTTTCCATCACAGCGAGTGATAAAATTAAATCTAACGATTCTTTATGGTTTAGTTGTAAACGACCTAAGCCCCACTGTGCATTTAAACGTAAACCGCCACCACGTCCGCGGTCGGCTTCAACCGGAATTCCTGAATTTTTAAGTTCATCAAGGTCGCGCATTAAGGTGCGGTGGCTTATTCGCAATTTTTTAGCAATGCTTTCAGTTGTAGAATGATCTTCGCTCTTAAGGATTCCTAAGAGGCGGTCTAAGCGTTGTTTCTTTGCGAGATAGGTACTTTTAGCCATAATTCTTTCTACAAACAAATATGCCATATTATGACATATTTACGCCGATAATGAAAAGCATAAAGACACGAATTCAAGAAAGGAATTCTTATATGGCTGAAAAAACTTATCATGGCTCTTGCCACTGCGGTTCGGTGAAAATCAAAGCGCAAATCGACCTCAGCAAGGGCACGGGTCGCTGTAATTGCACTTATTGCCACAAAGTACGTAATTGGAGTGTGATCGTTAAACCGGAGGCTTTTGAGCTTGTTTCGGGAGCTGAAAGTTTATCTGATTATCAGTTCGGAACATTCAGTGGCCACCATCTTTTCTGTAAGACCTGTGGATGCCGTCCCTTTGGTAAAGGCTATGTTGAAGAGATAGGTGGGGATTATGTCTCTATTGCTTTATCTTGCCTTGAAGACGTTCAGCCAGAAGAGTTAATCGCGGCACCGATTACTTACTTCGATGGTTTAAATAACAATTGGTGGAATAAACCAGCCGAGGTTCGCCATTTATGAGTGGCGCCCGTGGTCAAGCTTGGTTGGGGTTGTAAGCCCTAACAATTGGGCTTAACATATCATGTTATGGCAGAAGCTAAAAAGAAAGCCTTTAAGAAGAACTTCAAATTAGTATCTCCGTTTAAACCAGCGGGCGATCAACCTCGTGCAATCGAGACGCTGGTTTCTAATTTTCAAAACGGAGTAAAGCATCAAACGCTTTTAGGTGTTACCGGTTCAGGTAAGACTTTTACGATGGCACACACCATTGCGCAGTTAAATCAGCCAGCGTTAATCTTAGCACCCAATAAAACACTAGCCGCACAAATTTATTCTGAGATGAAAGAGCTCTTTCCGGAAAATGCGGTCGAGTACTTTGTTTCTTATTACGACTATTACCAACCCGAAGCTTATGTTCCTTCAACCGACACGTTTATCGAAAAAGATTCAGCGATTAATGAACAGATCGATCGTATGCGCCACAGTGCCACGCGCTCGCTCTTTGATCGCCGTGATGTGATTATCGTATCGAGTGTGTCGTGTATCTACGGTTTAGGTTCGCCTGAAGCCTATGAAGGTATGATGGTTCAAATCGTCGAAGGGCAGAAATTAAAGCGCGATGACTTTTTACGTGAGTTAATCCGTATTCAGTATAGCCGCAACAATGTGGATTTCACGCGCGGAACAATCCGCGTGCGCGGGGATGTGGTTGAAGTCTTCCCGCCATACGAAGAAGAACGTGTGATTCGTGTTGAATTTTTCGGTGATTATATTGAGAAAATTTCGTGGATTGATCCTTTAACAGGGCAGGTTTACGAAGAAATGGATCAGATCGGTATTTATCCTGGATCGCACTATGCCACAGGTGATGATTCATTAAAACGCGCCATCGTGACGATTCAAGATGAGTTAGGTCACAGACTTAACGAACTTAAAGCCAATATTAAATTTCTAGAAGCTCAACGTTTAGAGCAACGTACATATTACGATATCGAAATGATGGAGCAAATTGGTTTTTGTTCAGGTATTGAGAACTACTCGCGCCATTTAACTGGCCGTGGCCCGGGTGAACCGCCGCCAACATTGATTGAATACTTTCCGAAAGAATTCGTTACAATTATCGATGAGTCGCATGTAACTGTTCCGCAAATCGGGGGCATGTATCGTGGTGACCGCGCTCGTAAGTCAACGCTTGTTGAACACGGCTTTCGTTTACCTTCGGCTTTAGATAATAGACCACTGAATTTCCAAGAGTTTGAAAAACTGATGGATAAAGTGATGTACGTGTCGGCGACTCCTGCGAATTATGAATTAGAAAAATCTGAAGGTTTAATTATCGAACAGATCATCCGCCCGACAGGGCTGATTGATCCGAATGTAGAGATTCGTCCGGTAAAAACACAGATCGATGATTTATTAAAAGAATCACGTGAACGTATTGCTAAAGGCGAGCGTGTGTTAATTACTACGCTAACTAAACGTTCGGCTGAGGATTTAACAGAGTATTTTGAATCACTGGGCATGAAAGTTAAATACCTGCACAGTGATATTGATACACTTGAGCGTACTGAGATTATTCGCGATCTGCGTTTAGGGGTGTTTGATATCTTAGTTGGTATCAATTTACTTAGAGAAGGTTTAGATATTCCTGAAGTGTCTTTAGTGGGTATTACTGACGCCGATAAAGAAGGTTTTTTACGTTCTGAAAGGTCGCTCATTCAAACAATCGGTCGCGCGGCCCGTAATGCCAATGGGCATGTGATTCTTTATGCGGACCGCGAAACTGATTCAATAAAAAAAGCCATGAATGAGACGGCTCGTCGTCGCACGATTCAAAATGCGTACAACAAAGAACACGGCATTACGCCACAGACGATTAAAAAGAAAATTAAAGAAGGTCTTGGCGACCTATTTGATGGATCAGTTAGTGCGTACAAACTTAAAGGTGAAAAAGATAAAACCGCCGAAAAAATGGCGAAGTTTTCGGCTAAGCCTAATAAAATTCAGGATGAAATTAATAAGCTCAAAGATAAAATGAAAAGACTTTCAGCTGAGCTTGAATTTGAAGAAGCCGCAAAAGTGCGTGACGAAATTAAGCGTCTACAGATTTTAGAGTTACAAGTGCGCGATGCGCACTTAGGTGAGTCCGAGGGTGGAAATACTAAAGAAAAATGAGTAAGTTTGAAGAAGGTTTATTAAAAATTGAAACACTAAAAGAACTGGTCAGAGAATTTCCGACTCAGTCTGGCGTGTATTTAATGAAATCGACGGTCGATAAAATTATCTACGTCGGCAAAGCTAAAAACCTTCGTAACCGTGTGCGCAGTTATTTATTAAATTCGGCCGATCATTCAGCAAAAACCAAAGCTTTGGTTCATAATATTGATAAGATCGACTACATCTTAACAAAGACTGAAGTTGAAGCGTTCTTACTTGAAGCTTCGCTCATTAAAAAACACCGCCCTAAATACAATATTCGTCTTAAAGACGATAAGTCTTACCCCTACATTAAACTTTCTTGGGGCGAAGATTTTCCAAGATTATATTTAGCCAGAAAAGTTCATAAAGATGGGGCGCTTTATTTTGGCCCATACACTTCAGGCGGTGCTGTTTGGGGAACGATTCGTTTTTTAAACCGCGTTTTTAAAATTCGTGATTGCACTGATCATATGTTTAAAACGCGCACACGTCCGTGCATGACTTATCAAATTGGTCGTTGTACCGCACCTTGTGTGAAATACATCGCAAAAGATGATTACCGTGAAGAAGTTGAAGGCGCTAAAGACTTCTTAAAAGGCCGCAGCAAAAAAGTAATTAAAGATATCGAAGCACGTATGATGGCAGCTGCAGATGAAGAGAAATTTGAAGTGGCAGCAAAACTTCGTGATTCGATGTGGTCAGTTAAAAATATCTTAGAAAAACAATCGGTGATTAATGATGCGTCTGAGCTTGATCAAGACATTATTAGTTTTCATGGTGATAGCCGTGGGGTTGTTGTTGAAACGCTGCATGTGCGTTCAGGCCGCGTGATCGGGGCAAGACCGCATTACTTAGGTGGTTTAGATATCACATCACCTGATGAGTCCGTGGTTGAATGGTTTACGTCATTTCTAAATCAGTACTACGAAGATAATTTTATTCCGGATGAAATTTTAACCGTGATTGATCTGGGCGGTGATTTGAATAAATTATTGCACGACGTTTTACATGAACGCTCGGGTAAAGAAGTGGTGATTCGCTACGGTCACGATCAAAAAGCACAAAAACTTTTAGAGATGGCCGAACAAAATGCCAAAGCGCATTTTGAAAAACTAGTTTCAAAAGAAGAAGAAAAACTAAAAGGCTTAAACGAAATTAAGACCAAACTTCATTTGGCAAAGATTCCGCAGCGTATTGAGTGTTTTGATATTTCACATTTTCAAGGCGTTGAAACGGTGGCCAGCCAAGTGGTTTTTGAAGAAGGTCGCCCAAGTAAAGATCATTACCGCAGATATATTATTAAAACCGTTGAAGGTGTTGATGATTTTAAATCGATGTACGAAGTTTTATCGCGAAGATTTAAGCACACTGAGTATGAAGACCCCGATTTATTAGTGGTCGACGGCGGTAAAGGCCAACTTTCGCAAGCCATCCGTATTTTACAAGAGATCGGCAAAACAAATATTTCAGTTGTAGGATTGGCCAAAGCTAGAACGCAAGCTGACTTTAAAGCTGAAGAAGTTGAATCAACCGAAGAAAGATTTTTTCTGCCAGGGCGTTCAAACCCGGTCACTTTTAAATCTAATTCAGAAGCCTTACATATTTTAACGGGGATTCGTGATGAAGCGCATAGATTTGCGATCACGTTTCATAGAAAACGCCGTGAAGAACGCAGTTTATCAAGTGAGTTAGATGCGATCACCGGTCTTGGTGAAAAACGTAAAACATTATTACTTAAAGCGTTTCCGTCGGTTGAAGCCATCAAAGAATCTGATGTCGAAACTATAGCGGCGCTTAAAACTTTTAATCGGGTGTTAGCAGAAAGAATTTTGATTCACTTAAACTCAGACGAGCCTGACAGTGAAACTGCAGACTCGACCGAAGTAACAGATGAGTAGTTGTTGAGTTGCGCGCCTAAGACGCGACTTAAATATTAGATCGTTTGAGGATTGCAAAGGCTTGAGCGCATTAAAGCTTTTTTGATAATTCCAGCTTTTTTAGCGTGACCTTGTGGGCGTAAAACATCCCAGTAAGATTTAGGCGAGAACAATTCACCTTGGCGCACTTCAAACTGTTTTTCTAACATACCTAAAGTACATTTGCTGGCAGCAACTGGTTTACCCGCATCGCCTTTTTTGCAAAAACCCTTACCACCATCGTAAGCATCTTCTTTGCCGCGGTGTAATTGGTAATAACCGTAAACAGTTCCATTTGGTCCTTTAGTGTTCGCGGTACGGCTGCAGCTACTTTCAAAGTGAGCCATTGCTGTTAAGATAAATACCCATACGATCGATTTTTCTTTAACAGTCATTTTTGAATACTTCGGGCAGTATTTAGCACTTACTGAACCACCAGAAGTTAAATTATCAAGCTTAGAAGAGTTCTCGATAAAAATTTCTGATAAGGCGCGGCCCACATCGCCGGAAATCATTTTTCCGTTCATTAAAGCCACACACTCGTCATTCACTTCAGTCGTAGATAGCGGATATGACGTATTAAATGTCATTTGTGCGGAGTTAACTGCATTTGCGAATTCTTCTAAGTAGCCTGGCATAGATAGATCAGTATATCTGTCGTATTCTAAAGCTTCAGAAGCTGTAGTTGCTTTCGCTGGAAATGCCGAAGCAATTACTGACATTACAAGTACGCCTGTTACAAAGAGAGAGTGTAGTTTCATGGGGGAACTCCTTATCTGTTTTTTAGAAATCTACATTTCAGTCGCTAAATTAAATAGATGTTATGATTTTTGACTCTGTAAAAAGGATCTGTAAAAAAAGTCGACGGTTTAAGCTATTATAGAGGATTTGGCTCATATATTCGATTTGAGTGCCGAAAAGAGTCTTTGTAAAAATGACAAAGGCGTTTTATACCTGTCATTCGAAGATGCAAGACTACGTGAAATATCTCAAAAATGTGTTAGGCGTAAGCCAGATTTTAAAGTCAGACGAGGCTTTAAATCCCTCTGCTGTGGCAACACAAGAAAACGTTCTACCGCAAGCGGTGGGTGCATCAAAAATCACAGTGTGGGTTGAAAATTTCAATCAATTCACAACCGAAGATCATACACTTTTAAATAACATGTTAGCGGCGATGAAAATCCCAGCGCAAGATATGAAAGTCGAAGATCTTTCTTTAAAAGGTTCTTTGCAGTCGGCG
This sequence comes from Pseudobdellovibrio sp. HCB154, assembly GCF_046267985.1. GTDB lineage: Bacteria > Bdellovibrionota > Bdellovibrionia > Bdellovibrionales > Bdellovibrionaceae > Pseudobdellovibrio. Next base: position 2,099,274 of record NZ_CP176530.1, on the reverse strand, counting down.
ATTGAATTTGATCTGGTATTAAATCCTGTAGATTCAGGAAGCCAAACATATTCACCGCAAGTCATGCACGCAAATAAAAATCTTAAAAGCGCAGCCTGGACCTTTCTCCAGCAGGTCATGCAAAAGTATAAATTATTAAGCTAGACCCACGGCCAACTCTTCAACCGGTAGGCTAAAAATTCCTAGTCGTTTAGACAGAGTCCTTGGTCAAATAAAGCATGGTTTTTAAGAGCGCTTATTTTATTGTTACATTGGCTTTAGCTTTGTTTGTTTCGGCTCAGGCCTTGGCACAGAACGGTTCTGAATTTTCGCAAGTGCGTGTACGCATTCAAAAAGATCTAACCCAATATCCTAAAAATCTAACGGCAAACTTTGGCCAATATATTCGTAAATACGAAGTGGTTCATAAAGAAAACGGAAAGTTCGACGTGGTCGAAGTGGTTCCGCTCACTCATTATTTAGCGGGCGTTGTTTCTAAAGAGATGCCTTTGGCGTGGCCTGCTGAAGCGTTAAAGGCGCAAGCGGTAGTAGCGCGTTCGTATTTATTTACCCGTATGAGTGAACGCCGCGATAAATTGTTTCACGTTGAAAATGATCAGATGGATCAAGTTTTCGAATGGACAGATTCAGCCAAAGCTTATCAAGTAGTCTTAGCCACGGATGATGTGGTTCTTTCGTCAAACAAAAAAGTGGTTAAAACATTTTACCATTCTGATTGCGGTGGGCAGACAGTGCCTGCAAATAAAGTGTGGACTGGCGCTGTGGATTTAGGAACAACACAAGATCCATGGTGTGGAAATCGTAGTAGCAACCAGTGGAGTTTCTCAGTTCCTGCCGTAGAATTCTCTCAGAAAGAGGTTTTTGAGGCGGCGTACTTTAAGAAAAAACTTGTGCGCTTTGAAGACTGGGGTATTCAGAAACTTCGCCAGGTTTTTGGTTTTTCAAAAATTCGTTCTTCGCCTGATACCGTTGAAGTGAGTGAAGACGTTGTCACGTTCACTGGGCGCGGGTTTGGCCATGGTGTGGGACTTTGTCAGTGGGGAAGTTTGTACATGGCGAAAAAGGGAAGAACCTACATGGACATTTTGACGCACTATTATCCGAAAGCAGAAATTTTAAAAATTCAATCGCTGTTAATCAAAAATTACTTAACAAACAATGAAATCCCTAAGACGATAAACAAGACAGGTATTATTTATAACAATTAGTGGATAAGGAGATCCCGATGTTAGAAGGAATCTTGGCTCTGTTTTTAATGCAAGGGGCGCCAGCAGCAAATAAGTACGATCAAGCTGTTGCAAAATTAAATGAAATCGCAGCGACGAATCCCGCGCAAGCTCAAGTCATCACAATCGGCACAAACGATCAAGGTACACCCATCAAAGCCATCAAAATCGGAAACGGTGAAACAGCTTCTTTAGTTGTAGCTACTCATCATGGTAACGAATATGGTTCAACAGCTGTGGCTTTAGGTTTTGCAGAAAGTGTTGCCGCGAAACCGATTGAAGGACAAACGGTTTATATCGTTCCGGTTTTAAACGTAACAGGCTATAACCGTGGAAGTCGTTACGAACAAAATTTAAGTTCATCAGTCGATGCGAACCGCGATTATCCATCTCCATGTAAAACAGATAAAGCTTTTCGTTTAAAATCAACAAACGCTTTAGCTAACTTTATTGAAGAAAAAAATATTCAGATTTCAGCAACGCTTCACACGTACTGGCCAGCGGTTGTTTATCCATGGGGTATTTCAACAACTGATCTTTCAACACCGTATGATGACACTTACAAAAAATTAGTGGCTGATGCGACGAAAGAAAGCCGTTACACAACAGGCAACAATACTGAAGTGTTATACGCAGCTGATGGAACTTTTGAAGACTATGCTTACTGGAAGCATGGAATCTGGTCGTTATTATTTGAATTAGGTTTTTCACACGGACCAGATAACGTAGCGATTAAAAACATGATCGAAGTGAATAACCCAGGCCTTCGCCGTTTCTTAGAAAATTCGCCGAAAACACGTGTGGCTAAACATGATTTCTCGGGCCGTTGCGATGCACGTATGCCTAAGAGAGTTTTCTTAGAGTAGTCTCTTGAACTCTCAGAACCAAAAAGTTTTATTTATTACGGGAGTCAGCAGTGGTATCGGTTTTGCCACTGCTGATTTTTATTTAAAGGCTGGCTGGTTCGTGATCGGCACTTACCGCAAAACAAAAGACGGTGAGTATTTTAAAAACAATTTTTCTAAAAACTTTTTAGGTCTTGAAGTCGATCTTACTGACTACGCCAAAGTAGATCAGATTCCCGAAATTCTAAAACAAAACGGAATCACTCATGTCGATGCCTTAGTAAACAATGCGGGCGTAGCTTTAGCGGGTCCTGCCGAGTATCAAAATTTTACCGAATTCCAGAACATTATTAATATTAATGTGATTGCTGTTTTTAAGGTGACGCAGATTATTTTGCCGCTGTTAAAAAAATCTAAAATCGGTGCGCGGATCGTAAATATTTCGTCGGTTTCAGGTAAAAACGGAACGCCATTTTTAGGTGGTTACTGTGCCAGTAAACACGCCATTGAAGGTTTTTCTGAATCTCTTAGACGAGAATTAAATCTGTACGGCATGAAAGTTTCAATCGTGGCTCCGGGGTCAATTAAAACGCCGATTTGGGGTAAGGGTTTCGATGTCGTAGCCCGTGCTTTTGATTCAACAGAATACAAAGATTCTTTCCGCAAATTTTTAGCTTTTGCGAGCAGTGAAGTGGATCACGCTTTGCCTGTAGAAGCTGTTGTTTACGATATCAATCACGCTCTGACAAATGCTTCGCCAAAGCTAAGATACGCGCCGGTTCCGCGTAAACTTCAGAACTGGTATTTACCGAAACTTTTTCCGTTAAAAATATACGATTACTTGACCTGTAAAGCCCTCGATTTAAATAAAAAATAGATTAATAAAATTAGGACTGTTTCATGTTGGTAGAGTTTTAGACCTAGGACACGCCAAGAACTAGACCTCCATCCAGTAAATTACCTCGTTGTCAGTGACGATAGGATTGTTACGAGGAAAGCTCCATGAGTACGTTAAAGAAACAAATTTCAATCGCTAAAGACACTGTTTTATTCAAACAGGGTGAGGCTGGCGATTGTGCTTATGTTGTTGAGAGTGGAAAAGTCCTTGTTTACCTTGAAATCGATCAAAAAATCGTTCCGTTAACTCATATCAAAAAAGGCGAAATCTTCGGTGAGATGTCACTGATTGATTCTTTACCACGTTCGGCATCGGTCAAAGCTGTTGAAGATACTGTGCTAAATGTTGTGACGAAAGATCAATTGATCGAGCGCTTTCAAGGGTCTGACCAATTAGTTCAATTATTATTAAAAGTGATGATGAATCGTGTACGTAAAAACAACTCATCGCTGACTCACGGTAATGAAGACAACATGAACCAAGACGACACCGTGATGGATGGTTTCGAAAATTTAAAATTTGAAAACCGTTTACAAGAAGCTTTGAACAACCAGGAATTTGAAATGTTCTATCAACCGATCGTGAACATGCAAGATTCAAAAGTGGTTGGCGCTGAAGCACTCATCCGTTGGAAAGATCCAGTTATTGGTTACATCCAGCCGGATAAATTTATCGACTTTTTAGAAAATTCATCTTTAATGGTTTCAGTGGGACACTGGATTTTTGAACGTTGTTTCCAAGATTTCCATAAAATCAAAGGTACGTTTGGCGACGATTTTATCATGAGTATCAATGTGAGCGGACGTCAGTTTACTCATCCTGATTTTTTGATGGATCTTGAAAAACTAACGTGGAAACACAAAGTAAATCCAAAAAACATCAAGTTAGAAGTGACTGAACGGGTCATGATGAACGGTGTTGTGGCCATCGAAATTTTAGATCAGTGTAAAAACAAAGGTTTTCATATTTCGATCGACGATTTCGGAACGGGTTACTCAAGCTTACAATATTTATCACAAATGCCTGTCAGTTATCTAAAAATTGATAAGTCATTCGTTTCAAAAGTAAACGCAGATCCAAAAGTTTTAGCTGTTGTGAAGTCGATGGTCTTCATGGCGCAAGCTCTTGGTATGGATATTATCGCTGAAGGAGTCGAAACTTTAGCAGAGCGCGAGTCGTTATTGCAGTTAGGCGCTTATTATGCTCAAGGTTGGTTATACTCTAAAGCTTTACCACTTGATCTGTTCATGAAATTACCTGTAGTTATTCTTAAAGAAAAAGCTGCGTAAGCAGCAGCTCTTGCGAAGCAATGCCAGCGACTTGGCACTAAATAAAATCCCTATAAATTAGACTTTCCGACAGCCTGTAAATCCTTAATTTTTATAAGGATTTTGCCGATAAAGTGCCTATGCGCGCTATACAATTTTTGGTCATTTTTTCGCTAATTTTTAATTCTCCTTTTGCAACAGCAGCAGAAACTTCTGGTGGTGCAAAGCAATCTTCTTCTGCGGGAAATAGAAAACCAAGTTCAAGCCAAGAATCTTCTGATGTTAAATTGCAAAAAAGTTCATGCCCAGCTTTGTTAAAAGATTGGGTGAAAGATGATTACACTGATAAATCAACATTGATGGTTTTCAAATTTAATTCTGAAGCAAAAACTTGTAATTCATCAGTGACAGCTTACCAAAATTATATGAGTGGTAAAGGTGTTCAAACTCAGTATGAAAAACCAGAATCCTTAAGCGCAGAATTTGGTAAACAATTTTCTTCAACAATTTCTTCAGAATTTGCTTCTAGCGTAAACGGCTGTAACTCGTCTGAAGATTTAAATCCAGAGCAAAAAAAAGTTATTCAAACTCGTTTCTATGCGGCAGCAACGCGTATGGAAGGTTTTAATAAATCAGCGCTTGATGAAATTGCTTTTATTGATTCAGTGACTGAAGGAGCTTCAACCCTTGAAGGTATCGAATGCCCTAAATATCTTCCTGAGGTTAAAAGCAGCTGCAGTAATCTTAAAGCGCAAGCTGACAGCTGTCGTAATGAGATGACGGCGGCTAAACGTTTAGATGAGCAGGTTGCAAAAACAGTAGCTGCTTTAGGTAAAATCGAAAGATTAAAAGAAGCAGAAACTAAATGTAAAATGAGCTCTTTTGTTAAATGTGCCGGCAGTACAGCTGATTGTGCTATGCGCGGCGGATTTACTTTAACATCGCAAAAAGAAGCCACAAAAAAATGTGGTAATATTGCTAAAGCGATTGAAGTAATTAAAGATGACGTGCCATGGGTACGTGGTGACATCTTTGATAAAATCGCGCGCGAAAAAGCTAAACCACGTTCGTCGGCTCGAAACTATTTAGGCCCTGAAAAGATTAAAGAAGCTTTAAAAGAACAATTAAAAGCTAACCGCACGGCGCTAGCTACAGCCTACAAAGATAATTTACAAAACTTCAGATGTTTAATTTACGATAACAGCGATAAAAATGAAAAATGTGATTTTGAAAAACTTCGCACTGAACTTGCAAAACTAGATCCGCCAAAAATTCCACAGCTTGAAGATAAACGCGCGAATATGGAATTTAAAACTTATTACGATGCGGAAAGTTGTTTATTAGATCGCCATGAAGATCGTGCGGGAACAAAAAGTGTAGTTGATAATGCCGCTGTTGATGCCGGTTTAACTATTGTAACAGCGGGCTTAGGTTCAATTGCCGCCGGTGCAAAAGTGATCGGTGGTTTAAGTAAAACAGCCATTGCGACTCGTCGTGGAGCTTTTGCTGGTGCCTTAGCTGTTGATGGTTACTACGCACAGGGCAGTACAAAACAAGCCTACAAATCTTGTATGGAAGCATCGCCCATTGCTTTAGAGAAATTATCTGTTCAAGAAAAACAAAAAAATATCGTCTGTGAAAACGCAAAATCACAGGTGAGTATAGCCCGCGAAACAAGTAGCGGGTGTTTAGTAGATTCATTATTAGCGGGTGCTGATTTACTTCCATTCGTGGGGGGAGCTGTTCCTTTTGTAGCACGAGCTGTTAAAAGTACAGATGCTCCATCGGCTTCAACGGTAACGCCAACAACTCCTGTAAAATCTGAAGTGGCTGCCGGAAAAGCAGAGCAAACTGGTGGAAATAAATCAGAGACTAAACCAAAGGATCAAAAGCCTGCGGATCAGCCAGCATCAGACACTAAAGTAGCTGACACTAAAGGAAATGGCTCAAGAAAACCTGCGGGTAAGCCAGCTGATAAACCGGCGGATAAACCATCAGACACAACGCAAAGTTCTAATGTAGATACTCCTGTTGAAACTCCGGTGGCGGGAAAAACTTCAGATCAACCAGCGCCAACTGTATCTACAGAAAAACCAACACCACCAGTGATAGCTTCAAATGATAGTTCAACCCCTAATCCAGATTTATCTCCGAGTAATGGAAAACTAACTGCCGAGAAAAAAGCAGAATTGCGTGCTTTCACGGAAGAAGCTCCACCAAAACAAGATACTACACAACATACAGCCGTAGCTGGTAAGCCGTCGACTGGTGGTACTGCTAACGGTGCGATAGGTGCTGCAGGTAAAGCGGCGGGCAATCTTGCGGATCAATTTGCAAATTTACATCAAGGTCAGCGTTACACAATGCCAGATCCAACGGGATCCGGACATAAAATAAATGCTCAATTTGTTGGAATGGCGGGAACTCGTCAAAATCCACAAGTTGAAATGGCCTACCAAAAAGCAGATGGAAGTATGGCGTCTCGAAATGTCGAAGTGCGCGATTTTCTTGAAAGTAATCCAGAAGTGCGCCACCGTCTTGGCGATGAATTTTATAAAATAATGAGTAATGGCCGCGACAGGCAAGCTGATCTGGCTGCTGTTGGCTTAAAACCTTCAACTGTTCAAACTTCACCAACACAACTTTCATACAATAATATGCCGACGCCATCTCGAGTTGAAGTTCGCTCGAGTAACAATGTTACGGGAATGTCGGCGGCGGCTCCATCAGCACCACGTGTTGAACAGCCACGTCTAAATGTGGCGATGAATCAACCCACACCAACAGTGCAACTTAATACGGGCGGTGGTAGCGGTGGTTCTATTGGTAGCAGCGGTGGCGGATCAACAGCTTCTGTAGATAGACCTCGTTCATCAGAGGGCGGTGGTAGCCGATCACCAGCTTCAGTTCAGCCAGCTGCAGCTGATTCAACAACTCAAATTGAAAATGAATTAATGGCCGCATTAAGTGGAAGAAGTAGCGCAGCTCCGCCAATTGCTAAATCACGACCACAGCCAGTTTCTATTTTTAACACTTCAAATTCGTCTTCAAATAAAGCTTCAGCTGGTTCTGCTAAAGAAGTTTTAGAGGAAACAGGAGCTATTGATACAACAACAAATGCGCGTTTTGTTGAAGGTGAAAAAATCCGTGTTGCTAATTTTGAAGGTGGCAAAGATGCCGAGTTTACGGTTGTTAAAAAGTTAGATAACGGATCGTTACGTGTTAGCGATGATAAAGGTAAAGAGTTTGATTTGCTTCGTAGTGAAGTAAAAACAGCAGAACGCTTAAGTCTAAATGGTGCGCCAGACCCATTATTAAATGTTAAGCCTGTGGCAACTCCGGCTAAAATTGGAAATAATTTACCTCCAGGTGAATTAGTACGTAAAGCAGCCACTAAAGTTGAAGAGGCCAAATTACCAGAAGATGTAAAACTAAAAGAAGAATTTATTCGTCCAGGTGATAAAGTTACAGTTAATAATTTCGAAGGCGGTGGTGATTTAAAAGCCAGCGTTGTGAAAAAAAATGCGGATGGCACTGTTCGTGTTAAAGATGAAAACGGCAAAGAATTTGATCTAATTAAGTCTGAAGTTAAAGGCGCTGAATTTAGCCGTGAGCTTCCAGCTGAAGTAAAACAGAATTTAGAAATTGCTGATGAAGCAGAGCGCGTAAAAACAGCACAAAATTATTTAAATCGCTCGTTAACTCCAACCCAAGAAGATGCACTCGTAAAATCGCACAAAATCGCTGGAGATAAAGGAATTTATTCTTTATCAAAAACTGATTTAAAACAAAAAACAAAAGTATTGCGTGATGCAGGCTTTACTGATGAAGAAGCCAGTCTTCTCTTACGTAAAGGTGTTACTGGCGGTACAGGTTTAGATGAAGTACGCATTGTTTCACAACAAGCGGCCGTTCCTAAATTTGAAATCGTTAAAGGAAAACAGATTCAAGTTCCTATGGGTAACACAGGCCGCACGAATCCGGGTGCTGTGATGAGTGGCCCTGATAAATATGGTTATTATGAAGTCGAGTTTTATCAAAAAGGTGTAGGTATTGGTCGCGCCAGAAAAACGGCGAAAGAATTAACTGAAGCCAATGTTCAGCTTCCACCTAAAGTTGATAATCCGGTGATCAATGTTCCTGTGGTTGGAAAAGATGTTTCTTACCCGGGTAAAGTGATCAATGGCCCGAATGCTAAAGGCCAGTACGAAGTAGAAATTTATCCTCCAGGTCAACCGGTGACTGTGGTTCGTATGAACGAAGCTGATTTAAAACGCGCCAATACGCCGTTAGCTTTACGCCAGGCTAAAATTCGTGATGCCCGTCGTGCAAGTTTTGCGAAAAAATCTTCAGCAGAATTAGAACAGATTGTATCTGATAGTTTACGTCAAGCTGAAGGCCGCGGCACTCGTGATCGCTATGATGTAAGCTATGGTTCTAGTGGTAAACCAGATAAAACACTAAAAGCTAAAAAAATTGATATCGATGGACAAAAAGCATTAGAAGAATTAGCTAAACGTCAAAGTAAAGAAGTGAATGCTCTTTATGAAGAGATGAAGTTAGCGCGTAAATCTGTACCACAAGTGCAGGGTAAAAAATCTTCGGTGTCTTCAATGAGCGCTGGTGATATTTATAATTCACAGCAAGCCGGTGGCGCCCGCAATGAGTTAGACTTTTTAGCAGAACAAGACGGGTTAAAAGGCTCTAAATTTAACTCTAACCAATTTGATAATATGGCGCGCGAGTTAGGCATTACAGATGCTAATCGTGCATCGGCTATGGATTACGGCTCAGTAGCAAATCGTAAAGAAACACGTGAATTATTCGAGCGTTTGTTCCCAGGTCAAAAAACTTTTGACCAAGATATGTTACGCCAAACAATGAGTTACAATCCACGTGGTGGTTATATTGGGGCTCGTGAATTTGCTAATGCTGAAAAATTCGTTGAGGCTGTACAAAGAGCCGACGTCAGTCAACTGACGTTATCTGAACGTCGTTTATTAAATAAGTACACAGACCGTGCGCCATTGTATGCACGTCAGGCAAATCCAGATGTGGCTTTACTGCCTCGCTTAAATGTAGAAGTTGATGCCGTAGCCGATGCAGTTACTCCGTCAGTTTCAAGAAAAGTAGCTTCAGTTGATGGGCCGGCTTTGTCAGCTATGCCAACAGCGCGTTCACAAATTGAAGATGCTGGTAAAACAGCAGGCGAAGCGCGTAATCGTTTAGATTACTTAGCTGAACAAGATGGTTTAAAAGGTTCACGTTTAAACCCACGCCAGCGTGAAAGTGTGGCGCGTGAACTTGGAATCTACGATGAAAATAAAACAGCGGCTTTAGATTATGCTTCTGTGGGTACTAAAAAAGAAGTTAATGCTTTATTCGATAAAATCTTTCCAGGTAAAAAAGAATTTGATGTTGAATTATTACGTCAAAGCATGAGCTATAATCCACGTGGCGGTTATGTCAACGCCCGCGATTTTTCAAATGCTGAAAAGTTTGTTGAAGCGGTTAGAAAAGCCGACGTCGATGGATCAACTCTGTCATTATCAGAGCGCCGTTTATTAAACCGTTTTACAGATCGTGCGCCATTGTACGCACGTCAAGTGACACCGGAAACACCATCAATTCCTCGTCAAAGTTTAGAAGCGATTGTTCCTCCGCGTATTACGAATGATAAAGTTACTGATCTTGCTGCTCGTGGTGATGAGATCGTGGCGCAAGCTACGCTTAAGCCAGAAATGGCTCGTGCCGGTGATCAAGTGCAGTTGAAAAACTTTGAAGGTGGAGATCTTAATGCCACTTTTGTTCGTAGAAATAAAGACGGTACGGTGCGAGTGAAAGATTCGCGCGGTAAAGAATTTAACTTAAATGCCCAAGCTTCAGGTGATGCTAAGTTCTACCGTGGTTTGACAGCTGAATTAAAAGTAAACGGCGATTTAGACCCGGCAGCGCGCGTGAGTGCAGCGCAAGCCTATGTGAAACGCCATTTAACTCAAGCGCAGAAAGATGCAGTGTTGACTGCTCACGATGTGGGTGGTGCAGAACGGGGATTCTTCGATTACACAGCTAAAGATTTAAGAGATAAAACTGAGATTCTTCGTAAGTCTGGTTTTACAACAACAGAAACAAGTCTTTTATTACGTAAAGGTATTGCGGGCAATAACCCAGCTGAATTAGCTAAAGTTATTAAAGTAGAACCAAGTGATGTACGTGTGGGCGATCGTGTTACGATTGACCAATTCAACGGCACAGGCGAGTTGCGCGGTGAAATCGTTGGCCCTGCTAAAAATGGCGGAATGATTTTACGTGAAGCTAACGGCACAGAAACAATTATTTATAAAGCTGATTTAGATGATGCGACAAATACGCGTATTACACGTGATCCGAATCGCAGAACAATTGCTTCAAGCGATGAAACACTCACGTTGAATAAAGCACCAATTAAAGCTGTAAACACATTTAAAAAACCTGTTCCGGTAGAGGCTTCAGAGGCTCGTATCGGTGACCGAGTCGTGATCAGTGAATTTAATGGTACTGGTGAATTAGATGGGTTTATCGTAGGTCCATCGAAAAATGGTGGTTTTGTTTTACGCGAAGCTAATGGCGCTGAAACTACAATTTATAAAACTGATTTAGCAGATACAACGAATGCCAAAGTTTTACGTGAATGGGGTACTAAACTTCCTGAAAGTAAAACTGAGATGGCGGCTAAAATTGATTTCTCTGCAGATTCTCCGGTTTTAGTAACGAAAGACATGAAAAATAATCCTGAAATCGTAGTGCCATTAGGTAATGGTGAATTACGTCAAGGTCATGTGCTTTCTAAAGTTGAAGCTAAACCAGGTTTAGCAAAAACTTATGTCGTAGAATACGCAGATGAAACAGGTGTTATTAACCAAGTGCATTTAACACAAGAACAGTTGTTAGCAGCCAATACACCAGAGGCTTTAAAGAAAGTTAAAGCCGATGTTAAACGCAGTACCGAGTATCAAGCGAAATCAAATACTGAATTACAACAAATCTTAGATGAAGGTCATCGCGCAGCCAAAGAAGCTGTGGGTAAGGGCCGTCCTGTCGATAAAATGGATTTAAATGCAGAACCGCAAACAGCTCTTTCAGAATTGGCTCGCCGTAGTCAAGTTACGTCGCGTGCAGTTTTTGAAGCGTATAAACGTGGAGGCGTTAAAGGTGTTGAAGCTTTAGCTCAAGCTAAAGATACAGCTCGTACACCAGCATCGATTGTTTCACCAGCGGTAACTCCAGTTATAGTTAAACCATTATCGCAACTTAAAACGGGTGATTATGTCGTAACAGCGGGTGTAGGTGATAAAGTTAAATTACCAAAACCGGTGGGTTCTGAGACTGAAGGTTTGGTTTTAGGTCGTGATAAAGTAAATAACGAAATCATTTACACTGTGGGCGTGAAAAAAGACAATTCGGTTCTTTTACAGAAAATGACTGACCGTGAATTAGGTGATGCGAACTCGTCGTTTGTGGGAATTAAACCAGAACGTGCACGCAGCAGTGATCCACAGGCTATTCGTGCGCAAATTGAAAATGATTTTGCTAACGCAAAAAACGAAGCGCAGTTAGCTGAACTTCGTGCTAAATCACGCAAAAAAGTTGAAGCTAAAAACAGCGTCACTTACGATGATTCAACAAATCCATTATTAGAAGGCAGCTACGGCGTCACAACGCCTGAAGGCGCTATCTATATTAATACTGATCGTGGAATGGATGAGCGTTTTTCTACGTTACTGCATGAGGTTTCACACACAAGAACTGATCGTGTGAAGGGTGATCTAAGTCTTAAATCAAAATCAGGTGCTTTATCAGCACAAGGTTATGAAAAAGGTTTTTCTTTAGATGAAGTTAAAGCTGCTACGGTGAATTTTGCTGTCGATAAACAGACGGTCATTACTCAATCTAAAGCCGGCCGCCCAGGTGTACCAAACCGCGCCGTTAAACGTGATATCGAAAACATGCAAACAAGCATTGATCGTAGACAAGCTTTCATTAATGATACACGTGAATCGTTAGATCATATTGACGATTCATTAGGTTCATTAGTCGCAAAAGACGTAGGTCGTTCAGGAAATGCAAACTTCACGATCTGGCAAGTTACGTTAAACGACGTTCCAGGAAAAACAGGTCCGGTGAAAGTGAATTTCTCGACACCGGTAAATATGTCACGCAGTGAAGCTATGGGGCAGCTTCGTGAATTTTCACGCCAAGAACGTATTAACATGCTCAATGCGCAAAGCCGTCTTGATTACGATAAAGCGTACTTAACAGAGCTGCGTGCAAAAGTGGGCGTGCCGAAACGTCCTGAACCTTTAAAGGGTGGAAGTTTCTTGGCTGATACGCGCGTGAATTCACGTAATCCAGCTTCTGATAAAGTTAAAGCTCAGGCTGCTGATGCTAATCCACAAATGAAAGATCTTGTGAATGAACTCGATTCAGTTTTAGCCGTGCGTGGACGTAATTATGGTTTACGTGACGTGAATGAATTAACATCAGGTCATCCATTAACTCCAACGGTTGAAAAACAACGTCAGATCATGAGCCGTTTAAACCGAATTGATCGTCAATTGCAGCCTGAAAACTTCAGTCGCATGACCTCAAACATTGCCAATGATTTTGCAAAAACTGGCGATATGGATTTAGCGATTCCTTACTATCGTGCCTCGGCTGATACTGTGTATGAAAGTTTAGGTTCGTCAGCTAAATCATTCTGGTCTAACGAAGCTAATGCTAAAGCGGCGATTCGTGCCGGTTTTATTTCTGATAATAACGATGTGGCTCGTATGGCCACTGAGAAATTGGTTTTAGCCAAAGCTAAATCAGTTGATCAGAATGAAATTAAGAAAGTGGCTTTAGATCAGTATTATAACTTAGGTTACGAATACGACCGTATTTTATACGGAGTAAAACGTTACGGAAATAAAAATAAAGAAGTTGATCTGTTAGTGATTCGTAAACAGCAGCAGTTCTTATCGCAAAAGTATAAACTAAAAGATGATATTGAATCTGCTGGTGGTAAAGAAGCTTGGCAAAAAATGGAAGAACAAGCTGATCTGACAGTAGAAGACTTACTTTCAAATCCAGCCCAAATTATTGATCCAGACAAATTTAAAAAGACTCAGCGTGTGCCGGCAAGTGCTCCGGCCGCCGAAGTGCCACCGCCACCAAGTTCGCGGCTTCCGGTTGAACAAAAAGTTGAAGGTCGAGTTTCAAAGTCATCTGCAGAGTTAGAAGCTCAGGTGGATACTTATGTAGAGTCGTTAAAGGGTGCTGATTTATCGCCCAAAGAAGTTAAATCTATTTTGCACCAACAAGACTTAATCACGGCGACTCGTAATCCTGTTGTTGCTAAAGTGATGAGTAAAGCCGAAGTTGACTTTCAAGGTTTAAAATTTGGTATGCTTGATTCTGACGTAGGTAAAATTGCAAAGTTTCAAGAAAATTTACTTTTAAAAAACACAAAAGAGTCAGAAGAATTATTCGACACGATTCGTGGTACGGCACAAACACCGGCAACGAAAGAAGTTAAGTCTATTTTAGCGGATCTAGGTTTTGCGCATCCGAGTTTACTAAATCCAGAAATTTCAAACCAGGAAATCAGAGACATCATTGCTGAAGTGCCGGTGCTTCGTGGATATTTACACGAATTACCGGGAATGCAGTTAGCGATTCGCGATTTAAATGCAGGAAATATTACATCTCAACAATTTCGTGAAAGATTTTTAGCTAATCTTGGTCATAACGGTCCAGACGATGGCTTCTGGGGAATTTTATCAGGAAGTGTTGTTCCCACATCGTTAGCCAATGCGAAACATCCGAAGGCTAAAGTGTTTTTTGCCAATTCAATTTTTGATCATGGCGAAAAATTACCATCAGGTGTGGTTAAACCTAAATATCCGATGCCACAGACAACAGCTGGTATCGTGCATTCGACATTTGACCGTTTAAGCCAAGGCACGCGCGGTGGGATTGATAAAATATTTTATGAATTAGGTGGAGCACCTTTAGCCGCTAATCCAAAAGCAGCGATTCGTGAAATCGGAGTTCAACCGAATAAAGGGTTACAATTGCCGAATGAAATGTTGATCGGTAATCCTGAAAAAACCGTGCGCCAGTTAGAAGCTTTACAAAAGCACGCAGCTACTTCAAAACAGCTTAATAAAGTTCAGCAAGCCGAACTTAGCCAGTTTGTGGGTGGCGCAATTCATCGTTTAGAAAAACAAAATGAATATATCAAAGAGCATGTTGAATTAGCCCGTGATGTGAATGGTTTAGTTGAACGCATGACTTTAAAATTCACTGATGAACTGGGTAATGAGAAAAAATTAGTTTTCACGAATGATTCCCCAGCAGCTGATGTGGCTAAAGGCATGGAACGTATGCTTTTGCACGAAGAGCGTTTGCATGGTGAGCCGTTTAAGAATTTTAAAATCACGCAGCCCAAGCCAGCGTTATCTCTGGCAAGTACAGAAGCGGGTAAACTTGATCAACGTCATGCACAAGCGTCGTTAGATTATTTAATTGTTAACATCGCGAAACGTTCAGATAACGAAAAGGCTGACGCTCCAGAGGTTGTTGAATTTTTGAAAGCTTATAAAAATGATCCGGGTTTTGCGACCTGGCTTAAAACTAAAGAAGTTCCCAATGCGGTTCACTACGATGTTAAAGGTAACGCGCAAAAACTTTTAGGTGAATTTCGGGGCTTAGAACGTAAGCCCACAGCGATTGAAGATCGTGTGACTGTGAATTTAGCTGATAGTCATTTGCAAGAGCCTTCACGATTAAATGCTTGGCAAACTGAAAGACAAATTAACTTTAAACGTTCGCAGTACGACAATGTCGTTTCTAGTCTTAAAAAAGGTGATGTGGTACAAGCGCCATCGGCCACAAGTGGCAAGGTTGAAAACTTTGAATTAGGTGAATACATTGGCGCCGGAAACACTTCTAATCTTTATGCGATGAAAGACTCGAATAAGGTTTTACGCCTTCCGTATTTAACAAGCGGTGTGTCTGGTAAGAAGACGGGTAAAGAGTTTTTAGAAACTTACGTTAAGACTCGTGATAAGTACGAAGGTATTCCAGGTTTAGAGGTGGTTAAAGTTTATGATCACGGTAAAAACTACGAATATATCGTGAATGAGCGAGTTTCAATTCGAATGACCTTAAACCAGGTCGAAGACCGTCTGTACACTCTTAAATCAGGAAAAAAATTATCAGCTGCCGAAGAAAAAGAGTTTAATGAGCTTCAAGCGGTGTGGGATAAGTTCGCAAAAATGGCGCCAGAGATTGCCAAACGTTCAAATGATCCAGCTCGTGTAAGCTCATTACAAAGTCCAAGAGCTGATGTGCGCGATATGGCTTTAGTTCAAGAAGCCCGCCAGGTTGCTTTAACTCCTGACGGTCGTTTAGTTCTTCTTGATTGGGAATAGTTATTTTTTGTAAGGATTTTTTTGCGCCTCAGAAATTTCTTTGGCCGAAAATAATTTTAAATAATCTTCGTAACCTTCTTCTTTTAATTTTTCTAACGGAATAAATCTCAAAGACGCTGAATTCATGCAATAACGAAGTCCGCCTTTATCTTTAGGACCATCAGTAAACACATGGCCTAAGTGCGAATCGGCACGTTTAGAGCGAATCTCTGTGCGATCCATGCCGTGGCTCTCATCGCTTTTTTCAACCACAACATCTTTAGCGATGGGCTTTGTAAAACTTGGCCAGCCAGAACCTGATTCAAATTTATCTTTTGAAGAAAAAAGTGGTTCTTTAGAAATCACATCGACGTAAATTCCCGGATGGTGATTGTTCCAGTAAGCATTATCAAACGGGCGTTCAGTTCCGTTTTTCTTAGTGATCGCGTACTGCTCAGGAGTTAAAAGTTTTTTTAAAGCATCGTCGTCTTTAGGAAAGGCGCAAGTTTCTGGATTGTATTTTTCCACTTTTTTAGTCTCCGTCTTAGTCGTTGTTGGTGTAGCTGAAGCTGCTTTTGTTTGAGCTTGAGCGGTTGATAAAACTAGGGTTGTAATAGATAGAAAGAATAAAGTTTTCATATCTAAAAAGCCTACCACTTCTTTAAGAACGGTCAAACGGGTGTAATACCCCATAAAATGGCTGAAAAATTAGCCAAATTTACCCATGATATGCGCTTTTAATAGTTTTAAGGTTCAACTTCTTGCCAATGGGCGAAAAGTTCATTATAAATTTGAACTCATTCTGTGGCGGCCGTAGCTCAGTTGGTAGAGCATCGGATTGTGATTCCGAGTGTCGCGGGTTCAAGCCCCGTCGGTCGCCCCAATTTCATCTTCTTTTACAAAGCACATAATAGAATTCAAAATCCCTGATGAAACATCAATGGCTTGAACCCATTGTCAGCGTTAGCTGACCTTCGGTCAGACAAGCCCCGTCGGTCGCCCCAATTTTTTCTTCTTCTAGACTTCGTATCTTAATTTTTTAATGTCAGGTTCTTCAGTCGCAATTTCGATGACTTTAATATCTTTCATCTCTTTTACTTTTTCAGAATCAGTGTACGAAACTTTATAGAGCACTTCGGTAATGCCACATTGAAATAATAATCGCATGCACACAACGCAGGGTGAGTGCGTACAAACCACAGTGCAATCATCCATTGAAATGCCATGGCGTGCGCAGTTAGCGATAAGATTTTGTTCAGCATGAACCATATACGGATACTTTTCGGGACGTGTATTGGGAAGTTCGTTGTCTTTTGTGCCACGGACAAAGCCATTAAAACCAGTGGCTAAAATAGCTCCTGTTTTATTTGATACAAGCAAGGCGCCTACATGGGTTTCAGCATCATGAGATCGCTGCGCAACAACCTCGGCTAGATTCATTAAATTGGCTACTTTAGACGGTCTCATGGGGTTATATGAGAGGGGGATAAGCTTTTTGTCAATGTCTTTGCAACGCAGCTGCTAAGCGCTGGCGTCACAAGATCTAAATTTTTGTAAATAAAAAAATATTTTTAATTCTTGTTTTTCGCTCTGACTGCGCTAGCATTTTTACTTATGGGTGATATCAATTCGATCGTGACAGAAAAAGGTGAAATGGCCGATCTCATTCGGTCTTACGATTGGTCTAAATCTCCGGTCGGAACTCCCGATCAATGGCCGCAAAGTTTGAAGACAGCGCTGAGCATTTGTTTAGGGTCGAAGTTTCCGATGTTTGTGTGGTGGGGAAAAGAGCTCACTGTATTTTATAACGATGCCTATATTCCTTTTACCGGTTTAAAACATCCAACCTATTTAGGAAGAACCGCGCGCGAACAATGGGCTGAAATCTGGGAAGCCTTAGAGCCTTTGACAAATCAAGTGATGAAGACCGGCGAAGCGACGTGGGCTCAGAACATGCAGCTTTTCATGACCCGCAAAGGTTTTCTAGAAGAGACCTATTTCACATTTTCTTATAGTCCGATTAAAGATGAATCAGGGCAGGTGGCCGGAATCATTAATCCATGTCAAGAAGGCACGGGCGATGTGATTTCGCAGCGTCGGTTATTGTTACTGCGTGAGTTAGGTCTATTTGAAGTAAATACTTTTAACCAGCTGGTTGATTCTGTTTTTAAAGTTTTACAAAGTAATCTGAATGATATTCCTTTTGCGCTGATGTATGTGATTGATAAAGAAAATCACATACCTAAACTTGTTGATGAATTTGGAATAAAATCTGATGTTGATTTATGGCCGCAGATTTTTGAAGCTAGTAAAACGGGAATTCCGCAGGTCATTAAAAATTTACGCAAGACTTGTTTTGAAAGCTTATCTGAGGAGCCTTATCCTGAAAAACCTGATGCCGCTTATGTGGTACCAATGGGGCTACCCAATCAGGAAAAAGAAGGCGTTCTGGTTTTTGGAATCAGTTCGCGTCTGGATTTTGATGATCGTTACCAAGCTTTTTTAAATTTAATCACTGAACGGATAAACACTTATTTAGGCTCGCTCCGCGTTCTTGAACTTGAAAAAAAGCGAGTCGAAGATTTAGCAGAAGTTGACCGTGCAAAAACCGCTTTTTTTAGTAACGTGAGTCACGAATTTAGAACACCGCTCACGTTAATGCTTGGACCAATGGAAGAAATGCTCACTGAAAAACGGGGAGTTCTTCAGTCTGAAGTTAAAGATAATATCGAAGTTATGCATCGTAACTCTTTACGATTATTAAAGTTAGTAAATAGCTTACTTGATTTTTCGCGTTTAGAAGCTAACCGCATGCAGGCTCAGTATGAAGAAACTGATCTTGGTAGTTTAACACGCGATCTGGCCAGTTCTTTTCAATCAACAGTTGAAAGTGCAGGGTTAAAGTTTGTGGTTGTAACCGAAGCTTTACCCGATAAAGCCTACGTTGACCGTGAAATGTGGGAAAAAATTGTTCTTAACTTAATTTCAAATGCTTTTAAGTACACGTTAAAAGGTGAAATAAAAATTCATCTTAAGACGGAAAAAAGAAATGCCCAGCTTATCGTGAAAGATTCAGGAATTGGTATTCCTCAATCTGAACTAGGTAAAGTCTTTGAACGTTTTCACCGAGTATCAGGAGCTGCCGGAAGAAATCATGAGGGCACGGGAATCGGTTTAGCCTTAGTGAAAGAGCTGGTCAAACAGCATGGCGGAAGTGTTTCGGTTGAAAGTGAAGAAGGTGTTGGCTCAACTTTTGTGGTGACTTTACCTTTAGGAACAAAACACTTAGACCAAAAACAAATTGTTAAACGAACTAACGACCAGAAAAAAGATTACAGCGTACGCGCTGAAAGCTATCTCTCTGACATCGTTACTACAAATGAATTATCGCTGGTAACAGATTCTCTTGTGGTAAAAGAAAAAACAATTTTACTGGCTGATGATAATCAAGACATGCGCAATTATATTACGAAGCTTCTCTCTGATCGTTATACGGTGATTGCCGTTGATAACGGAAAAACTGCGCTCGAGGTGTTGCAAAAAACAACTCCGGATCTTATTTTAAGTGATATTATGATGCCGCAAATGGATGGTATCGAGCTTTTACAGAACTTGCGTAATCATCCGGTTCATAAAACTTTGCCGATTATTTTTCTTTCTGCCCGGGCCGGGGATGAGGCCAAAACCCATGGCATCACTCTCGGAGCTGACGATTATTTGACAAAGCCTTTTTCGGCGAACGAACTTTTAGCCCGCGTTCAGACGCAATTACAAATGACTGAGGTTCGTAAAAAAGCAATTGTACAAGAGACTTTAGTTAAAGAATTAGAAGGTCTGATTGAAGCCCGCGATGAATTTATTTCGGTGGCGGCTCACGAATTACGTACGCCATTAGGTCTTTTAAAACTACAAACTCAGGTCACCGAAAGACAGATGCGCAAGATTTATGGCTCTGATCCTAAATCGATAATTTTTCAACAGGCTTATGAGCTCTGCATGCGCCAAATTGACAGTCTCGTTCGTTTGGTCGACGAGCTTTTAGATGTTTCGCGTATTCAGCTTCACCGTATGGAATTAAATTATGCCTACTTTGATTTGGCTGAAGTGGTTGAAAATGTACTTCTGGGATTTAAGACGCAGCTTTCTCAAGAGCATATTCCGCTGACCACGCATTTAGAAAAAGGATTTGTCGGTCACTGGGACGAAGTTCGTTTGCGTCAGGTTATCACCAATCTTGTAGCGAATGTAGTTCGCTATGCTCCGGGAAAACCCATGACGGTCTCAGTTCAAGGTGTGGCTAATAACAGAGTGCGTTTGACAGTTGCCGATCAAGGGCATGGTGTTGCTCCAGAAAAAAGGAATCTCATTTTCAAACGCTTTGAACGAGGTGTTTCATCTCGTCATATGGGTGGCTTAGGGCTAGGTTTATTCATTGCTAAAAGCATTGTAGAAGCTCATCACGGAACCATTGAGCTAGACACCTCAGTGTCTCAAGGGGCACAGTTTGTCGTTGAACTTCCGCAAAATACGGCGCTAAATTAAAGTATGAAGCAAATTTTCATAGTTGAAGATTCAAAAGATTATCAATTTCTACTTGAAACAATTCTTGTAGAAGAAGGGTATTCTGTTGAATGTGCTTCGAATGGTCTTGAAGCTTTGGATAAATTGCGTGCTCGCCCTAATAATCCGTGCATGATTTTTTTAGATATTATGATGCCGGTTATGGATGGTTTTCAATTTCGTGAACAACAAAAAAATGATCCGCAATTGGCCAATATTCCGATTGTGGTGATGACGGCTCACGCCGATCTTTTAGCAAAACAAATTGAAGCGCGTGAAATTATTAGAAAGCCGTCAGATATTCAGGTTTTTCTAAGGGCTGCGCAGGCTTACTGCTAGTGATAAATCTTATTTCTCTTTTTTGAAAAACTTAAAATAAACTGTCCAATAGCCAACAATAAAAAGAATAAAGACTAAGATAAAGCTTAGAAAAAAATAAACCATCCAGGGTTCTAACGATTGTGCGATATCAGACATAACTGGCCTTATAGAGAATAAATATTAACGCCGTTGTCACCAATATGTTAATTAAAAAAGTTTCTTTATCTAATTGGAGTTTTGCTAAAATTTTCTCAAACATACCTATCCTTAGGCTGATTTGAGTATACAACGGAAAGACAGAAGATAATTTCAAGAATCTGAAAAGATTCATTGGTCTTCTGAACGCTTTAGCTGTTTTTCGCCCGCAAGCTGCACTCAAATCGGCGTGTTACTAATTAATAACAATTCCAAATTAGTAGAGGCCGCAATTAATGTCAATATTTTATGCTATTTCAAACTCTCAACGTATTGATTAATCTGATCTGCGACCGCCGCTGACTCGTTAATAACACGCTGGCTGATGGCCAGTTCATTACCGAAATAGCCAAACGCACGTAAGCTCTGTGTGTTGTGAACATTCGTGCTTTTGTTTTCTAAATTATAACGAGCATTCTTGTATGCAAAAGCATCAGCTATCGTCTGTAAACCAAGATCCGGGCGATTTTTTTCAATCCACGAACGACCTGATAAAGCCACATGGCAAGAAACACAGTCCATATTCTCTGGATTAAACGCATGTGGGTTTTCTATACGATGCATAGCACGCAGCTCTTTTAAAATAACTTCTTCGTGCTCAGGTGTAGTTTCGCCGACCTGATAGCGATCGGAGTTTGTAGTGATTTTTGAAAACGAATCATTACCTGTGGGCTGTGGTGAAATCATACCACGCTCAAAGTGATCTGCAGGCACAGCGAAGTTAACAAAAGCCTGTGATTGGCGATCTAAACGGGGAACCATAAAAAGTTTAAGCTGATTGTCTTTAATCGCAAAGCCTGCAAAAGCCCACATATCACCAGCACCACGAACGACCATTGAAGTGACACGTGTTAATTTTCTTGTTCCGGCATATTTTTTTACGATTGAATTAAACTCGATGAAGGCGGGACTTTGATCGCCTTCGGCTTTCCAGGCCGGATGAATTTGCAAAGGTAAGTTTTGAGTCTGTGGACTAAATTTATTTTTCCAGGCAGCAAGGTCTAATAAAAGCTCGTCAAACTCGGCATCGGTTAGAATATAAAAACTATGTAAGGCAGCGTCGACTGTGCTTGTTTGCTGGCGAAAGCCAATCTCAAGTGGTTGCCACACAAAACGAATTTGTTTTTGGCAAGCCATTGGCGTGGGCAGTGGAAAACATGGATCAATACGCACGGCAATCACGCGTAAATTTTCTTCAGCTTCGGCTGAAGTCATAACCGGCGAAAGTGGTGGTACCACACTTAAAACTTGGCGCGGTAACAGCGGGCCCTGTGATCCTTCATCTTTTATTCTAAGTAAATTGTCAGATCCAATAACCTTAGGTAAAGGCATAAGATAAGATACATCATTAAGATCCCATGCAGCCATAGCTGAAGTAGAAAAGCCTAGGAAAAAAAGAACGAAGATAGATACGATTTTCATGCGTAAGAAATTTTGCATCTTAGGCGCTTGTTTTCAATGAGAATGCCTAGATGAAAACTAAATACAAACAATATGCTGGTTTCAGTATCATGATTTAAATAATCCACTGCGGTAGGGTCCGCTTTTTGCTCTTTTATTTTATGTGGAAAATCAGGATGCCATCGACGCGGCAAAGCGTCTCAAGAAATCAAAGAAAGAAGTTCTTTCGCGGTGGGAGCAGATTGTACGCAGCGAATTCGCCGAGGCCCAAAAAGAGACAAAACCGCATCTGATGGATTCGCTTCCTAAATTTCTTGATCAAGTGATTCAATCTTTGATGCGAACCGATGAACGCGGTGAACTAGCCGCTGCCGGAAAAGCTATTGTTGATGTTTCTTCGGGGCGCTTTTTGCAAGTGAATAAACGTTTTTGTGAGATGTTAGGGTATACCACAGATGAACTTTTAAAAATGACAACTTACGAAATTACACATCCTGAAGACAGTAAGTTAATAATTAATAAAATTCCCGAAGATGTATCTTCAATTTCAGAAGGCAAAGTTTGGAATATCGAAAAACGTTATCTGCAAAAAGACGGAACTCCACTTTGGGTTATGATTTCGGGAGCGCTTTATCCCGCCATTGCCGATCAGGAACCGAAAGTGATCGCTACGATTTTTGATATCGCTGAAAAAAAGCTGATTGAAAATTTAAAAGATCAGTTTATCAATACATTGACTCACGACTTGCGAACCCCGCTTTCGGTCATTGATATGTCAGCCCAACTTCTGCAATTAAAATCTAAAGAAACAGCCATGGTTTTAAAATTAGCCGATCGTATTTTAGCCAACTCAAAACGTTGCGACAGCATGATTCAAGATTTGTTAGATACCAATCGCATCCGTGCGGGTCACGGGATGTCGTTACACATTGAACACTGTGATCTTATTTCTATCATTCAAGAAACTATGGATGAATTATCTAGTCTTCATGGTGATCGGTTTATATTTAACGGCCCCGCATCTGTTAAGGCCTATTGGAGTAAAAAAGGGATTCGCAGAATTCTCGAAAATCTTTGTAGCAACGCCATTAAATACGGTGCTAAAAATTTTCCAGTGCTGATTTCAGTGGATGAGGTTGACAGCACAATCAATCTTTCAGCGAAAAATCATGGTGAACCTATTCCTAAAGAAAATATGTCGAGCCTATTTCAGCAGTTTTCGCGCGCACGATCAGCGCAATCAAGTGGTAAGCTAGGGTGGGGTATTGGGCTTACCATTGTTAAAGGGATCACTGAAGCTCATTGTGGTGAGATTAAAGTGCGTAGCGCAGAACAAGAGGGAGCGGTTTTTACAGTTAGCCTTCCTAAAGATGCGCGCCCTTGTCAGAAAGAACGTTTAAACCAAAACGAAAAAAATTAATAAAGGAGAATTTATGCGAAATACACCATATAGAGGTCGAATTGAAAGACACCATACGAATGAGGATTCCGATAAGTATCAGCGCTATAACGATATTGAAGATGAAGGCTATGTGCGCGGTGGTTATGGACGCACCTATGGGCGGGGAGAAGTTGAGACTGATTACAAGTTCGATGATCGCACAATAGCTAAAGACTACGATCCCGATGCAGAAAGCTATCACGACGAAGATGTAAGAGGTCGTCATGATCGTCACTGATTGTTAAGGATGGACTTTGTTGTTTTACCGAGGGCACAATGAGGTCATGGCAAGGCAAATTTTAGTTATCGGTGGTAACCGCTTTTTCGGAAAACGTCTCATTGAAAAGTTAATCGCAAATGGTGATCATGTGACCATTTTAAACCGAGGCCAGCTAGATGATGGCTTTGGCGATAAAGTCGAACGCATTATTTGTGATCGTGATGACATCGAAAAATTTAAATCTCATGTGCAACATAAGACTTGGGATGTGGTTTACGATCAAGTGTGTTTTGATGCTCATCAAGCTAAAGCGGCGATTGAAATTTTCTCTGGTCATGCGAAAAAATTTATTTTTACATCGACAGTGTCGGTATACTCGCAGAGAGGAAATCTTCACGAAGATGATTTTAATCCTAATACATATAGATACGATAAAATTCTAACTCGCGAAGAAAATTATGGCGAAGCCAAGCGTCAGTGTGAAGCTGTGTTCTTTAATCAAAACACGATGCCTGTGGTGGCTGTGCGTTTTCCGATCGTGATGGGGCCTGATGATTACACTGAACGTTTAAAATTTTATGTCGATAAAATCAAAAACGGTGAGCCCGTGTATTTTCCAAACCTTGAGGCTCAGATGTCGTTTATTCATGCTGCCGATGCCGCTGAAGGTTTGTTCTTACTTGGTCACATCAATTTTACCGGGCCTTTGAATATGGCTTCACGAATGCCTTTGCGCTTACGTGAATTGGTCAATTTTATTGAGCAAAATGTGGGCAAAAAAGCATTGATCTACTCTGAAGCTAAGGGTGCTGATGACAAGTCCCCTTACGGTTTAGAAAAAGATTGGTTTGTGAACATTGATCGCGCACTCAGCTTAGGATTTAAGCCCGCTCCGATCTCCGAGTGGATAGTTGCAGTTATTAAAAACTACTTGTAGCCTAGTAGGGTAATGAAGTTTTTGTTTAAGGGTATTTCAGCTTTGATAAGCATCGCCATGCTTTCTTCGTGCGGAGTTACGTCCGAAGATTTTTGGGGTCCTAGTTACATCACGGATCGCTTCGGTGTTCCGGATGAGCTTTTTTATCAAACTAAAGGAACCTGTGCGGCCGGTGATTTATCTTTTCAATATTTAGTGGGTGGCGGAGCGATTCTTTGGGATGTACCAAACACACAATCAGAAGCCGATATTTTAACGGGACAAGTCTTTATTTATTTAAACCGTGATAACACTTACACGGTTGATTACCGCGAATATGATTTTAATAATTTATTCGTAAAAAAAACTTTCTCTTCGACATTCAAGTACGACACTGAATTTAACATTATCTATTTAAAAAATTTAGGCCAAGCGACAATTCATAAACGTAAAAAAAGATATTATCTGCATCTGACATTCACAGAAAATATAAATACAAATTTCTTAAAAGGGCAGAGTATTGATGTTTGGTTGAGTTCATCATTCAACGGCCTTGATACTGATCGCGCTCAGTACTGCAGTTTTTAGTCTCACACATCTTAAGTCTAGCAAATCGGTTGCAGTTGTTAAATTCCTGTTGGGAATTTGGTGACGTAGTTAAGTTCGTGTAAACAACTCTAGTTATTTTGCTGTACCTAAGACCGAAACTGAATGTCTAACTCTTTAAAAAGACACGGTTTTCTCCGATATAGTTTTCGTGTTTGTCTACAAGAATTTGAAAAGTTTTTTATATATCTTTATGGCCACTGCAGCAATTTGCGGTGCTGCTTTTCAATTATCAAATTTTTACTTGGGTCAACGAGAACTTTCTAATTCACAAGATGTTGTTGGTTATTTAATTACTGAAGGTGAGTCAGTGATTGTGAAGAAGGCTCTTGCTCCGTCAGGAACATTAGCTATTCACGGGCAAATTATTTTAGCAAACGATACGATCAAAACTTTAGAGGCTTCAGTTGTTCTTGAAGTTGGTAAGCATAAACTTCGCCTGTTGCCTTTCACAGATGTGACAGTGAAAAAAAACGGCGAAAAGTTTGAGCTCTATTTAACTTCTGGTTCAGTTATCGCTTTAACAAAAAAAGCTGACAAAGTGATTAGTCTGTTTGAACAAAATAACGGCCAGTTAGCACAGCTACCTTTATTAGATTCAAAAACACAAAATGAAACTGCTTTCTTTAAAGTGGATGATATTCATTTGGTGAACGAAGAAAAAGGCCCGCAGTTAGTTTTTAAGTGGAATGTTGATGCTGAAATTAAAAATCGTTGGGTTGAATTTTGGGCAGGCAGTGATAAGTCGAACTTACAATTAGTTAAATTTTACCCTTATGAAACAGGCGGATTTAAAGAATCTTGGCCGATGAATCAGTTCTATTGGCAAGTTGTTGTCAGAGAAGATGATACAGCTTTAGAAACTGGTCCAGTGAATTTCTGGAAAAATGAATTCCAATCAAAAATTAACCTTATATATCCAGCGGATAAAGAATTGATCAATAATGTTCTTAATCCAGAAGACTTTATCTTAAAGTGGTCAAAAGCTTCTAACGTAGAGACGGTTAAAGTTCAGATCTTTAAAAATAGCCAAATGGTGAGTGAACTTGAGGCTGGCAGAAAAAATCAAGTGAACTTTAA
The DNA here is from genome assembly GCF_046267985.1 of Pseudobdellovibrio sp. HCB154. Lineage (GTDB taxonomy): Bacteria > Bdellovibrionota > Bdellovibrionia > Bdellovibrionales > Bdellovibrionaceae > Pseudobdellovibrio. The sequence continues at coordinate 2,072,862 of NZ_CP176530.1, read as the reverse complement.
GCCAGCTGAGTATGGTTTTTATTACTGGCGTGTTATAAGTGATAAAGGTGTTTACACTGAATCACGTGCATTCTTCTTTGCACCATTAGCAAGTTCTGATGCCGATGTTTTATCATGGCATGAAAATGCAGAAGCCCAGCAGTTTTACTATCGTGATTCGATTATGCATTTACAATGGCAAAAAATCACAAAATTACCTGTAGCAAAATACAAAATAACACTGATTTATCTTCAAGAAAATGCCTCTGGTGATATTAAACAAGTTAAAGAAAGTTTATACGTTGATAGCGAAGAACTTAACGTAAAACTAGATACAACGACACCAGTTAAGGTTAGAATTGAACCTTACAACAATAAAATGCAAATCTTAGGTAAAGCCTTAGAGCAAGAAATCACGCTTTCTAAACGCTCGCAAAAACAGGTTTTAACTTTTGCCAAGCATGAAAAAACAAAGAAAAAAGAAATCATTACCGATCGTAATTACAGCTTAAACTTCGATCCGGCATCGATTTCAGCTCTATATCAATATCCTTACGAAGTATTAGGTGCTGATAATCAAGTGGTTAAGTCAGGTGTCATTAACAAAGGTGATTCTTTAAGCTTACAAGGTTTGCCGGTTGATTATTACCAGGTTAAGTTCCGCGTAGAAGATAAAAAGTTAAATAACTATTTTGAAAGTCAAAACTTGCAACCTCAGGTCGGTCAAAAAGACCGTCTGCCAGCAAGCCAAAATCAACCGATTGAACAGGGAATTAAGGTCAAATTAATTCCACCGACAGATTTTAACTCAAGTCAGTCGGGCATTATTACGCCGCAGGTAGAAAATGTCGAAATTAGTAATTAGCTTTACGACATTTATTTTATTTGCTGGTTTATCACTTTCAGCCGTGGCCGCACAGACTACGGGTCCGAAGTATTTAAGTGAAAAAGTAGATCCAGAGATGAAGCGTAAGGTAGCTTTAAACTTAAAAGCTGAACCTAATGCTAAAAAATATATTGTTGAAATTCATCCGGCACGTGGCCCGGTAACAAGTTCTGAAGTTTCAACAGCCCAATGGCAAGATTATTTAGCCAAAGGTCAATACCGCTTTCGTTTTAAAGTGGTTTTTGCCGATGAAACAGTTTCTAATTGGAGCGAATTTGCCTCATTCGTTGTAGAAGATTACAAATTATCTTTTACGAATATGGATGAAAATATCGGTGGTATTGGTAAAGATTTAAAAAATAAAAATGTAGCAGAGCTTAAATGGACACAGCTAAGTGATGCCGCTTCATACGAAGTTTCTGTCTATCAGACGCAACGTTATGAAATTAATACGTTAAGTGCGACTCGCGACATTAAAAAGAGCCAAATTTTCAGTGAAGCACCGTCGGTGGTTTTAAAAGATTTAAAAACACCTGAAGCTTCTGTTTCGGGTATTGAATCAGGTTCTTACGCAGTGAAAATCATCGCCCGTAATGCTCAAAGCAAAATTATCGCTGCACAACTGTTACCAGTTGATCTGTATGAAAAAGAAAAATTAAGCCCGCGTGTAATTACACCGGCCAATACTTTTGTGCGTGAAATTAGCTGGAATAACGTAGCTGATTTCAGAAGATACGGTATCGCCGTTTATCAAAAAAATGCTGATCCGTTAGAAATGCAGAAGTTTTCGACGTTAACATTTTATGGCACAAATTTTAGAATTCCAGCGTCATGGGGCGGTGGTGAATACACGTTCTGCGTAAAAACGAATATTAAAGGCCAAATCTATTCAGCCGATGCTTGTATCGATTTCTCAGTTAAAGAGGGTGATCGTACACTTGTGGCTGAAAACAGATTTTACCGCGATATCGTTAAAGCCAAAGCACAACAGTACTATCACCATTTTAATGTGATCTCTTCAACGATAGATTACAAATCTGAATTTCCATCGCAATCGTCATTGGTTGAAATCAATGGTCAGGTTCTTAATTTTTCATACAGCAAAAATGACCCCGGCTTTACAGATGCCTTAAATCAGTATTATAAAATCAACGCTGGCTATTTAAAATTACCAACAAAAGGCGAATTCCTTTACGATCTTCGCTATGGTCAGGAATTTTCGCATTATAATTCTTACCCGACGGTTTTTAAAGTTAATGCCGGTATTGGCCTTGATCGTTTAATTCAAACAACGACAGATCCGCAGTCAGCCACGCAGTTAAATGTTTTTTCTCAACATTTTTTAAATCTTTTTGCGAATGCTAGTATTCAATATAACTATCTAGCTGAATATGCTGTTGATTTCAGAGTAGGTTACCAAAAGCCGGTGCACCAAGTGACTCAATCTAACAATCAAGAGCTCCAGCAAGGTCATACAATTGATTACTCGATCAATGCTTTATTTAACCGCGGCACCCAAGGCGATCGTTTTGAGGTAGGCTATCTTTTTAAATCCAGCGAATACGAATTTAGAGACCCATCTAATAGAAACAACAAAGTTTCACAAGAAGGCCATTATATCAATGTGGGCTATATTATGGAGGCTAACTTATGACATTAAAGCTCATGTTTAAATATTTTTTAGGTTTAACTTTGATTGTCGGTGTCTTCGCTAAGCTTTCTTGGTCACGCACTGAAAATACTTTAAAAGAGTTTATCGTAAATCAAGCGATGTCTCAGCTTCATGTAACGTCGGCAACAAAAGCCAACGAGATCGAAGCGCGTATTAAGTATTATCAGATGGCTTCACAGGATATCGTTAAAAAATTATTAGTTAAACGCGAAAACTTCGGCACAGAAGGTATTGATTCTGATCTAGTAGCTGTTGATTTATTCGTAGCTAAAGACGGTAAATACAACGCTGTGGCCAACTTTACTAATAGCGAATTTATCAGTAACAGAAGCTTGACTCATGATTTTATCAAAGAAACTGTAGGCGCAAACCCTCTGGATTTTTCACGTTTACACTTTGAAAAACATTTCGTACAAAAATTAACAGCGACAGATAAAAAAACGCAACTCTTAGCTATCGTAAGTTCTTTGCCTGATCAACAAGGCGTTATTGCTGTGTATGCTGATCTTCAGCGTTTTCAGGCTTTATTTACTCCGGTGCCAGGTTTTAGCCAGTTTATGTTTGAACCGCTTGGTGGCGTAATGGCCCAAAGTGGTGAATCACTATCAATTGATATTAATGAGCACCCAGCGTTTGTTGAGTTAAATAAAAATAACAAGTCGGTCATTCAAACGAAATACTTAGATAAAGTATCGACTGATAATTATTATGCCTCGATTGTAAAAAGTGCGAGCGGTTTTTATATTTTAACTGAATCGCCAGAAGGTTATCTTTGGCAGTCAGTTTATTTATTAAAATCTAGCTTTTCTCAGGCTGTAGGTGTTTTGTTTTCATGTGTAGTTGTTTTGCTTTCGCTCATGGGTTTATTTGCTTCGCAAAAAATGAAGCATTTATCGCAGCAGCTTGAAGACTATTCACAACGTCGTGAAGTTTTACCTGTGATTAAAGATAGCGTTTTAAAAGATGAATTCGATCAGCTATCTCAGCAAATCAATACCACGTTCGTGAATGTTGATAGAAGTGCTAAGTTTGGCGAAGTGATTCAGAAATTCGAACGTGTTAATTTAGCTGATAAGTTAAATTTCAAAGCAGTTAACCTTGAATTAACTGAATCAGATGTTTTAGTGGTTCAGTTAGAGCTCATCGGTGATAATCCAGAAGCTACGGCAGAAGATATTATCAAAGAAAACGACCTGATCCGTAAAAATATCGAAGAGATCATTGCAAGTACAAATGGCGTTGTGATCACGCAATTAAATAGCTCAATCACCTTGGCTTGGGGACTTTTTGATGACGGCGAACAAGTAGATCTGCGCGGATTAAACTCGGTTTTAGAAGTTGAGTCGTATTTAAGAACAGGTTCAGAAAGCTTTAAATATTTTAATTCATATTTAATCAGTGCAGTTAAAGGTAAAGCCACAGTTCATTTAAGCCCGGTTACGGGAAGAATGATGTATTTTGGCCAGCCGTTTGCTGAAGTTCGTAGTCTGGCTTTCACATGTGTAAGCTTAGAAAGAACAATTGTTGTTAGTCGCGAAGTGGTTGAAAGTGCTTCGCAATATTTTAATTTTGAAACAGAAAACGCGTTTAAAGATGTAGCTCGCTTAACACATCGTACGCGCGAAATTATCAGTGTGGCGAGTTAAAGGGGAACGGTTATGAAAATTAGATCAATATGGTTTGGACTTATTGCTCTTGGATTTGTTATGCATGTGGGGATCTTCGGTGGATTCTCGGATCTAACAATCTTTTTCAATACGCATGCCTTGGCCCTAGTATTCGGTGGTACGGTGGCGATCACGTTATTATCTTACTCATTTAAGATGATCTCGGAGCTTATCGACTTCTTAATCTACGGTTTCTTCTTAAAGAAGAGTTCATATGATATCGAAGTTATCTACGAATTATTAACTTCGCTTTATCAAAATAAATCTCCGTTTTTTGATGCGAAAAAACGTAAATATAACCATATGTTCGTATTGGACGGTTTATTATTATTACGTGAAAAGCACATGACGGCTGACGAAGTTTACGATGCCATGGGAATGCGCGTACAAAACTTCAAAATCCGTTATCAAGCGTACGCGAAAGTTTTATTAAATATCTCTAAGTATCCGCCGGCATTAGGTCTTCTTGGAGCTTCGACGGGTATGATTCAGATGATGACGAATTTAGGTTCGGGTGGTCCAGAAGCGATGGGTAAAGCCATGGCGGTTGCCTTAACAGCAACTTTCTGGGGGATCGGTTTAGCCAACTTCGTGTTCTTACCATTAGCCGATTACGCGTTTCAGTTAGCTGAAGATGATAATCATATCCGCGAAGTTATTGCTGAAGCCATTGTTAAAGAAAAAGAAGGCACTTCTTTTGAATCTTTAATCGAAGTGATCACTTTCGGTTTAGATATTAATGAACAAGTGGCTGTAAGAAAGGCATTAGGTCAATTTATTGCTAAGTATACGGAGACGTCTCAATCTGTTGAACCTCCGGTAAAAGATGAGGTAGAGAGTGCGTCGTAAGAAAAAGCACAACGATTCACACGGAGTCCCTCACGTTGATGAGAAGTGGCTTGTCAGTTACTCTGACATGATGACCTTACTGTTTGGTCTATTCGTGATGCTTTATTCGTTCGCCATGAAAAATAAAAGTGTAGCTGAAGCCGTCGAGAAAGAACTCAAAAAAATCTCAGAAAAAGGTTTTCAATCTACAGCTGTTGATCAAAAAACTGAATCTATGCAAAAGATGGTTGAATCGTCTGATGCTAATGAACTTAAACGTATTATTGCTTCATTGAATGCAGAAATGAATAAACTTCGCTCGCAGCTAGCTGAAGCGCAAGATGAATTAAGCACAAAAGATTTAGCTATGGCTAAGATGTCACAAACATCAAAAATGTCGCAAGCTAAACTTCAGGAAGTTAGCCGTAACGTAGCTTCTCAAAAAGTAGCACCTGGCGAAGCGAACAGCGTGATCGTATTTGTGAAATGGGCGAATAGAAGTCATGATGTGGATATGACGGTGACAACACCTTCAGGCCAAGAGCTTAACTTTAAAAATCGTAAACTGGCTGAAAACGATCCAGATGAATTCGTGAATGATGCTGATCGTGGTCCGGGTGTAGAACTTTTTAAAACGACAGCTCCTAAAGACGGCGAGTACACATTTAACGTTTCTTTATATAACAGCCGCGGTGATGAATCAGTCAGTGAAGTGTCGCTTTACATGGTTGTTAACGGTCAAGAGAAGTTAATCGAAAAAATGACTCTTAAAGATGATGATGAAAATCGTCAAAAAGCTAAAAAAATTAACTTAAAGAAAATTGATTAATGAAACAGTATCAGACCCAAGGTTTTGTAAAAAACGGAGTTGCAGTGAACGCGGTTTACATCGTTAAACCGGGCGACACTCTTTTGGGTATTCGTAAAACTGTAAAACGTCTTGGCGGTAACCCTAAAGAGCTTACGAAGATTGATCCCACTATTGCGCGTGGTTTAGCGCCAGGACAGTTTGTTTATTTTCACTCAGATCTTGAGCGTTCAGCAGAACAACAAAGCAAGGTTTTAAACAATCATGAATTAGAGCGTTGTTCTTATCAGCTGGTTACACTTTATAAAACTAATTTCAAAGAAAAATTAGATGAGCATGTCGGGTATAAAAATGCATGGATTGAAGTGCTAGCGCTTAATCGGTTCCAAGTCTCAGATTTTGCAAACAGTCCTTCGGTGCAGGTTAAAGTCTATCACGCAAAGAAGACTTTTAATGATTTAGTCTCTGGCCAGGGCCAGATTAAAAAAAGCAGTTTAGATCTTCAGTTAGCCCAAAATAACGAAGTGAGCACTGAAAGAGTTCTTGTTGTTCCAGATAGAGCCCCAGCTTCAGAAGAAAAGCATGAAGGCCCTGGTAGTCTAGTTTATTTTGGTTTTCCGATTCTCGTGATCGCTCTGATCGTCGCGTACCGTAGCAGCAAAAAAAAGATTGCATTAGATATTACGGATTAATAACCTAGTAGCACATGCAACGTGCGCGGTTATTCATTCTTATTTTATCATCATTAGTGTCGTCATTGGCGTTAGCCGAAGTTACTATCAAAGACGTCAAAAGTAACTCCGCGGCGAATTCAGTTTTATATTCTGTTAAAGAAGGTTTTGTTAAGCTTGATCAAGTGAACACGGTGTATGGTGTTGAAATCCTGTTAAAAAAAGGTTTTGTTTTGCCAGCAAAGTACCGTGTTAAGGGCGCTGATTCGCCTGAAACTGATTTTTCTTTCCTGAATAAATACACTCTTTCTACAACAGTGATGTCTGAATTAACATCGGGCACTGTTGTAGCCTCGGGAACTGCAAAACCTGAAGTGGCAGTCAGCGATGAGTTAATCGACACACCAGTTACAGCCGATGAAGTGCGCCTTGTGACTGGCGCTGCAAAAACTTACATCCAAGATGAAACGGGCCAAGTGGTTTACGAAATCGAATGGAAACCAAAACCTGAACAAAACGTGATGGTGATGCGCGGCTGTCCGCAAGAATTATTAAAACTTCGCGAAGTTAAAAATACACAAGTTGCTTTTCCAATGGGGATTAGCTGTAACTTTGCGGTTTCTCCCGGGTTAGTGACGATTTCTTTACCACAAGAAGCCCGTTGGAGCAGTGCAAACCTTGTTGAGGTTTCGGGTAAAGGTGAGCGTTACCGTACTTTTGAAATTCCGCAAGGGAACTTAGAAGGTAAAGCTTCAGGCGCTTTTCGGTTCAAACAAAAAGATCAAACTTTAACTTACGCTGTGTTTGTTAAAAAATTAGAAGAAAAGGCCGCGACTTTATCAATCGGTTTTGATAAGTCAGTTTATTTCGGTATGGCTTCTTCGGCGTTAGGTAGTGATACTGCAAGTTATTCTTCATCAAGTTTTTTCTACGAGTTTAGCGGTCTTACAGATTTTGTCTGGAGTTATTTTAAATTTGGCTTTGGTTTTTACAATAGTTTTTCAATGGGGGAAGACCCAGCTGTTGTAAGTTCTCGTGATTCAAAAGTCACAGTGGGTTATTATTCAAATAATAAAACAGGTTTGAATTACGGTGTTTGGACAGGTCATAGAAACTTTGATGTGAAACAAGATTTATCAAGCACTAAGTTTCAATCGTCACAGTTTGCTTTTGGGGCAGATGCTACTTACACAATTAACCCGAAAAACACAGTGATCGGTAAATTTGAAATGGCTTCGTTAGGGTCAAAAGTCGTTAAATCACACATGAAAATCGGCGCTTATTATAAATATAAAATGATCATCGGAAAAACTGAATACATTGTCGGTGGGTTATTTGAAACACAAAATATGCAAATGGCGACCGCAACAGGCGATAGCCGTAAATTTGATCTGACTAAATTCGGTTTATTGTTAGATTTCTAAAAGAGGCAGCTCTATTTAAGGAACTGCCGAGAAGATTGTAAAGACTTGTCCTAGTTCAACAATACGTAAATAATTTTGATCCATGATAAGAACTTGATCGTTACCATTCATGATCGGTTTAAAATCACGCACGCGCAGCTGACAGCTTGTTGATGGGGTAAAGTTTGTACAATAACTTGTTCCGGCGCTATTTGCTCCGACAATTTTTTGAAATGAGCTGGCGTCGTATTTAGAAACTGTGCCTTTTGTGGCATCCATCATAAATAGAGTATCTTGGCCGTACTGAAACGTTAAGAAGCTATCACGGTTAACTGAACCCATATACTCTGGGCTTGTGTTTGTGCTGATATAAAATTTAATTAATTTCGCGCTGTCACAGTGGTCAACTATCCCATCAACAAAACTTGTCGCGCAGAAACGGCCTGTGATATTTGCGATATTATTACGAACCGGGTCGTAGCTGACCGCTAAACGTGAATATGGAACTAAGGCGTCTGTTGATCCTTGAGCTGTACTGCCGCTAATAAAGATTGTTGAAACGCTACGTTTACTTGGATCGCTATTGTGTTTGTAAACACGCAATTTAAAACGATCAACCGGCGAACTTACAGGAAGAGTCGGGTCATCTGATGAAAAGACCACCCATTGATTCGGTAATACGGTAAATACACCGTAGGCATCGATGTCAGCGCTATCATTAATTTTTAATTCTTTTGGGTCAGCAAGTAATTCAGTGGTTTCACTTGTTCCGCCGCCGGCCACATAAGTTAATTGTGGACTAGCTTCGCTTGGATCATAGTACGCGATTTTTCCATCATCTAAGAACCAGTGCACACCTTTAGCGTCTATTGTATGGCGTTTGACATGGTTAAATGCAGCCACACCTAAAGTACCTTCTGTGAAGGAGCCTGTGTTTGGAATAAATGATGCTTTAATCGTTGCTCCAGGATTATCATCTAAAATTTTAGTATCAAAGCGTGAAATGCCGGATTCAGATCTAACAAACATTTCACCATTCGGAGCCAAGTTCACACTGTCATTAGCAGGCACAGTAGTAGTGAAGCTCGCTGATGATTCAAGATAATGTTTAACACCGGGTACATTTGCATCAGACATAGTTAAAAATTCACCAGTCGAAGAATGATGGTAAAGACCCGTTGAAGTTGCAGAAAGGGCTGTATAGTCATTCACATAACGGGTAGTGCCGCTTGTTGAAATACTTAAAGAATCACGTGCATTAGTTCCAGTGCCTGCGTTTGAAAGACTTGAAATATTTCCGGCAGCATCTTTTGTCCAGAAATAACCAGTCATGGTGAACGGTAAAAATCCTAAGAAATAATTAAATTCAAAATTAGCCGGAGTTAGTGTCGGTACAGCAATGCCCATACTTGAAAGCGGTGTCCAGCAGATGTCATTCACATCCGGTGGAGCAGGATCGTCCATTTTTAAACACATGTCGGCTACCGGTGTTACTAAGTCATACACACCAGAAACTTGCAGCGAAGAAACGCCACCCACAACGCAGCCACCACCGATACAAGAAATACCATTGTTTGCTAAGATAGGGGCTTCTGAGTCGATTTTAAATTCTTGGCTTTCTGCTGAGCTTGTTAAATTAGATTCACCCACACTCGTGATGCGGATTTTAAAACGGTTATCAGCTTGCTCAAAAGAGTTATCTACTTTTCTGCAGCGAACATCAGCTAAATTTGGAGTATTCCAGGACACGGTTGTATCTTCACCAGCACCGACAGAAACTACACCATCTTGAATAGTTACCGCAGAAGGCGTATTTGAAGCGCCACCAGTCAGAATCGTAAATTCCGGCACTGCAGTAGGTGTAGGGCAGGCCACCACATATTCAACTTTACTAACCGCACCCACACGTGAAGTGATACGAAAAATTAAATCTTGCGTAATACCACCGCGAAAGTAACTAGAATTCACATTTAAAATTTCAATAACCGGAGATGCCGGAGGTAAACTATTGCCACTACCGCCGCCAGCATTTGAACCATCGCCAGAACCATCGCCTGGGTTCGATCCAGGATTTCCTGGGTCTGGTTCGTCACCTGGGTTAGGGGTTGCTGGAGAGTCAATGTTTTCACCAGAGGTAGCAGAACCTTTTGAAGCTTCAAGACTTGAAATATCTTCCATGGACCCTTGGCATGATGTGAAAAATAAACTTAACGCGATGAGTGCTACTAAGGCTTTCAAATGCAAATGGGATTTTTTATAAATCAAGTGAAACACTGTATTCTCCCATCATATATTGGCCTCTAAACGTTGTCGGAAAGAAAAGTTTGATCAGACCATTATTTGTATCAACTAACTTTTCAATCGTACGGCCGAAGCAAGTAACACCGGTTGGCATTGGTAATAAAATTTCAGACGAGAAAGTAGGGGTCACAACACGGCGGTATAAGCGGCCGCTGTTATTACAGATGTAGAAAACATCGGCGCCTTCTTGCACGGTGTGTGTAAAAGATAAAATAGTTCCGTTAGAAATTTGTGTGACGTTATAATATTTATCAGCTTCAACGAAGTTTTCGTTGGCATCTGTTTTAAACGAGATAGCGCCGATCATTGTTCCGCCGTATCTTGCCACAAGAAGTGCATCTTTATCTTCGTCGTATTCGTAGCGCGTTGTATTGAGTGTTCGCTCCATATTGTTTGTTGAAGCAATAGAAACCTGTGAATAAGAATTTGGAAAGTGAACAGAGTCGCTGCCCGAAGGGAGTAAATCGTTATTTCCGATAAAATGTGTTTGTTTGCCTGAGTCAGCATCGACAAATTTCATATAGTATTGCTGCCAGATATTACTGAACAGACGGTTGTACTCAGTTACAACTTGCGCTGGGCGAACAGCAGGGTTTCCGTTAACAGTCACATCTTTTGGTGGAATGTAGGCGAGCATAACATTATAGCCATTGCTGTCGCCACGACACTGGGTATTCATTTTACCATCACATGAACTTGCGCCTTTAGTATTTACATAAGGTGTTGATGCACTACCACCACCTAAAATACGCATCCAACGTCCGCTATCAGAGCCGCCACGAATAAGTTTCATGACTGAGCGGTTAGTTTCGGGACTGAAAACAAACGGCTCGCCATTGCTCGGATCAACGATGAGCGGAGGAGCCATATCTTGGTAATTGCTCCATGCGCCCATTTGATCTTTTGCTAAATTCGTTGATACGAAATAACCAGGTTTTGAAGTTGAAGTTTTCCAAGTCAGAGCCCAGTTTGTTGTTTCGTTTCCGGCAATAGTTTCAATTTTTTTATCTAAACCGAATTCGCGTAACAATTGGCTATCATGTTCACGGATAATAAATTTATCTGTTGAAGTAGAGCTGTCAAACCATTTGCCAAAAGCTTCAAAGCGGCCAAGCGTAGATAGCGTCGCTTCAAAACCATTACGGTCTGCAGGCTTACGTCCGAACAGAGTAACTACGCGACCATCAGCTCCGATCATGCGAACTTGTTGCCCGTCGATAAAGAAAATCGTGTTATCTTGTGTCACCCAGGCATCGCGTAGATAAACTGGGCAGGAGGTTGCTAAAGTGCCGTCTTCACAATATCCGTTGTAAGTTGTTCCTAAAACTTTTTCGAACTTATTTGTTGAGGTGTTAAGTTTACCTAAATTTAACTCAAACTGATTTGTATTGTACGCATAAAGTTCACCACGTCGAGACGTAAAGTATCTGACCATGTGCGAATTCGCATAACCCTTAGCGAGTGAATTCTTAAGCGAGAATGTAAATGAGTAGTAGTGCGTTCCAGTTCCATTTGACTGGCCCGTTTTTGGATTGTGATTTGAAGTGAAGTACTCACATTGCGCTGTTGTGTTCGGCGGGCAGTATTGCCAGAACATATTTAATGTTGTCGGGTTACCTGTAATTGGGTTGAATGTGATTCCACCCACTGAAGACGGGTAAAGTTCAGAAATAGGTTTAAACGGTTCGCCTAAAACACCATACCCTGTTAACGATAGCGGAAGAATTTTTCCCGGTTTACTTGGATCTGAATCCGGACGGTAAACGCGGAAATCTAAACCACGCCAAGAATTTGCACTTGAAGGTGTTGTTGTTGAAATATAACTTGGGCTTCCGTTAATTGAGAAATAAATATCACCATTTGGCATTGGTGTGAAGTGGCGGTACATACGGCTGTAGTCATCAACCGGACTTGGAAATGTAAATTCATTTCCGTAAATCCAAGCATTTTGCCAGTATTGTTTAGGAACCTTGGCATTGTAAGCTGTATTTTTGGCTGCGCTGTTGAAATAACAAAGTGAAGTCGGTGATTGTAAGCAACCAACAATCGTTTTCACTTCGCGAACACCAGTTAAGTTGCCTTGTGCATCACGCTCATCAGTCACTTGGCGAATACGGTTATTTTCTAAAAGTAATAAACGCCCTTTGTAATCTAAAGAAATTTTTAAAATATTTGAAGCCGTGGCTTCTGTACGCCCCGCAAGGAGCGAAGGGGTTTCGACAGCATAGCCATCAACGGATGAGGCCGCTTTTTTAACGTAAACACGGGCTTTACCGTCGAACTGGCTGATTTCGACAACACCAACGGTTTCATCAAGTACAAAGATACGCCCATCTTCATGAACAACTAATTTACCACCTGAACGGATGTATGAAATATCAATATCAAACTTTGTATTTAAAGCCGAAGCACCAATTAATGAATCTGAAAGACCTGCGGCAAAACGTAAACCTTGAATTTTACCATCAGCACTTAATGAAGTAGCTTGGTTAAATGGGTTTGTACTGATTGAATAAACAAAGCCCGCTGAATCACGCACATGAATACGCATGTAAATCGGCATACTGTGCAGACTTGCTGGCGGTGTCCAGACAAAACATTTATCAATTGATTGAGGATCTTGCGAGCCCACAGTTTGGCAGCCTTGGTCAACGCCTGCAGAAATTTCGCTATCTAACATTGCAGTACCGCTGGTATTGGTAATGTTTTGAAAAGTAATAGCGTCTGTCGAATATTCAATTTTATACGGTTCAACTAAATCAAGCGTTGTATTTTGATCGATCGTATAGCTCCACTTAAGATACATTGTAGGTCTTGTGGCATCGATAACAGTTTTTTCTAATGGGGGATTGTCACTAGCCATATCATCGTTTGCAGCAATATTTTTAACAAAAAGAATACTGCGTCCCGGAGAGTAAGAAATAGTACGACGGTCGATAGTTTCATCACCAACATCATTTGTTAAACGCGAGAAATTTCCAGATTTGTCTTTAACCCAGAAGTAGAATGTAAAAGATCCACCGATCCAGCCAAGCACACGTTTAAGATTGCGGACTTGTAAATTTTTACTTTCAGTTAAACCTAATGAGCTGATTTTAATCCAGCAAGCATGTTCTGCTGTTGGAATAGCTGCAGAATCTTTTAAACAGAAACTGTCAACCGGAGATAAAGTATCATCGGCATTAAAATCAATATTAACACCAGGTGATTTTAAATTGAGCGGTGTATCGATAGAACCATTAAATGTTAAAGTGCTAGCCTGAATAACAGGTGCCGAACTATCCATGATAAATTGACTTGAAACAGCGGTGAAAGTTTCAAGTTTGGCATTGCGGGTAATTAATCTAAAACGGAATTGATCACCTTCATCGGTTAAACTGATAGGAATAGACCAGCTGTAACCTTGAACTTGATCATTGTAGCCACCAAGATCAGTGGCTCCTGGAATTTGAATCCAAGTAGTTCCAGAAGTGTATTCTAAACGGCTAATGTAAAAACCAGGATCTGGATTTTCAGCAGTTCCTGTTGGTGCACCAGCACACGCAGCATCTTGTGGGTTGTTGACCGGATCACAAGTTTTAATAATCCATTTAATATTAAATGTTCTATTGTTGCGAAGGTAAGGAAATCCTTCTTGATTCATACCTTGTGTTGTTGTTTCAACGAATTGAATTCCTGGCGGAATATATTCGTCAAGTTCGATACCGCCGGCGCCTTTTTGCGAAAGGTTAGATAAAAGTTCTTCTTCTAAAATAGAGCCAGTACAGCCAGTCAGTAAGGTTAGAATAAGTAAAAGGTAAATTTTAAAAATTTTCATGACTACCTACCAATACAACGGACTGCAGCCGGGTTGTTACGTTGTTTATATTGGCGGGATCCTGTTTTACCACTGAATGTCCACGCATTTTTACGGTTTGAAGCCGATGTTGTTGCTGTCCATTCTTCGTCAGTGTTAACACCGATATCTGGTAAGACAAATCTTAACCCATGATGATTTGCTAAAATGTAATCGTACATTGAAGGTACGCGCCATAACACACGGCCAGTTGCTGCCGTTAAGTCCGGAGTCAATCCAGCTTTACCTGGAGTTGTTGACGTGTTGTAAGTTGTCGCAAATAAATTTGGATCGCCATTTTCAGGAAGATCAATATAACAAGCCGATGTCGGTGTTGTTTGATCTTGATAAGTGGCATTGTCACAGTAATTTGACGGGTCGTCTTCAGAAGATGTTAATTGGTCATAAACCATATCAGTGCCGTCGAAAACTTTTCTTCCGTTACTTCCAGTAGATTTACACCAATTTAAACTTGTCGAAACTAAAGAACTCCACATTAAGCCCGTGCTTGTATCGCGCCAAACTTCGTATGTTTTACTTGTATCAACACTGTCACGTTTACGCGTGATAAGTTCCCAGTCAGTTTGACCGGCGTTACCTTTAACAGTTCCTTTCCAAGTTGCGTTGCTTCCGAAAACCGAAGCGCAGTTAGCTAGGCGGGCACTGATAGTACCGATTGTTCCGCACTGTGTATTACTCCAAGTTCCGCGGTTAACTTTAACTACGTCAGCTTCAGAGTCGCCAGAAATTTTTGGTACTGGATGATAATCAGTCGGGTAAATCTGACTGGAATTTTGATTTGGGTTTGCTTCAAGACGGTTAGATTCACCGGTTAAGTTTTGTTTGTACGTCATTCTGTTAACAGCCGTACTGCTTGACGGAGCACGATGTGCACCACTTCCGTAAACAATTTCAGGAGCTTCGTAAGTTCCGCGAACACCAAAGATCACAAGACCTTTTTGAATATTATCCGGATCTAAATCAGGTTCGTTCGTAGATTTTAAATCTGATGTCGTAAAACAAAGACCAACTTTACCTTGGGCGCAGTTATCATTTCTTCCGCCTTGAGGTAATTTATAGACAAAGCGTCCAACTGTTGAAGACGTGATACCGTTGTTAATTTGAATTGTTTTTGGATCACCCTTTGTTTTACATGAATAAGCATTTAAGGCCGTGCCTGAAGCACCAGGAGTTCCATCCGGTGATTTTTCAGTACAGTTAGTGTCATTTTCAACATAAGCATCAGCATCATCAATCCAACAAGGTTCGTTGTTTGATCCGTAGATACAGTTTTTACCGCGGCCACCATAAGAACCACTGATCTGTTTGCTTACGCCATTAATAGTTCTAGTGACTTGAGCCGGGTAGAAGAAGCCGTTAAAGTCATTACGATCAGGTGTTGTACATGAAGTGGTTTGTAAACCAACACCAGGTCCTGACATAGGGCAAGTGTTTGCCGAAGCTGTATTACGAATCACAAAGTTCGGGTTACCACTTGTTTTAAGAGCGTTACCATCAATACTAAAACCATCAGGTGTTGTGGTATCTGTTGTATTGATCCAACAAGCGCCTTTAGGTTTTGAACCATCATATTTATTAACTAATTTGTACGACGTAGAATCAACTTGAACAAATGAACACTCAAAATCACGGCCGCCCCAGTAAGATGAATAAACATAGTATTCTCCCGAAGGAGCGTAACATGTATTCGTATTATGGGCTGTTGTAGACGATGCGGAACCATTTATATCACAATCTGGATAAATAGTGTTATCAAGAGTACCGACGATACCAAAAATCTTTTTATCCTTAACAATATTTTCTGGTTTTAAACCAGCTGATTGCCAAGTGATTTCATTTCCTTCGTGCCAGCCTGGCGCTAATTGAAGAGTTGTCTCTTCAGCTGCGGCTGTATAGTGCTGTAGGTAATCCGAACTGCGCGGGCCGTACTGCACATCGTAGAGATAAGATGTATTTAAAACGCCGCATTTTTGTGTGATGATAGCATTCAGATCGCATAACACTAAGCCTGTGGTGTCTATCACAGAATCATTAGAATTCACTTCAGCGTGAACCGACGAAAAGTTAAGAAGTAGGGTAAGGATTAAAATTAGCGGCCGATACATCTGACCCCCGCTAAATCTGAACGGTTAATTAATCTGTGCGCTCCATCCATTGAGTTTACGCCCCACGCTTCGCTGCGATTTGCTGAGTTGACTGTGCCGGTCCATTCCACCAGCGGAATACTGCGCTGAGTACCCATATCCGGTAAAACAAAACGAATACCATTGTATTCAGCCACTTCGTAGTCATAGAGGGTAGGAACGCGCCAGTGGATCTTTGGAGAAGAAGATAAATTTAAATCAGCTTTGCCATTGATCGTGAAATCTGAATCAATATTTGTAAAACCTAAATCTTCTAAACACGCACTGATCACAGATGCTGCGACATCTTGAGCTTGGTTAGCTGAATTATTACAAATTCCTGAAGCATCATTTTCTTTGTAACGGTTATTCACTGAAACATTAGCGCTATTGCTGCTGCCTGAAGCTTTACACCAGTTTGTACCTTCGCTGATTAAAGAACTCCATAACATCATAGTTCTTTCGTCGCGCCACACTTCAACCATTGTATTTGTTGAAGCATTTAATTTACGAGTAACTAGAGTCCAACGGCCTTGGCCGGCATTACCGCTGACCACGCCATCCCAAGATGAAAGGGAGCCGAATTTAGCACCACAGTCTGAAATTTTCTTATCTAAAGTGTCTAACAAAGCATCAACACCACATTGAGTTTGTCCCCACGATGAACGCTCTGGAGTTGCCAGAACATTTTGTTCAGCGGTTGATCCATCATCGTCTTTCATAATAGAGGTAATTTCACGGTAAGGTTTTAATGGCTCATAAAAGTTAGGTACGCTTGTCGGAAGGGCTTCTTCAGAGCTGCCTGAGAAGTTATTATTTTCTTCATTTAAAGTTAATTGCGGAACCGATTTATCACGGTGCATACCAGAAGCCCAAACACCAATACCACCAAATGAACCAGTGATACCAAAAATATTCACGCCAGCTTTAATCGCCGATGTGTTTAAAAGTTGAGATAAAGCTGTAGAGGCCGATTTTTTCTGGCCTGCCGGAATAATTAAAGTTTTTGTTGTCGGATTAGTTAAAGAGTAGCTTGCGTTTAAGTACCAAATACCATCACGTGGGCTTTCAACATATTTACAATCGTTGTAAGCTGTCGTGCAGTTATTTTTACAAGTCGTATTTGATCCGCAAGCTGTGTTACACGCATTTCGAGTTGTTGTACACGCGTTATCAGCACATTTTCCGTAACCAACTGGTGTGGCACCTGAAACAGTCTGACGCTCGTAGCAACTATAATAACAAGATGAGTATTGGCCAAAACATTTATTGGGATCAGCGCCAGCTTGTCCATTACAAGTTGTTTTTGCTGTCGCACAAGTATTTACACATGAATTTAAAGTTGTACGGCAAGATGAATTTTCGCTCGTAGTAAAAATATAGTTAATGCTCGTCGAAACTTCAGCGCCGGTATAATAACATTGACCTAAATTTGTTCCGTTACAGACACGGAAACGGCCATCATAAGCTGTGTTATAAACGTAACGGCTATTACCGGCAGTTAAGCACTGAGCCGAGTTTTTACTGATAGGTTCATCTAAGCCACCTTTCCAGTTCGTCGGCAAGTTATCGTTTTGGTCTTCAAGACATAAAGGTGTCGTTGATGTGTTACCTAAATTCACTGAACGCGTTTGATAAGGAGGAATATCTAACCAGCACGGAGGATTTGGAACCGGTCCACAAACTGTGACTCGCCCGCCATAAACATCAGGGTAGAAGAATTGATTTTGTGCTACTTGACAGAAATCACGAACGATACCGCTGACTGTTGGTGATTTTAATTTTCCGTAAGTCGGGCTTGCTGTCGATATGTCCCAAAAAGTTCCGTTGTTGTTACCATAAGTACAAGCTAGGGGAACAGAGTTCGCATTTGCTAAGTAAAAGTCTTGCCCGAAGTTTGGCACGAAACAGCTTTGGCTATTAGCGCCACCACCCATATTACAGTTTTTATCGCGGCCGTTAAAAGCTGTTGCATAGATAAAATTATTTTCTGGCGCTACGCACTTGTCGCCATTTGCTGGTAATGAAATGCCATCAACTGTTGAAGTCGCTGAAGCTGTATCGGTTGATGAGCAATAAACTTTTTGTGAGCTTGCGAAAGTTCCTGCAAGACCAAAAATTGAAGTTCCTGATACGATATTTGCAGCAATATAGTCAGGATTGTAGTTGCCACCTTGTTGGCTTAAAGATTTATCTAAAGACATGATAGCAAAACCTGTCGACCAAGCCATCGGTAATTGTGAAACCACCGCGACACCTTCAAAGCCAGAGTCGCCATAAATTAAAGTCGAAGATGTTGCAATAGTCTGAGAAACAATTTCGGTATTGCGGCCAGAGTATTTTTCTTCAGAAATAAAATACTCTTCGTAACCATCAGGAAGTTCACATGGAGGATTTGTAATTTCTCCGTCAGCGATTTCACACACAGGAACATTTGAAATCGACAAGAGTGAAACTAAATTTGTTTTTAAATCACAGCCAGATAAAAATAATAGAAGGCCTGCGCCAATAAATGAAATTGGTTTTAAAGATATTAATAAATTGCGAACGAGTGCCAAGATGTACTTCACGGCTAATTTATCGACGATAAAAGCGAACTACTAAAGCAAAAATGGCCCAGTTTGGTACACAAATTCCTGTCAAGATGCATTTCTCGTTTGCGTACATTTCATCACTGCAAACGTTCTCGACTTCAGTGGAGTGCATTCGTGGCAGCGAGTATGACATAGGCCCAGTTTCAAACTGGAACTCATGTTCTGGGCTTTAAATTTTTTTTAACTGGTTTGAGGCTATAAGTAAGCATTTGTTTAAAAACACCAAAGCCACGGAGGGCTTCACAATGTTTAAACTAAAAACCACACTTGTGATCGCGTTTGCGATCTTCGCGACTACTTTTGCTAGAGCCGAAGGCTCTGCCATTTCCGGCGCCGCAGATTCTTCTAATCTTAAAGAATGGACATTCTTAGTGTTCATCAATGGCCATAACAACTTATCTTCATTCGCAGATATGAATATTAAAGATATGGAAAAAACAGGTTCATCAGATAAAGTGAACTTAGTTGTTGAGTGGGGTTCTCAGTCATCGAAGATGACAAAACGTTTATTAGTTAAAAAATCAACGAATCCAAGCAAAGTGACTTCTCCAGTTGTGATGGAAATGCCAAATCATGATATGGGTGATTACAGAAATTTAATCGACTTCGTTGCTTGGGGTGTAAAAAATTATCCAGCAAAACGTTACTTCGTAGCGGTTTGGAATCACGGATCTGGTTGGCACAGAACGGGTAAAGTGTCTGCACGTGATATCTCTTTTGATGATAACACAGGTAACGTGATCACAACTGAACAATTAGGTCTTGCGATGCAAGAATCAGCTAAGATCATTGGTCATAATGTTGATATCTACGGATCTGATGCTTGTTTAATGCAAATGATTGAAGTGGGTGCTGAGTTCAATGGTTCAGTTGATTACATGGTGGGTTCACAAGAATTAGAACCAGGTGAAGGTTGGCCGTATGCTCCATTCGTAAAACAATGGATTGCTAACCCAACAATGACAGCGGCTGAAGTGTCAGTTTTATTATCTAAAGAATACCAAAAATCATATGATGGTGGTGTGTACGGTAATAAACCAGATACAACATTCTCTGCTGTGAATCTTCAAAAATTACCGGCTTTATACGCATCACTGACAACATTGCAACAAAGTTTACGTGGTTTAGGTTCTGCGCAATTTGCTGAAGTTAAAAAAGCGATCAATAACTCAATGAATTTTTACTACTCTGATTATGTAGATTTAGGTGATTTCTTAAATAGAACACAATCTCTAGGTTTTTCGCGTGCTATCGAAGGTTTATCAGCTTCTCAATCAGCGTTAAAAGAAGTAGTTCTTACAGCTGATAACGGCGATAACTTTTTAAAAGCTTCAGGTTTATCAATCTGGTTACCGACTTACCAATCTAGCGAATTAAACCGCTATGATAATTTACAATTCAGCAAAACAACTGGCTGGAACGAATTAGTTCGCCAAGTTCTTCGCTAATTATTTCTAAGTTTATATTCTTTAAAAGCGGCGTTTACAAAAATAAACGCCGTTTTCTTTTAGTACAATCGCACTACAGAATTTGGGCCAGTGGTCTAGCAATAGTCCAGAATCACAAAGGTCCAGTCTAATCTCGAAAAGCTCACGCCGAATGATTTAGTGGAGGAACCACTATGTCGCAAACACGCAGAGATTTTTTAAAACACTCAGGTATTCTTTCTGCAGGATTAATTACGTTCAAACCATTTGGTGGAGGTTCACGTGTATGGGCCGCTGATAGCGACGCTGTTAACGCGTTGGCAACGACACCAGCTTACACAGGTTTGTATCCCATTCATCAAGGTTTAACTTTTGAAGACTTAGCTTATTTAAGTGTATTACGCCCGAAAACAGCTGAACTTTCTTTTGAGGTTGTTGATAGCAAAAATGCCAAACAAAGTTTATTAGCTGTTCAAGCGGTGGGAATGAAAGGTTCAGATCTTCAACTAGACCGTTTTAAAGCCACAGGCCTGCAATTAGGTCAGACTTATAAATTTCGTGTCTTAGATGCTAAAGGTAAAATCGTTGATGAACGTAACTTTAAAACTCTAGATACAAATAAGAAAAATCCAAAAGTCGCTGTGGCAAGTTGCATGAATGACTTTTTTAAATCAGCTTGTACACAAATGTGGGCTTCTTTGGGTAACCAATCTCCAGATATGGTTTTCTTAGTGGGTGATACTTGTTATGCAGATAATGACAATGATGGTACACAATTAGGTTTCTGGAAACGTTACACCGAAACGCGCACAAAAATCGGTTTTTTCAGACATAAAAACTTAGTTCCGGTCATGGCTGTATGGGATGACCACGATTTTGGTGGCAATAACTTCGATGGTTCCTATGCTGGCAAACAATTTACTTTAGAATTATTCTCAAACTTTTGGTTATACCCAGAGCACGATAAATACAAACGTGGTGTTGGCGTATCGCAAGTGTTATCAATCTTTGGTTACAAATTCTGTTTAATGGATGACCGTTTTTACAGAAATGATTCTACACAATGGGGTGATACGCAAAAAGATCAATTATTTGAGACCTTAAGCTCGGATAATACCCCGGCGTTTTTAATGAACGGCAGCCAATTTTTCGGCGGTTATCTTAAAAAAGATGCTTACGAATACAAACAAGCCAAAGATTTATCATCAATCTGCCAGCAGTTAGCGCGTATCAACGCACCGGTGTGTTTTGTATCGGGTGATGTGCACTTTTCAGAAGTTATGCAAATTGAATCTAAATTGCTAGGCTATAAAACTTTTGAAATTACTTCGAGCTCAATGCACAGTTTTACTTACTTAGGTAATCACTTAAGAAAGAAAAATCCACGTCGTTTAGCAGCTACAAGTAAACACAACTTCACGATTTTACAGCTTGATAACACAACGTCGAAGTTTAAATTTACTTCAACAGCATTTGATGAAGACGGGGATAAGAAGATCAATAAATCCCTGGAAATCGTTCGTTAATCTTTCTTTTATCCAGCCAAATGTGGGGGCATTGCCCCTCGTTTGGCGGTGTATCTGGAAGGCGTTCGTTTGTAGGGAATCCACCCCAGCACTTCCAGAGTATTTCGTTCGATATAATTCACAACATTTGAAAAATCCCGTCCCCACGACACCCTTCGCGAGTAAAGAAGTGCACCCCAAAACTTACGACGATACTTCACTGATGGAGCATTGCCCGCAATTTTTTCTTGGTCTTTGCTTTCGTGTTTAAGCAACGGATATTGTTCAAGAATTTTTTGTGCGATATGTCCGGCAATAACGCGAAAGAAATTCTGAATAGCAAACCGCTGATGGCCACGAATTAACAAGTGAATGTGGTTTCCGCATATAGCCTGTTGGTAGATTTTCACACCAAAGCGTTTCGAAGCTTTGTTAAGTACTTTATAGATCAGATTTTTATGGCGCAACAGTGAGCGCTTTCCGGTAGCGAGTTCGCTGCGTAAGGTAACATGAAACGGATTTTTAGTAGAAAGATGACGTTTCGATTTTCGACGTTTGATCGACAGGGCTCCACCGTGATCTTTTCGAGGAATAAATTGAGTTGAGAAGTAATGGCGTTGTTTCATGCCATTATTAAAGTGCAAAGTATATTCAGGGCAATGCCCAGGTTTAAGGGAGAATGACGGGCGGAATCGTGGAATATTCGGTAAACGGAAATTAAAAACTCCGGCAGCTTTTGGGGCAATGCCGGAGTGAATGATGAATACGGATCTAAAATCGAGCTACTTACGCGCTTTGATGTACTGTTTTACCAAAGTTAAATCAGTTTCACGCATTTGCGAAACCGGAGTGATAATTTCTTCTTCCGGATCTAACTCGCGGCCGGTGTCTGTTAAGCGCTTTTTAATTAAGGCTTTAACGTAAGGGCCATCTAAACGTAAATCTTTAAACTGTTGAACAGTTCCTACTTCTTTGCCAGTCACTTCAAGCATCGCTTTGTAAACTAGCTCAGAGCAGTAAGTTCTTTCGTCAGACATTTCAAAGTAGATGTCGTAAGGTTTGTTTTGTCTTTTGATAGCGTTGTGTAAAGCTGTTGTCATTGTTTTTGGGTTAAAATGTTTAAAGCGATAAATTTTGTACTCTTTGTTTTTACCACGATTGATAAAATCCTGTAGCGGAGTGGCTTTCACAGGGCCGATAGCTTCAGCGACATACCATTTGCCGGCGTTAGCTACAAGAATACCTACGTGAGTCCATTGTGAACCCGAAGCTTCAGTGATTGCAGCGGCTTGCTGAGATTGACTTTTGTGAAAAATGATATCGCCGACTTGAAGAGTTTGAGCAGCGGCCTTGGTTGAAATTGATAATACAAATAAGACGAATGCGACTTTGATTGTTTGTTTGATGTTTTTCATACCGAATATATCGGTTGAAGTATTTGCTCCAGTTAGGGGCAATGCCCCCATTCCGGCCCAAAGTAGAATCTAGAAAATAAAAAAAGCCCGGACTTTGATAAAGTATCCGGGCTTAAAGTTTGGGTTTTGGTTTTTTAAAAAACTATTTAACGCCTTTAGCTTTCACATCGAAAGATAAAAGTGAAGCTGCGTGAGCAACCGTGTTACCTGTTTTCTCTACACGGCAAGTTACGCCGATAGAAACGCGGCCTTTAGAACCGATTTGTGCACCGTTAGCATCTTGAACCGCATAAACAACATCAAACATCGCTGGAGCAGTAACACCAACTTTACCAGCTTGAGCATCTGCTTCAGCGCGCGTCACTGTTTTAGAGTGAGCAGCAACACTTGAACGTGGGTATGAACCTAACACTTTAGCTTTTATGCCTGATTCTTTTTGCGCTGTTGTGATTCCTAAGCTTTCTTCAAGTACAGTTACTTTTTTCTCAGAGTAAAGTACGTTATCAGCGGTAGCTGTGATGGCTTTTTGTAATTCAGTTGTTGCACAAGATTCAGTTTTTACACGTTGTAATCTTGTGATCTCAGATTCAGCGAAAGCTGAAGATACAGTTAACAAAGTCACTAGAGTTAATAAAATTTGTTTTTTCATATATTCCTCGTATTTTCTTTCGCTTTAATTATTTAGATTGTAAATCTTTAAGTTTAGCTTTCGGTACGTACTTGATTGTCACGACGTAGTCGAATTTCTTTTGTTGAACTGCTTCACCGTTGATTTCGTTTGGCATTGCTGCGTGAACACCGAAACCAGTTGGCGAGTAGTTGCGTGGAGAGGCTGGATTTAATTGAGCTCTTGCACCGTCGATTTTTTGCGGTGTTCTGTCTAATAAAGCTAATTTGAAGTAACCGTTCATTTGTTGGATTAGCGGAGCCATTGCTGCAGCTACGCCTTTGTGGCCTGAAGACAAGCCTTTAGCTTCTTTCTCAACACCTGGTAAAGCGAAGTCAATTAAGTTCATCGTTAATTGCGCACCAGCACCAGTTTGTTGAATTAACATCGGGATACCGTCAGTCATACCGTATAAAGACTGGTCTGAAGCTCTACCGCCAGAGAATGCTGTACCTAACATTTGCATTGGTTTGAAGTATTCAGATACGCAAGATTTTAAGTTAGATCCATCTGGATTACAGTCACGTAAAGATAACATAACCCAAGCAAACTCAGAACAGAACATTTGCATGTGGTCGTGCTCTTTCATGCTCTTACCTAATAATAGACGGGCTGTATCTGTTACGAAAGAAAGATCGCCATTTTCACGATATGTTGGGCTGTTGTAATCAGAGTTGAAAGATAAAGAAGAAGGGTAAACAGTTTTAGCGCGGGCTTTTTCTAAAGCTTTTTCGAACCAAACTTGTAAGTTTGATCTTTGAGCTAGAGTTAAACGCGGGCGTAAGATTTGTAACATTAAGTTTTCGTTATCACCAGTAAAGTGAGTTGAATCCATTACTGATTTACCGAAACCAACAGCTTTACCACCTAACATGTCTGCATCCATCGGCATGTCTACGTTGTAAACTACTTTACGGCCACCTTCAGTAACAACAACCGCCACTGAAATGTGAGTGTTTAATAATTGTAAAGCTAAGTATTGTAATGAGTTAGCAAATTGCGGACGAGTAGAGATGATAATATCACCTGTTTTGATTAATCCGCTTTCAGCCATTGAGCGAGCAGCTTCAAGACGTGATTCTTGCGGAGCTAAAGCCATACGTAAACCTAATGCTGACCCGTTGGCAGATTGAGCACCCATAGCTATGTAGTCTGTTAATACAACTGAGTTGGAATCATCAGAGCGTGGTACGAAAGTAACATCGTTTAAAGCTAAAAAACCTTTTGCCGGATATGTTTCATAGAACGCTACAGAAGGATTTAACATTGCTGATTGAGTCCATTTTCCAAGAACAGACTCGATGCCAGCAGCGATTTGTGTGTTGAACGCATTTTTACCTAATTTGTTTACGATAGGGCCAGCAGTTGCCGTGCTAACTAACAATGCTGTACTTAAAAAGGCGCTAATAGCTTTCTTCATGTTCATATGTTTTCTCCGTTTTTAATAATTAATAACCGTTTATAAAAAACTTAACGAAGGGGTAGATTTCAAGAAAGGTGCCCAAAATGAAGCGCCCTAAACATGATAAAATTGTTTTAACGTCTCAGGATTTGATGAAGGACAATTATTGCGGGCCACGCTGTCTAACTCGTCGTCAAACACAGCAAGACACACTGAGGAGTGAAATTCTCATTTTGATACAAGTTGGACCTTGATCCATCTAAATAAATTAAGATTTTGAGGCAGAAACCCGAAGAATTAACGTGTGTAATCTTCTGGGGGAGATATGAAAATATCGTTTCTTTTACGTTCAATTCTTGTTTCGCAGGTATTTACTTTAGCTGTTCAAGCAGATCAAAAAGAAAGTATTTCAGTCTGTAACGGTCGAAAAACCATCGAAGTCAAAGTTGATTGTGATAAGAAACGTCAGCAAGGCGGAAGATCTGAACATGTCTTAGCCTGCAGTGCTAAATTTCCGGATAAATCAGTAGTTAAAGCTAACGAAGATCTTACACAAGCTCAATATAGCAAAGCTTATTATACCGTGGGCACAGCGCCGCGCTTTCGCGCCTTTAACGATAAACAAATGGCCCAGTCTTACGATATTTTCCTAGACAAGCTCGCGCGCACGCCTGAATCTTTTGAATTTTGCAAAGAGTACAACCAATGTGAGATGTTTTTAGAAGGTGATGAAGAACTGGCGCCGTTAGCTAAGGCTATCGCCAATGATGGTCTTATTGATGGTGGAGACGAGGTTCGCCAAATTCAGACATTTTATTCTGAACGTGATAGTAAATTTCGTTCACCAGCTGATCGACCACGCTTAAGACTTGCCACTTACAGTAAGTTTAATTTTTCAAAAAGCAGTAACGGTAATGACATTACTTTAAGTAAAATTTTTGTCACAGATGCAGCACGCGATGCTGTCGACCAAGCACAAGGTCCTTATTGGTCTGCCGTGTGGGATAAACGTGAAAAAGAAGGAAGTGGTCGTAGACCACAAATTACTGAAAGTGATTTGCAGACTGAAAAGCGTCAGTTACAAATACGCCGTTCAGATGATTCCGGTGAACAGACGGTGACCATCACAGATCCGAAAAAAACGTATGATATCGAACTGCGTTTTAAAAACGGCCAGTGTTATCCGTGGAAGAAGAAAGTTCCAGATGACGGGGCACGAAGATTTGCCAGTGAAAATAGTTGGTATTCAAATTCAGTAAACGGTGATGCTTGGGATAAGCCTTTTGATCTTTCTGAGTGTGAAAGTATGCCTTCTCGCTGCAGTAAAAATCGCTATTGGCGCGCCTACGTCAGCAACAACACAAGTTCTGAGCCTGCTAAAGAATCAAAAAGACCGGCACGAGCTACAAGCTCGTCACGCTAAATTTATGAGCGTAAACGATTGATTTTATCGTAGTCGCCAACGATCCATAAAATATCATCCACTAAGATTTCCATAGAGGAATCAGGGCTAATAATATGTTCACCGTTACGTTCAATACCTACGATTAAACCCGATGTTTTTTCGCGAATAGAGCTTTCGCGAATCGTTTTATTTACAAATGGCGAACTAATAGTTACGCGTACCGAACGTAATTTATAAGATTCAGTCGTAGATTCTCCGTCTTTGTAAGCCGAAGTTTCTAATTCTATTCCTAATTTGTGAACCTGTTCATCAATACCAATTAAATAGAGCTTATCAAAAGGCATAAGAATCAGTCCACGATCCGGAGCTAAATGTTTACTTTCGCCACGTTCAACTAAGGCTACAGTTACATTGTAAGTTTCTTTGATTTTAGAATCTAATAATGTAAGGCCCACGTATTTTGAATTTGGATTAATCGTAAAAGTCGCAAGACTTGCATCCCACGGTGCTAGTTTTGGTTTTCTTGTCGGGCTTTCGTAAACTAAGTTATTCATAAACTTAGTTTCAATTTTTTGATAAAATACCTGCGACGTGCTTCCAAAGAAAACCAACAAGGTAAGGGCTGCAAAAGAAACTAACCCCTGCCATGAATTTAACGTCATAAAACTACTTACGGCATAAAGAGCAAATAAAAAACCTAAAATATTTCTTCCGATAAACACACCGATATCAAGACGGTGTAAACGAATCAGTTCTGTTTCCGTTAAAAACTTTGAAGGTTGGCTAAAACACATCGCCCAGTAAAACGGAATCGACAAAAAACACACAATTGCAAACGAAATATAATCACCAAAACGTGGGCGCAGAAGCACACCCGCTAAAATAATCGCAAACACTAATACGCCGTTAATTAAAGTCTTCCAGCCATAAGCGCGCCATAAGATTTTAACCAAACCTGCTTCAGATTGTTCGGCCACGAATGCTGTTTGGTATTTTTCAACACGCATAAAAAAGTTTTCTGGTAATTTATGGCGTAAGAAGTTTTGTAAACGGTCAGAGTTGCGAATCAAATAAGGTGTTGCAAAAGTGGTAATCGCCGAAACAGATACGGCAATCGGGTATAAAAAATCACTTGTTACTTTTAATGTTAAACCAAGCGTTGCGATGATAAACGAGAACTCACCAATTTGCGCTAAGCTCATACCGGCTTGCACTGAATGGCGAAAGCTAACTCCTGAAATTAAAGCACCCACCGAAGTACTAAGAACTTTACCGGCAATTGTAATCAATGTGATTAAAACGATTTGCCATGCGTATTGTTGTAAAATCGCCGGATCGATCATCATACCCACAGAAACGAAAAACACGGCGGCAAATAAATCTTTAATCGGATGCAGGATTTTTTCAATACGTGGGCCTTCGGTGGTTTCAGCTAAGATCGAACCCATCACGAAAGCGCCTAAAGCCGGTGAAAATCCAGCGAAAGTCGCAATGCTCACCATCGCTAAGCATAACCCCAGTGACACAATCAGCATTGTTTCATTGTTTAGATATTTTTTAATCTTACGCATAATCGTTGGTAACATGTAAATACCGACGATAAACCAAAGAATTAAAAAGAAACCTAAGCGAAAGCCAGAAAAAATAAGCTCTTGTCCTGAAAGCTCACGTGAAATAGCTACCGTTGAAAGTAGCACTAAAAGTAAGATGGCCACGATATCTTCGACAATTAATACACCAAAAACTAACGAGACAAACTTCTGACTTTTTAAACCTAATTCATCAAAGGCGCGAATAATAATGGCGGTTGATGAAATAGATAAAATTCCCCCAAGGTATAAACTGTCGATTTGATTCCATCCCATGATTTGGCCGAAAATAAATCCCGACACCAGCATAAAGATCACTTCAAAGATGGCGGTGATGGTGGCAGAGCGTCCGGTTTGGGCTAATTTTTTAAAACTGAACTCTAAGCCTAGACCGAACAATAAAACGATGATTCCGATTTCGGCCCAAATTTTAATAGAAGCTACGTCTTTAACGTTGGGAAAGTAGGGCACATGTGAACTTACTAAAAATCCAGCGATCAAATATCCTAAAACAACGGGCTGATTAAGTTTTTTGAAGATGAGTGTCACCATGGCGGCGGTGATTAAAATAAAACCAAGATCCTGGATAAGCTCTGGAAGGTGCATCATAGTTTGTTTATGCTATCTGTTGCTATTGCGCCTTATCAAGCACATAATCTTAGTGATGCAAAACAAAAGACGACTACAGGTTATACTTATTTTATTTATGCTTTGTATTGCGGGTTGCGCATCTTTTTTGTCACAATCTGACGAGACAAAAAGTTTATTACGCCAAGGCCAAACGTCACAGGCTTTAAAAGATCTTAAAGAAAAATCATCGGCTGAAGGCAAAGATCAATTGATGTATATGCTAGATTACGCCATGGCTTTGCAAATTTCTGGCGATTACCGGGCATCGGCTGACGCTTTTATTAAAGCAGATCGATTACTCGAAGAAAAAGATTACCACTCAGTTAGTCAAGTTGTAGGGGCCACGTTAGGTGCTGAAGAGATGGTTCAGTACAAAGGTGAATCTTACGAAAAGTTTTTATTAAACAGCATGAATGCAATTAATTACTTAATGTTAGGTGATTACGATTCAGCGTTAGTTGAATGCCGCAGAATTAACAGTAAAATTTCATCTTTTAAAATGGAAGGCCGCGAAGCTTATGAGCTTTCGCCATTTGCCAGCTACTTATCAGCCATCATTTGGGAATCACAGAAAAAATATGATGATGCCTATATCGAATACGAAGCCGCCTATAAGTTAGATCCAACGATTTCAGGTATTGCGGGAGATTTAATTCGTTCAGCGCGACTGGCTGGGCGTGATCAAGCTTTAGCGAAATGGAAAAAAGAATTTAAATCAGATCAAAATGCTCTCGATGAAGAATTAAACGGGCGTAAAAACGGTGAAGTGATTGTGATTTTCCAACAGGGCTTTGGCGCTAGAAAAGTTCCACGCGTTGATGAACCGCGTTTTCCCACATTAAGAACAGAATATCCAAAAACAACGGTAGCCCAAGTTGAGCTTACGCCGATTGAATCTTCGACGGGAAAAATCTATACCCAAATGAATAAAACAAGAACGGTGTATGATATCGACCGCATGGCGATGATCACCATGGATAAAGACTATAATTCATTAGTGGCGCGAAGAATCGGTGGCGTGGCGGCGAAAGCCGTGGTGTCAGATCAAATTCGTCAAAAGAATGAATTATTAGGAAGTGTCGCGTGGATTGCGATGAACTTAGCAGATAGAGCCGATCTTCGCCAATGGTCAACGCTCCCATCTAAAATTCAAATGGCGCGTATCTTTATGAAGCCGGGGAAATATGACCTAAAAGTTCTTGGTTTGGACAGTTCTGATGTTCCCACGGGTGATCAATTGTCTTCGCAAGTCATAGAAATCAAAGCCGGCAAAAAAGTTTTTGTGAATTTTAGATCTTTGCGCTAGCCTTTTTGTAAACAGATCTCAAGGATGGGAAGTTTATGAAATTTTTAGCGACAAGCTTAGTGTTATTATTTTCGACATACGCCTTTGCTGCGATTCCGCCGCAAGACTGTAAAGAAGAAGTCGTGCGTGTAGGACTTACGCAGATTCATCAGCTTTCAAACCGTGAACAGACAAATTGTTATATTACGACAAGTAATATGAATAATTATGTCGATCTTAAATACCGCGATTACTTAGTTTCAAATGACTCTTTATTAGTTTTTATTTCTCTTGATGACGGGCCTGAAGACACTTCAAGCGGTGCTAAAGAATTTTACTTCTTTCCACGTAATCAAAGAACATCAACTTTTAGCATTAGCGAAGACGAGCGCGAAATCACGATCAAAGGCCGTTATAACTTTGATTTTATTTTCGATAGCGAATCAAGCCACTTAATTGGTATGACTAATGCCAAAGTTGAAGTTGATCCAAAGATTTCAGCCGAAAACGATGGTGGAGTGTTTATCACGCCAACTCAAGGTTTAGTTTATGAATTACCGTTTAAATTAGGCGGAGCGCCTTCGGCAGATTTTAGAAAAACCGGTGTGTTTAAAGACGCTTACCAACATGAATGCCGCGTACAAATCGGTAAAATTTTTAAATATACAAATAGCGAAGGTGAAACAGCTGTGAAGTACACCGATGAGCAATTGAAAAAAGTGTTAGCTAAACTTTGTCCACAGATTAAGTATTAATATATGCGTAAGTTATTGTTTTTAAGTTTGATTTTAGTAAGTTTTAATTTGCAGGCCCGAACCGAGGGGCGGTTCTTGGGCATGCAATATATGATTAATCTAATTTCGGCTGGGTATGATGGAACTTTCGATCATACACCAACGCGTTTGTATGAGCAGATGAATGTGCCTGAGCAAGCAAGCATGCTTGGGCCAGGTAAGGCTTTACAGGTTTCACAAAAAGAAATGTCTTTTATCTGTAATAAAAAAGCTGAAAACAGTTATCACTGTTCAATTTTGATTTTCAAATCTCCACAAGGAAGTTTTGGTTTACGTTCGGCGCAAATTAAATATGAAGGTGAAAAAGCTAAAGCAATTGTAGCGCAGTTTTTTCCGAATCAAGATGGATCAGATGTGAATATCACAGATGATACAGGTCAGTTTAACTTAATTGTTAAGCCTGATTTATTTCAGTTAACTTTTGAAGCTCATTAATAGGTACGCTGTTTAAAAGGCTTTAAACAGCGGAAACCCTACAGATAAGCCCCACATTTCGATTTCGGCGATGTCTGATCCCCAAGTGATGTAATTTAATTCGTAAAACACTGAACTTCCGAAGCGAAGCCACATGTTGCGGTAAAGTTCTTGGGTTGTTGATAAGAACATACCGTAACTTAAATAACGGTTCGTTAAACCAAACGGGTGATTGTAAGTTAATTCAAAACCTTGCGGGTAAATCACTTCAAATTCTGTGGGATAACCTTCATCGTATTTGTAGTGAAGACCTTGAAAGCCTAATAAAGCGCCTAAAATAACTTGGCCATCAAAAACTTGCGCCAGGTCGTATGAAAAATATAGGCCTGAATTATTAAATAACGATTTGCTATCATAAACTAAAGCATCAAAAGCCTTGAATGATGAAGTCTCAGATAATTCTAATTTTCCGTACAACATATACGACGGAAGAATGTCTGGGCCTTTGGTGTTTAAATTATAATTATTTGTCACCGAATAAGGGCCAAGGCCTCCGGCAAATTTTAAACGATGTAAACGTTCAGGAAGTTTAGCGCTTACAGTTACGTTTACTTTTTCTTTGGTGGCTTTGTTAATTAAAACAGTTTCAACCGCAGAGTTGTCTTGAAGGTTAAATAAAAACGGTGGGTGATCGCCAGATGGTGTTGTTAAATTTGGAGAAGAAAAAGCAATTTCTAAGCGGGGAGTTTCTTTGCCAAAAGAACCGACGCGGTGAAGCTTGCACCCTGTTGATGTGTACTGTTGTTCAAAGCCAGTAATCATAACTTCATAGGGTAAGCATGTATAATCGATCCACTGTTTTAATTTTGAGCGGGCTACAGACTTAGCAGTAATAGAGATTGTATCTAAAACTTTATCACCTTGATAAATCACAATATTCTGTGGCGTAAAAAGATTTACATAAAGCTGTGTCGATAGCTGCGACTCATTGCCAGCGGGAAAGATCACTTGCTGGTCGATTTTAAAGTAAACCGGCGCATATTTTTTCGGGATATTAATTTTTAATAATACGCGCGGAGTAAGCAGGTTGTTTTCAGGGCGTAACCACTGAATCGTGTCTTCTAGAAAAAAAGCTTCAATATCTGCATGAGATTTTTCGATATTAAAATCGTGAACATCTAAGTCGACTGAAGCTTGGCCCAGCGAAAATGGTCCAATAGAAAAAGCCTGCGCAAAAACGCAGGCTGAATAAAACGAAAATAATAAAAAGACTAATTTAATACGCACTATTTAAGTAATTCTTTTTTAAGGTCAGCTAATTTATCGTCAACTGGTTTACCAAACCAAATGCTAAACATTTGTTCTGGAAGTTTTGCTGAGCCAGCTACTGTGATCATTTCGCCTGATGGTTTTTGTAAGTATAAAAATCCTTTGTCGCCAGAAGTTGATCCAACAATTGAAAAGATTTCGCCTTGTTTGAATTCACTCATTGTCGAGATATGGCCTAATACAGTTTTCATATCGCCTTCATCAACAGCTACATCGTTTGCTTTTAAAGCATCAACAAATGAATCAGAGATTTTTTTAGCAGGTAAATCGCGTAACATCGTTAAGCGTAATTGCACAGGGCCTGCGGCTTTTAATGAAGATAAAATGCCGTCATCAGATTTTACTAAAGCTTCAGGTTTAGCCGCTAATAATTCAGCGTAATAAACTTTAACGGGAACAAGAGCAAAAACTTTTTTCTTTCTGATCCCGTGAGAAACTGGTTTTAAAGCAGATGTTGTACTGTCGACTTTAAGCTCGGCACCAGATGCTAAACCATAAGTGTCATATTTTTTATCGCCTACAGTAGTAGTTAAAGTTTGAGCTTGAGCTGTAACAGCAAAAGCGGCGATCACTAACGTCATTAATAGTTTCATAATTTCTCCTCAAGAAAATATGCTGACAAGACGTTGGTGGAGTGTCAACCTGTGTGAGGAGGCTATATGAAGTTATTAAAAATCACCCTGACTATTGCGATTATGTCGCTATTTTCATCACTTGTTTCGGCTAAAGAAATGCCACAGCGCTTAGGTGTTGGTATTAAGAATAATACCTCTGAGTCTTTACCGTCGTTAGCTGCTGTTTATCACTTAAATGGCTTAACAGCTGTAACAGGTGGTATTGGCGTGGATACGCAAAAAGATAATTCTAAATTTCAGATTAATGCGGGTATCCGTCATGTGATTTTTCATGAAAATCAATTGCATTATTACGCTGGTGGTCAGCTTGGTTTAGTGACTTTTGAAGATCCAATCGATGGCAAAGAGAACGGTTTTGAAGCTAATTTCTTAATGGGTGTTGAGTTTTTCTTCACTGGTTTAGAAAATGTTGGTTTTTCTTTTGAGGGCGGATTAGGATTGTCTTCTGTTAAAGATACACGTATCCGCACGCTGGCTGACGACCCATTCCGTGCTGGTATTATTTTCTATTTCTAGGAGAAGTCGTGCCGAAGGCACGCAGGAGAAACGACATGTCTAAAACTATTCTACACACAGACGGTGCCCCAAAAGCAGTAGGTCCTTATTCGCAAGCTGTGCAAATGGGTGATTTTTTATTTTGCTCTGGTCAAATTTCTATCGACCCGAAAACTCAAGAAGTTTTCACTGGCGATATTAAACAGCAAACTGAAATGGTTTTAAAAAATATTGAAGCCGTTTTAACAAAAGCTGACATGAAATTTTCTCATGTGATCAAAACAACGATTTTTTTAACTAGCATGAGTGACTTTGCCACTGTGAACGAAATCTACGCGACTCGTTTTTCATCAAATCCACCAGCTCGTTCAACTGTTGCCGTTGCAGGTTTACCTAAAGGCGTGAACGTTGAAATTGAAGTGATTGCCCACAAACAGGCTTAATGCGTTTAAAACCTAAGTCTTTGATCTTTTATTTTTTCTTTTTACTTGGCGTGAGCATTTTGTTTTTTCACGCCAAGAAAATAAAAGATGAACCTATCAATGCCTGGTCGCAGGCGCCTGAAGCTGATTGTGCGGTTGTATTAACCGGAGCTCCGGGGCGCATTCGCGAAGGCTTTGAACTTCTTCAGCAAAAAAGAGTTAAAAAGTTAATCGTATCCGGTGTGTTCAAAGAGGCCACTTACACCGAAGTATTTCCGTATTGGCCATACTACAATGAAATTAATCCTGATGATGTGATCTTAGAAAAACGTTCACAAACAACATTTGGTAATGCCCATCAATCTGTTGTTTTAGTTGAGTCGCTTAAATGCCAAGATGTTTTATTGGTAACCTCGCAACTTCATATGGCGCGCGCTTATTCGATCTTTCGTGACGTATTCCCGAATACAATCGATATCAAGAAATTAACCTTAGCTAATGCCAGATCTGAGCAATCAGTTTTTGATTTTGCTTTAGAGTTAGTGAAGTCTTTATTCTATACAGTCTTTGGTCTAGTTAACTTTGTCGGCCTTTAAGCCGATAAAAGTTCGATGGCAAATTTAATCGATATCAATCAAGTCTACTTAGAAAATGTAACTCTAGTGCAACCAGGGTTAGATCCTGTGCTACAAAGCGTGGACTTTGAACTTCCAACAGATCAAACGGTTGTTATCGAATCGTCGAATCCAAATTCTTCGCTTCAATTTTTACAGTTTTTATCGGGCGCTCGTCCGTGTGCTTCGGGCCGTATTTTATGGAACGGGCAGGATATTTTTTCTGACGAGCATGAAGTTGATCCGCGTTCGGTTATGGGTTGTTACTTTGAAGGTGGTCGTCATCATTCAAACGTAACGGTGAAGGCTTTCTTTGCTCAATTTGTAACGCCAGAAGAACTTCAAGTAATTTGTGAACAGTTAGATCTAACTCCTTATTTGAATAACGAGTTAGGAAAGCTAAGCTATAGCTGGCAGAAGCTTGTGTTTATGACTCAGGCGATTGCTAAGAATCCGCAAATGCTTCTTCTTGAAGACCCGGCATCGGGGTTAACTGAAGCTCAATGGTTAAACTTTTTGGATTTAATTCAGTTCAAACAACGTCAAGGGCATTTACGTCATATCTTTATGACGAATCATCATCCTACGGCGATGAACCATATTGGTCATAATAAGTTGTTTCTTGAAGAGGGTATTATCTACTTCGACGAAACAGCGCCTAGCAAAAAAGTCGCTCATTTTTAATCGACAGGCGTTAAGCTGGGTGTTTTAATGATCTTCGCATGTTGCGGGATTCACTAAGCTATTTCTTTTTAACTAAGCTGATTATTTCTCATCGTTCGGCGTCTTTGATTCGTCGTATTTCGCTTTTGTCTTTTATTGCGATTACGCTTTCTGTGGCTATTTTCTTTTTAGTTTTATTTGTTATGAATGGCATGAATGCCAATATTAAGACTCGTATTTTGGCGCTTGATCCGCATTTGACGATTGTTCAGAAAGAGAAGCCTTTGGCTGCGCTTGAATCGAATAGTGATATGTCGGTTGTTGCTTTTGAAAGTTATGATCTTATGCTGCGTACGATTGATGGGCAATTTCGTGGGACGAGTGCGGTTGGCTATGATCAGGCTGGGATTAGTTTTTGGTTTAAGCAGCTTAAGGATTTGAAATCTACTCAGCAGCAGAATGCTCAGCTTTCTTTTTATGATCCTTCGATTGATGTGGATCTTGAGCTTCAGCCGAATGAGATTGCTGTCGGTATTGATTTGGCTCGTTCATTAGGTTTACTTGAAGGCGATGTGGTGACACTTATTCCGGCTGAGAGTTTACTTCTTAGCACTATGGAGGCTCCGGTTTTTGAGAAGGCCACGATTCGTCGTATTGTGACGACCGATTTGTATGACCTTGATTCTAAGCTTTTATTTTTTAATAAAGAGCATTCAATTAAATCGCTGCGTTCTAGTCCTTCAAAAATTTCGGGTTATCATTTGTGGCTTAAAGATATTGGTAAAATGGAGCAGACGCGTGTGCAGTTAGAAGCGCAAGGGTTTGATCATGTTGAAACTTGGCAGCAGAAAAATTCAGATTTGTTTTTTGCCTTATTTATGGAAAAAACAATGATCGGGGTTTTCTTAGGTCTTGCGGGGCTAATTGCTTCGTCTTCGATCTTAACTGTTCTTGCGCTGATCATGTCGCAGAAAAAACTGGATATCGCGATTATTAAAACTTTGGGTTATTCGTCTAAAAAAACTTTATCGTTATTTTTAATGATGGGTTTATGGATTTCTTTATCAGGTTTATTTTTAGGAACGCTGATCGGTGTGGCTGCTGGGTATTACTTGCAGTTTTATCCGTTAAATATTTTACCTTCGGTTTATTACGATTCTTCGATTCCGGCTTTGGTGAACCCGGTGTTTACATTCTGGGTTGTCTTAGGGGTTACCGCACTTGCAGTCGTTGGATGTTATATTCCGGCCCGAGCCTCACTGAAGATCGAGCCGGCGATTTTATTAAAATCTAAACACTAGTATTAAACGCTCACATTAAAATCACGAAGTGCATCGTTTAACGATGTTTTTTTATTCGTTGATTCTTTTCTTTGGCCGATGATTAACGCTGATGGTACTCCGAAAGTTCCGGCAGGGTATGTTTTCATTTCTACACCTGGAATCACCACAGAGTTTGCAGGAATGCGGCCTTTGTAAACCACATCTTTTTGAGTCACATCGATAATTTTTGTCGAAGCTGTGATGGTTACGCCAGCGCCTAACACAACACCTGGCTCTAAATGAACACCTTCAACCACGATACAGCGGCTTCCAACGAAACAATCATCTTCAACGATAACGGGTTGAGCTTGAGCTGGTTCAAGAACTCCACCTAAACCAACTCCACCGGATAAGTGAACGTTTTTTCCCACTTGTGCGCATGAACCTACAGTAGCCCATGTATCAACCATTGTACCAGCACCCACATAAGCACCGATATTTACATACGATGGCATTAAGATCGCACCTGATTCTACGAAAGAACCAAAACGGGCAATCGCTTGTGGTACAACGCGAACGCCGTTTGTTTCAGTGAATTTTTTCACCGGAATTTTATCAAAGTAAGATAAATCGCCTGAGTTAATCACTTTGTTTGTTGTGATACGGAAATACAACAGAATAGATTTTTTAACCCATTCATTAGTAATCCATTTTCCTTCTACTTTTTCAGAAACGCGGATTTTACCAGAATCTAAATCATTCATCGCGGATAAGATTAAATCTTTATCGGCCTGGGTGATTTGGTAGTCTTTATTATCAGCTAATGTTTGGTGTAAATTTAAAATTTCGTTTTTCATTTTAATTTCCTAATCGCGACTTATCTTTTCGCAGTTACTTTTAAGCCTTCGATGATGGCTGGTACGTGAATATCAATAATGGGTTTAAATGAAATATCGCGTTCGATTTCGTAAGTTAACGTCGGGATATTTCTTTCAAAACCAGCCCATGTGCCAAGAGATCCTGGTGTTGGGTAGCCGATATCGGGCTGAATCACATAACCTGTGATTTTTGCGATGGTGTCAGCTTCTGGTAATTCGCCGTTGGTGTTTAACATCGGCTTCCACGAGTGAAGTGAAAAAATCACTGTTGGCTTAAAGTCTTCAACGAATTTAGCTAAACATTGGTTTTCAGCCTCAGACATGGCCGATGGGCCCGGAAAATAACGCTCGCTGGCCGCAACTGGAGACCAATCTTTCGTGTTCATGTTGCGGTTAAGGTCGACTTTATTTGAGTTTCCGCGAGTTTTTAAAAGAACGCCTTCCGGGTTCATTTCAGGAACAAGCACAACCTCTAAATCCAAATCAAACTTTTTCGTAAAAGAATCTAATAATCCACGGGCTGCAACAACACCTTCTGGCTCGTCACCGTGAACGCCGCCGATTACCAGGGCGCGGTTTTTTGCTTTTCCAGCTGCTGGCAAGAAGTGGTAGCCATGCAGCGGAAGACCTAATTTCGTATAACCTAAATTAATCATTTTCATTCTTAAGATCATTAGCTAAGATGGCTTAAATGTCACGCGATCTATTCACTTATCAGAATAACGAATTATACTTTGCCGACGCTAAATTAAGCGATATTCCGGCCATTAAAAACTATCAAGAGCCTGTCTTGGTGTATCAAAAGTCGTTGATTAGTGAACGTATAACTTGGGTTAAGTCGTGGACTAAGCTTAAACAGCTGCATTTTGCCATGAAATCTAACTATCACCCTGAAATCCTAAAGCTCTTTAAAGACGCGGGTTGTGGGTTAGACGTTGTAAGTCTTGGTGAAATTAAACACGGTCTTGAATGTGGTTTTAAACCCAGCGACTTTATTTTTTCAGGTGTGGCTAAAACAATTCCTGAAATTGAATTTGCAATTGATAATCAAATTTTTCAGATCAACGTTGAGTCTCCGGCTGAGCTTCGTCGTATCAGCGATATCGCAAGCAAGAAAAACAAAAAGGTGAGTGTTGGTTTACGTGTTAATCCGCTAATTGAAACACCAACGCATCCGTATATTTCAACAGCGCTTAAAGATTCTAAATTTGGAATTGATTTAGAGGCCGTTCCAGAATGTTTAGATATCATCAAAAAAAATCCGTTAGTTGAATTTAAATGTTTATCATTTCACATCGGCTCACAAATCCTTGATCCATTAGTATTCAAAGAATCTGTCGAAAAAATGAAAACGTATTTCTTAGATTTGAAAAAACAATTTTCAACGCTGACAAGATTTGATGTGGGCGGGGGATTAGGAATTGATTATAAATCTCATGACTTGATCGCTGACTTTGACCGTTGGAATAATTTAAAAGCGGCTTACGATGAATCACTTAAAAACTTCGACGCTGATATCTTATCAGAACTGGGTCGCTTTATCGTGGCAAGGTCTGCGGTGTTTATCTGTCAGGTTCAGTACATCAAAAATAAAAATATGCTGGTGCTGGATCTTGGTATGAACAACAACATGCGCCCTTCGCTGTATCAAGCGCATCACCATTTTTATAATTTAAAGAAAAATTCATCAAACCAGGTGAATTACTCGCTCGTTGGTCCAATCTGTGAATCATCAGATGTGTTTCATAGAAGCTTCCCACTTTTTGAAACGAAAGAAATGGATCTGCTTGTTATGGCTGACTGCGGAGCTTATGTCCGCAGTATGGCAAGTAATTATAATTTAAAGAATATCGCCCAAGAAATCTTTATCTAAGAATGCTGGGCAGACTAGCTAGCGGCGGCTGGTAGCCGCGCCATTACCCAGCACAGTTATTCATTTTTTTATAAATTCTGTGTTGGCAATCAGGTTGGTTTTTCGTGCAACGAAGACGTAAGTGAAAGTGGTTGCCGTGGCCGTCTACGTGTTGCATGTTTTCAAATAGCTTAGCGTAGGCCGCTTTTTCTGAACCTTTAAATTTTCCAGAATTTTTAGCTTCACGACAAAGATTATTAATAATCGATTGATCCACGAATAAACGATCGACCGGTGAAACTTGTTGAGTCATTAAGAATTTAAAAACTTCTAAAGTTTTAGCCACCGAGAAATCTGATTTTCTTAAAGAACCACCCGAAGCTACGATCGGGAACTGAACTTTACCTTGAACTGTAAAGTAGCCAATATCCACATCCATACCATTTTGGTGTGATTTTGAAGGGGGAAGTCTTCCGCCAGCTTTTGCTGAGATACGGCTGATAAAGATTTTATTTCTTTGTAATGTATTAGCTTTTTCACCGATGGCTTCTAAGATTTCCATCATTTCTTGTGTGCCGTAGTAATTCTTCGGTGAAGAATTAGCGATCACGACCTTATCAATTAACTTGTAAGTCTCGATATGCGTTTTTAAGAAAGACGCGTTACGAAGACGTCCGTTATCAGGGCTGCCAACGGCTTGGTTTGATAGACGTAAGCGGCCTTTTGTATCTTTTTGCACGGGCACTGCGGCTTGATGATCATCAGAATCGTCGTCTTCATCTTTATCATCTTTACTAGATTTTGGTTTACCATCGTTAGAATCTAATTCTTCGATGTCTTTATCTGATAAGAATAATTTCGCAAGTTTTACTAAGGCCGCTTTACCTTCGTAACGACCAGCGATTGAATCATCATCGCCTTCTTCAACTTCGGCTAAAGCTTCTGGGTCGGCTTCTTCTTTTGAGTCGTCAATCACCACAGCTGGTTTTGAAGCTGTTGGTGTTTTTACGACTGTATCAATCACTGGTTTTTTGTCTTCAGCTTGACCTTCTGGAGTGACTTTAACTTGGTTGTTGTCAGCTTCTGGATCAACTAAATCCATATCAATTTCAGGCTTTTTCTCTTTTTCTTTGCCAGCGCCTACAACCTTAGGTTTATCAAATGACGTAGCTTCTAATTGCTCGGTATAAAAATTATTTTGGTGTTTGATGAAAAGATCAATAATCGCACGGGCACAGTCATACTTTTCGCCGATGTCGCTTTTAAAACAAGTTACTACTGCGCGAACTTGAATGTCTTTTTCATCTTTACTGTCTTCAACCGGGCGTAATTTAATCACGCCGCTGTCAGCTTTATATTTACCTTTAATTTTGAATTCTTGTTTTACGCGAACAGATTTTTTATCTGCATTTAAGATTTCAGCGATACCTGATACTTCTAATTCATTTTTAGTTCGGTTATACACTGATTTTACATTTTTAAGTTTTGTGTAACCCACATAGAGTAAGTCTTCGCCGTTTTGAATCGCGTTAGTTGGAGCTTCGTATTCGGCAGCTTTATTTTGATCTTCTAAGATTTTTTGAAAGTTATCATCCGTCGATACAAGCTCTTGTTCGATAATCGGTGGAAGATCCGCCTCGTTTTCAGTAATACCCGCATTTTGCGTGTTATTTTTGTTCTGGTCATGCTTCTGGCTAGGAGCACATGAGGAAATGGCTAAGATTAAACTTAGCATCAGGCTTGAGAATTTAATGTTAGATTTTTTCATAAACGTACTGCTTTCTTCCATTTCCAGTAGATATAGAGCAGGGTCTACGCCAGTTCTTAACCGAATATAAACAGCAGCGGAGCTCAAAAGGGTGTAAAAAAGTTCGCCAGATGACAGAAACTGTTTCAAAACGATCTTTTGTTAAGGGTAAACGACTCTTATTTTTTAAGAGATTCTTTGATCAGAGTCATATTCGGATCAAGCATTTGCGACGCTGGAGTAATGATCGGTTCTTCTGGATCAAGTACGCGGCCTTTATCAGTTAAGCGTCTTTTGATTAAGGCTTTCACTTGCGGGCCACTGAGTTTTAGGTCTTTAAATTGTTGTACAGAACCTACCTCATGGCCGGTCACTTCAAGCATCGCTTTGTACACTAATTCAGAGCAGTAAGTGCTTTCATCTGAGATTTCGAAGTAAATGTCATAGGCTTTGTTTTGCTTCTGAATAGCTTCAAGTAATTTATCTTCCATCGAGATCGCATCGAAGTATTTAAAACGATAGATTTTATACTCTTTGTCTTTGCCACGATTGATAAAATCTTGAAGTTTTGTTGATACCACGGGACCGATCGCTTCAGACACGTACCATTCACCATCTTTAGAGATTAAAATACCTACGTGAGTCCATTCGGACTGCGAAGCTTCTTTGATAGCTTTTGATTGTTTTGACTGGCTTTTGTGAAAGATAATATCGCCCACTTTTAAAGTCTGTTCAGAAGGCGCAACTTCAGTAGGTTTTTGGTTTTTATTTTGATCGCGCGAACTAGGGGCACAGGCCGTTAAACCTACGTTTAAAGCTACTAAAATAAGTAAAAGTTTGGCGATCTGCTTTTTCATGCGTAAGAAAAATAAGCATAGCGCGCGCCAAGGCGTTCTAAAGTTTAAACGGCAAGAAAGCTATTTAGCTGTAAAAAGGTTCGTCAAATGACAGAAACTGTTTCGAAAACAATTCTTTGATCCGTGAAATCGCCAACTAAAGCTAGCGCCAGTTTTTCAAACTGCGTACCCGCATCAGTTAGACAAATTAATAATTTATCACCTGATTTATTGTTTTTATTTAAACGCTGAGAAGAAAAATCTTGCGCTAATAACTTTGCAATCGCTTCACCAGAATCAACAAGGTTTACGTGATTACCAAAAACTTTTTGAATCGCCGTTTTAAGTAACGGGTAGTGTGTACAAGCTAAAACCACGGTATCTACATCTTGCGCTTTTAAACCTTGAAGATAACGAAACGCGATTAAGTTTGTGATCGGGTCATCGTGCCAGCCTTCTTCGGCTAACGGCACAAATAGCGGACAAGCTGCGCTAAAAACTTCTACCTCAGGTTTGTGAGCATGAATTTTTTTAGTGTAGCTTTCTGATTTTACTGTCGCACGGGTGGCGATCACCGCCACACGATTATTTTCAGTCATGCGCGCGGCTAACTCTGATCCTGGATCAATCACGTTATAAACGGGTAAACCTTCGTATTCAGTTTCAAACACTTGTGTTGAAGCGGTATTACAGGCCACAACAATGGCTTTTACATCACGGCCTTTTAAAAAATTCATATTCTGTTCGGTGTATTTACGAACGGTGTCCGCTGACTTACTTCCGTAAGGCAAGCGGGCCGTATCACCTAAGTAAATGAAATTTTCATCAGGAAAGTTTTTAAGTAATTCACGAAGAACAGTAAGTCCTCCGATACCTGAATCAAAAACTCCGATAGGGCGTGGATCAAAAGACATTATTAGTTTTTCACTCCGTGGGCGCGTGATTCAGAAATACCGTTTGAAGACATTTCCATAAATTGAGTTTTATCACGCATTTCAGCGATGGTTTGTGCATTCATGTAAGTCATACCAGATCTAATTCCACCGCACAGTTCGTGTAACACATCTTCAACGTGACCTTTAACGTTTACGAAAGTTGATTCACCTTCTGGCGCCATGCCTTTTGGCATATCACCGCGCCAAGAAACTTGCGCTTTTTTAGAAGCCATACCACGGTATTGTTTTTTACCATTCACGATATCGCCCGGTGTTTCGATAGTTCCTGATAACATTGAACCAAGCATGATTGTCGAAGCCCCAGCTCCGAAAGCTTTCACCATATCACCTGAAGTTCTGATAC
This sequence comes from Pseudobdellovibrio sp. HCB154, assembly GCF_046267985.1. Lineage (GTDB taxonomy): Bacteria > Bdellovibrionota > Bdellovibrionia > Bdellovibrionales > Bdellovibrionaceae > Pseudobdellovibrio. The sequence continues at coordinate 2,029,509 of NZ_CP176530.1, read as the reverse complement.
CACCATCGGCAATAACTGGAACATCGTAAGACTCTGCCGCTTCAGCGCAAAGAGCGATCGCAGTTAATTGCGGAACACCACAACCAGTGATGATACGAGTTGTACACATAGATCCAGGACCGATACCAACTTTAATGGCATCAGCGCCAGCTTCGATCAAATCAATCGCGGCATCAGGAGTCGCTAAGTTACCAGCGATAACTTCTAAGCCTGGGAATGTATCTTTTAGCCATTTTAAAGTATCCATCATCGCCACTGAGTGACCGTGGGCGATGTCGATTGTCATTAAGTTGACACCAGCTTTTACAATCGCGTGAGCGCGCTCTTTAAAATCAGCGTTTACGCCGATTGAAGCGGAAATAATATTAGCGCCAGCAGCTTTGACTTCTTCGATCATGGCAACTTGTTTATCAGTATCCATAAATCTGTGTAAAATACCTAGGCCACCGAATTTGTGCATAGCAATTGCCATGCGGGCTTCTGTGACCATGTCCATGTTGGCAGAAATGATCGGTGTTTCTAAAAATTTAGTTTTAGTAATACGAGATCTCAAAGACGGATCTTTACGCGATTTCATTTCAGATTTTTTCGGCATAATTAAAACGTCGTCAAACGTTAAGCCGTGATCGCGGTTTTTAATATCTTTCCAGTTAAACATTAAGCCCATAGCTTTGTCCTTTCGAGTCGTCGTCTTTAATAAATTTTAAGATTAATTTTAAAATATAGTAATGAAAAATAATTACGATCACCGCATCAACCGCTGTCAGCATTGAGGCGTAAACAAAGTACTCGCGAAAGACGCGGTATTGATCCATACCAAGGGATAAAGCCATCGGTAAGATAAATGTAAACATAGTCATGTAGACTAATAACCAAAACCAGTGTTTCTTAAAAATCTTTTGCGCAAGCTTTAAGGCATCAACTTCGCCGGCCTGATAACGTTTCGAGAAGAACACCACAAATGGAACGGGCATATATAAGAAGAATTTAACGATACCTGGAATAATAAATAGAAATGTCCAAAGAAATGTCTTACCCCAAGAGCGCAGAGTTTCTAAAAACGATAACTCAAAGTGTTCGCCGATAAAATCAGGAAGGTTGTTTGGAATAAACTGGTTGTAATCTTGGTCTTGAATCGAACGGGCTAAAGCGTAACTTGCAAAAAAGCTAATCAGTAACGGAAAGAAAAGTGATGAAAAAATAGAAACCGAACCATAAAACCAAATGGTCTGTGATAAACCCTGCGGCGAACGCAAAATAGCTTCAATTTTAGAATTTATAAACTGATCTAGGGTGCCTGAGACTAATAACGCTAAAAAAATCGGCAGAAATGCGACTTTTATCGCCTTGAAGATGTTGAATGTTCTTAAATTTTGTTCATTAGACACAACATGATTCATCATTGGCTGAGATGCTAAATGAGTCAACGAAAAGTCCTTTTAAATTTTTTATGAAAAGGCGTGACAAAGTGTTCGGACACCCTTAGATTCAAAACTCACTTTTTAATGGTGTTACTTTCAGTGCCTCGGTGGTGAAATTGGTAGACACACAGGACTTAAAATCCTGAGCTTCGTTAACACGGGCGTGCCGGTTCAAGTCCGGCCCGAGGCACCATTTAAATTGAATCTTAAATCCCAAGCCTTAAAACTTGGGATTTTTTTTGCCTAAAATCTTAAGCTTAAAGCGAACGTTCATACACTAAAGATTTTGCTTGTTCTCCATCGACATAAGTTTTTGTGCGCGAGCCGATATACTTAAAACCATAATGTTGAATTGCTTTTTTAGAAACTTCGTTTTCTTCACGATGGGCGACAACCAAGGCGATAATGTTTCCTTGCTTCTTGGCCCAAGCTATACGCGCTTCAAAAAGAAGATCTGACAGATGATGACCGCGGTATTCGGCTTTGATGTAACTCTGGCCCATCCAGGCGCGGTAGCTTCGGGGATCATCGTTTTCGCGGTGAATGCTGGTGACACCGATAATCTGACCTGTATCAAACAGGCCAAAGATCGCTCCGTTTTTGTTGGTGATGCGTTCAATCCAATTTTCTGAAATAAATTCTGACTCGTCTTCAGACGTCGTAAAACACTCAGACTCTTTGGCAAGAGCTTCCATACGAATTTCGCGGTACAGGGGCCAGTCGTTTTCGTTGAGCTGGCGAATTTTTATTTCTGACATACTTCATTACTTTAAGAGTGCAGTAATCAGTTCAGGTAGGCATCTGTATATATTTGTTATAAGCAGGAATTTTGTCCCTGATTCGGTAGCAGCATGATTCTTTTTGCCCTAACTCGCGTTCATCCGTTACACTTTAAACATGTCGATCATTTCTATTCCCGCAACGTTCATGCGTGGCGGAACAAGTAAAGCTCTTATGATTAAAGCCGAACATTTACCGGCCGATAAATCCCAATGGACTGATTTACTTTGTTCAGCGATGGGAAGCCCTGATAAGTTTGGAAGACAACTCAATGGTATGGGCGGCGGAGTTTCATCAGTATCAAAAGTCTGCGTTGTTGCAAAATCTGAAAGAGCTGACGCTGATATCGATTTTACTTTTGTGCAAGTGATGGTTCATGAACGCGCGCTAGATATGTCAGGCAACTGCGGCAACATGCTCTCAGCGGTTGGGCCATTTGCTGTCGATGAAGGATTAGTCAACGTCGAAGGTGATGAAGCTTTCGTAAGAATTTATAACACCAATACGAAAAAAATTATGCACTCGCGCTTTCCAGTTAAAGATGGTCAAAGCGTGTACGCAGGAAATTTACAAATTCCAGGAGTTTCTGGAACAGGAGCTCCGATTCGTCTTGATTTCATTGATCCCGCAGGAGCTACAACAGGAAAGTTTTTACCGACGGGTTCTGTAATTGACACTTTAACTTTAGCTGATGGCACACAAATCAAAGCTTCACTTTTTGATGTGGCGAATGCGTGTGTGATCATTCGTGCAAGCGATGTCGGGCTTACGGGTTACGAACAGCCTGAAGAACTTGAAGCGCGTAAAGATGTCTTAGTAAAACTTTCTGAAATTCGTATTGCAGGTTCACTGGCTATGGGAATTAGCCAGACGCGTGAAGAAGCTATGAGTAAAGGCCAGGTTCCTTTTATCGCTTTTTTATCAAAAGCCAAAACTAAAGACTTAGATTTTAATGCACGTGTTATTTCAGCAGGGCAGCCGCATAAAGCACTTCCGTTAACAATTACCCTTTGTCTTGCGGTCGCAGCCAAAACTAAAGGTTCAATCGCATTTGAAATGATGAGTTCACATGGTCACGAACAAGTTCGTATTGGTATGCCATCAGGTGTTCTTACCGCCGGTGCTGTGATCGAAGACAAAATGGGTGTGACTAAGCCATTATCTGGCGCCTTTTTTAGAACCGCACGAAAGTTATTTAAAGGCGAAGTCTACGTAACCGGATTAATCTAAAGTTGCATATTCAGGGGCTTGGGCATCCGTATTATTTGCTGGAAAGAGTTTGATCCACTCTTTCGATGAATCTTGAAATTCAACGCGTACAGAAAAATAATTTCCCGCGACGGAATCGTGTTTATTCCACAGACCCGCTTTTTTAATCTTTTTAGCTGCTAGGCGCGCTTCGGTATCTTTAATTTCTAATAAGGCTTTACGCGCGAGCTTTCCACCGACAGTGTCATAGCCGCGGTTGGCAGGTTTATGCTCTAAATCACAATCAGAAATTCGTGAAAGCTCGGCATAGGATTCGCCTTGACCATAACTTTCAGGGTTGGCGTAAAAAGATAGCGCTTCTAAAGCAATTTTTAATTGAATTTCAAGGTCTTCTAATTGACTCATTAGAAAAACATAACAAATGCCTTATTTGCCAACAAGGTAATACTTGTATAAATTCATTCTATGAAACTTGTTTTTGCCGTTCTTGGCGCAGCTATTCTGATTAGTTCTGGTGTTATGATTTTTCTTGTGAAAAAAGGCGCAGCTCTTAGGCCTGCAGGAGTTATTGCACCTTCAGAGATTGGAACAAAAGCTGATCTGATTGGCCAAGCGGTTGGCCTTCGTCTTTTTCCTGATTTTCAAACAACTAAAAACGTAGTTTGGTATTTAGATGTCGCTGATGAACCGTTTGTGAATATTCCAGAAAGTACTTTGGCTAATTATCAAACTAATTTTAAGCCTGAACTTTTTGACCTGCGTAAAAATCCACAAGCTTCTTGTCTTGAAAACTGCTGGTACGTGCAAACAGCGAATGTGGCTTTGCCAGAAGCACTTCTTCAAAAAATAAAGACTGAACCTAGTATAGAAATCTTTGTGCAATACTTTGACCGTGATGAAAAGGTTCCTGAAGTTTGCGAAAGTGAAAAAACTCTTGAATTGAAATGTGTACGTCCGGTGAGTGTGCGTGAAGTTCGAAAAAAACTTAAAACGCCGGCGCCATATTTTTTCATGCGAAGATATTTAGATTCGCAGTTTTATCTTTTTATCGAAAAAGCAAAGTGAGTGATTCATGGCTATTCTTAAAACAGTAAATAAAAAAACTAAAGACGGTCTTGATGTTTCTATTGAAACACCACCGTTAAATGATGCCGCCGAACTTTTAGAAGTGGCTCGCCGAATTATGAGTGAAAGTAAACATCTGTTAACTCAAGGTGATGAGTTTAATTTTACCGTTGAAACACAAGAAAAGCGCATGCGCGATTTCAGAGAACATCCGGACGGGTTACAGTTAGTCGCCAAGATCAATGGTAAAATCGTTGGTATGCTTGATTTTAAAGTTGGCGCCCGTCGAAGAATTGCTCATCACGGCATGATCGGCGTGTCGTTTGTGCCTGAGTTTGCAGGTAAAGGTTTAGGCCGATTACTTATGACTGAACTTATTAACTGGGCCAAAGAAAACCCGCGCATTGAAACTTTACGTTTGCAGGTGCATGCGACAAATGTTTCTGCCATCGCTTTATATGAAAAATTAGGTTTTAAAGTTGAAGGCCGTGAGCTTAAAGGCATCAAGCTTGAAAATGGCCAGTACGACGATGTGTTGACTATGGCCTTATTCGTTTAAACAATCATCGCAGCGCATTTAGGGTCATACTTTGACCCAACCAAAATTCACGTAACCTTAAAGATAATCCCGGCGTAGAAAATATAAATCACGAAAGGATTATCTATGAAATCATTATTCATCGCCTTAAGTTTAAGTTTTTCTATCACGGCTTTAGCCGACACAGTTTCGCAAACAGCTACGGGCATTTCGCTGGATGCGGCCTGGAAACAACAAGTTTACGACTACGCCAAAACTAATGTTAAACACCCATCATGGGGCTTAACTCACTCCGAAAGAAACTATCAAGTGTCGTTAGATCTAGCTGCTAAAGAAGGAATCGTCATTGATCGCGACGTTTTATTTGTCAGTGCCTTTTTGCATGATTTAGGTGGCATTGCTGGCCATGAAGCAGAAGGCGTTGATCATGCCGTTAGATCAGTTGAATTGATCGAGCCTTTGTTGGTGCAATGGAAATTTCCGATGCAGAAGTTCGAGCAAGTTAAAGAAATGATCTTAGGCCACACTTACTACGGCGAAAAACCAAAATCGCTGCAAGCGCAAGTTTTTCGTGACGCCGATATTCTGGATTTTTTAGGAACTATCGGGGTTGCTAGAATTCTAGCGATTGCCCAAGAGCCTGGCCGCAGTGATGGAACTCTAAACCCACCGGTCAGTATTCTAAAAAGTTTTTCAAAATCTATGGCCGGTAAATGCAGTCTTCAAGCTTGTGTTAGAATGGCCGAACCACGTAAAAATGAACTTGATCAGTTTTTACAAAGCCTAGATTTACAAAGTTTTGGTGGCAAAGCTCTCTAAGACATCCGTCATCTTGTGAAAGAAAAGTTCGGCCCCAGTTTCAATCAACGAGCTTTTCTTGGCATAAGGGTCCCATAAAGCGGCGCCACGGATGGCGTTAATATTCTTTGCACCATTCATATCTGTGGGGCTATCGCCAATCATAATCATTTGATCTTTTTGCGCTTGAGTCCAATCGAAACGAAGGCTTTGGGCATGCGGTTTTGAGTTAGTTGTGGTCGCGAAACTTAAAGTTATAAAAAAGTCTTCGATCTTGTGGTGTTGTAAGATTTTTCGTGCAGAATATTCATCGCGCGCCGTCCACAGGTGCAACCGGTAGCCTTGGCTTTTAAGGTGGGTAAGTGTTTCAAGCGCGCCCTCAAAAAGTTCGTAAATGTAATTATCAGAAATAATACCCCATTCAGCCATGGCTTGTTTTTGCTTTTCCGGATCAGCTAATCCAAACGCTTCAAATAGCTTTGGAAAATCGGCTTCAAACTTATCAATAGACTCTTGCAGAGAAACTTCGCGACCTAGGGCATTTGTAAGCATTTGACGGTTAATTTCAAAAATATGCTCGCGCGAATTAATCAAAGTGCCATCAAAATCAAAAATAATTTCTTTAATTTGTGCTTCTTCAATTTCTATAACTCGCTCTAAAGACAGATGATGAAACTTAGCTTGTTTTTCATTTTTAAGTTTTAAACAAAGCTCTGGGTTAAGAGTTTTATTGCCGCCTTCGGTAAAGTTAAGATGAGGGTGTTTAGCTTTAAAGATAGAAAAATCTTCGCGAATTACAAATTCAGCATGTTCAAAACCGGTTTGATAATTAGCACCGGCCTTAGGAGCAGGTAATTCAACAAGCTCAATATCATGAGTCGTTGTTTTAAAAGGACGATGTAACTTAAAAGTCGAAATAGCACGGCCATTCACCATAGCTTCGGTTAAAAGCTGAGCGTATTCTGATAAGGCCAATTTGTAAAAGCTGTATTCTTCAGTAGTGCCGACGCGAAAACAAAGATGGTCGCATTTTAAAGCCTGAACGTGGATTTGTTGAATCTTAAGTTCAGCTGTTAAATCTTCAAAAAACTGCTGGCCAGCCGCTATAAAGTTATTTAATTGGAATTCAGTTGTTTTCATAAGCTTATTTTCGCTTTTTTTGTATGTAATTGTAAATTACATAAAAATCAATTAAAGTGTGCTTTATGATTACATATCCTAATCTTTACCACCTTAAATACTTTGCCGATGCCGTAGCTCTTGGAAGCATTAGCGCCGCCGCCCAAAAAAACTTAGTGACGCATCCGGCGATCAGCCGTGCTATATCGGCCTTAGAAACACATCTTGGGACAGAGTTATTAGTGCATCAGAAAAAGAATTTCAAAGTGACTGAAGCTGGTTACAAAGTAGCAGAACAAGCTGAGCTGTTGTTAACCAAAGCCGCCGAGTTTCAATCGCAAAGTCTACAGGCCGGCGAAGCACAGGCCATAGAAGTTAAAATCGGAATTTCGCGAAGCTTAGCGCCAAAGTATTTAAACACTTTACTTAAAGAGCTGCGCGCGCAGTTTCCCCATTTAACAGCGAAGGTGAGTTTTGGTACAACGAACGCCATTATTGAATCTATCGCCGACGGATCGCTTGATATCGGCATCACGATTGGAACTTTAAATTTACCAACGCTGACGCAGATGGTAGTTAAAAAAGGCCAATTTGTTTTAGCGGAAGGTGGGTCTAAAAAGAACTGGTCAAAGCCGATCAAAGAAAAATCTTTTATTCTGACTGAACCGCGCAGTGAAACCGAAAAACTAAAAGCCAGTTACAATAAAGAGTTTAGCAAAGCTTTTCCGCTGCTATTTGAAATCAACAGCTGGGATGTGATCGGCGAACTGGTGCAAAGTGGCTTAGGGGTCGGGCTTTTACCAGATGTTGTGGTGAATGATTGGAAAGAGGGTTCGTACCAAATTTTAAAAACTAACTGGTTTCAAAGCTCTTATGAAATTTACGTGCATAAACTTAAAACCAAAGCGACAAACCGGGTTTTAGCGGTTGCGAATAATATTTTTTAATTTTTAGTACGGTAAATGTGATCTAAGGGGCATTCTGAACTGAGTGCCTTTTTTAAATTTTTTTGGAATTTCTTTAAGTCTTTGATCTTTTGATTAAGCTCTTCAACTTTCTTTTCCATAGCTTGGTTAACTTTTTGTTTTTCTAACCCAGTTCCCACCATGGCTTTAGCGAAAACTTTGATTTCATTTAAAGTAAACCCTAAATTCTTGGCATAGATTAAAAGCTTTAAAAGTTCTAATGAATCATTATTGTACTGACGATAGCCATTGTCTGAACGAAGGGAAAGAATAAGCCCTCTTTGCTCGTAATATCTAATAGTTGAAGGTGGGATGTTCAGTTTTTTTGCTACTTCGTTAATTTTCATAAAAAGCCTCTTGAGGTTAAAGTATACTTTAAGGTTTATAATAAGTAAATTGGAGATAAAAGATGAAACCTTATTTGGCTTTTTTGATACTAGTTTTTTTTAATTTTACCTTCGCCGCCGAAGTAAAGCTTGCGCAAATTAAAACCGGAGATGCAAAAAGCTCTGAATCTTTAGTTTATAAGGGCGGAAAGATATTTAAACAATCGATTTCAAATCACACAGCCTTTTTAATTAAGCATGATAATGAGTACATCTTATTTGATACCGGGCTTGGAAAAAACATCAAAGAGCAGTTTAACAAAGATATGCCGTGGTGGGGAAAAGCTCTTTTTTCGTACGAGAATGTAAGCCCTGCGGTTTTACAGCTACAAAAACAGAATATCACGGTGAAAGATATTTACCTGTCCCATTTGCATTGGGATCACGCCAGTGGGCTAACGGATTTTCCAGCAAGTAAGTTTCATGTGCCTGATATTGAAATGAAAGAAATTTCAGATCCGCACGTTCCCCCGAAAGCAGCCGCTTTTTTAAAGTCGCAGTTTGAATTTAGCCAGGAGCAGTGGAGTGAATATAAATTTAGCCAAAAAGAATTTATGGGATTTGAAAAAACCTTTGATGTTTTTGGCGATCAAAGTGTGGTCTTAGTTTCTCTTCCTGGACATACGCTGGGTTCAGTGGGGATGATTGTCACAACGGCTAAGAAAAAATATTTTCTAGTTGGAGATTTAGTTTGGCGAAAAAAAGCGCTCGAGGCTTTGGCGCCTAAGTTTATTGTAGCCTCCATGATTGTTGACGGAAATCGTGACGAAGTGAAAAGCACGATGGAAAAAGTTTTAAACTTTCACAAGACATACCCTGAAGTTGAAATTATTCCCGCCCATGATGAAGAAGTGCAAGGCCCGTTGGGGTATTTTCCAAGCTGGGTTAATGAATAAAAATTATTTTCTAGCGTCTATTGGTAGGCGAGCCGTGAAAGTAGTTCCGTGAGTGGGGTTACTTTCAAGAGAAACAGAACCATGATGTGATACGGCCAATCCTTGAACAAGTGAAAGACCAATGCCCCAGCCTTTTTGTTTGCTGGCTTTGGCGAACTCGGTTCTTTGATAAGGGTGAAAAAGTCGTTTCTGGTCTTCAACAGAAATTGGATTTCCTAAATTGTGAACGCCGACTTCTAGATAATCGCCATCGCGTTTAATAGAGATCGTGATTGGCGTATCTTCCGAACCATATTTAATGGCGTTGCTGGCCAGGTTTTCAATCATGCGGTGAATAGCCATGTTGTCCCAGAACACGCGAATTGTTCCAGCCGGATTCTGTACGGCAAATCTTTTTCCATGAAGATCTTCGAGATCTTTGATGGTATGGGCAAGAAGCTCGTCGAGTTGATGTTCTTCGATAAAGATGGGTAAGCCTTCGTTGGCTTTTAAACGATTGGCGTCAAGTAAATCGCGAATCATACGGTCGGCACGATCAATATTGTTCATGATGCGGTGAAGGCACTTTTCAATGATATCCGGAGTAGTGTTTTGAAGTTGTAAAATTTGGGCACTCAGTTTTACAGCCGCAAGTGGTGTTCGTAAGTCGTGGCTTAAGGCTGAGACAAATTTTTCGCGTAAATCTTTTTCTAATTCTAATTCACGTAAGCTTTGTTCCAGCTTTTTGCGCGCTAGAACTTTTTCGGTAACTTCTCTTGGAGTGGCGAGGATGCGGAAGGGTTGTCCGTCACCGTAATCAATGCGTGAAAAAGTCGTATCGAAGTAGCGCTCTTCGACTTGGCCAGTTGTATTGTTTCTAAGATGAGCCACGCCTTCATGAGAGAAAAAATGTTCTCCGGTTTCATAAACTTTTTTTAAGATTTCCGGAAAGCGTGAATTTGCCAGTTCAGGAACGGCCTCAAGTAGAGGTTTACCTAAAAGATTGCGACCTGGATAGATCGACTGATAAGTGTCGTTCAGCATTTCGTAGACCATTTCAGGGCCTTTGAAAATAACTAATGGGGCTTCGCTGCCGTAAAATACAGCCTCAAAATTCAGTTGTTCGGTGGTTTGCGGGTTCCCCATATGAGCTCATTATATGGCGCTCATTGGGGAATGTCAGCCCTTAATCAGGGGATATTTGATTATCTGACTTTGATCAGAAAAATAAATAGAGTTAACGTGATGATGACTTGCAGTAAGGCAAAGCGCACTAACACTTGAGTATTTGACCAGCCTTTATTATGGCGAACATGGTCGTGAAGCGGAAAACGAATGTTTTTTAGAAACGACACCTTAAAAAAGCGCATGATCGCGACTTTAACAAGGCCTGTACCACCGTTGACCATGAGCACCGCAGATACGATCAAAATACAAAATGGATTTCCAGACTTAATCACAAAAACTCCAAGTAAAAATCCTAAAGCACGTGAACCAGCATCACCCATTAATAAAATCGAAGGGTTGGCGTTGTACCAAAGATACCCCAAAATACAGCCGACCATCGAAAAGGCCATCATTCCCCAGACGGCACCATCGGCATAATGTGGGAGTAACAGATAATGTGAAATTTCTTTGTGACCTAAAATAAAATAAAGTAGGGCGCCTAAACTTGTAAAAGCAAAGGCTGTTAAAGTTCCCGATAATCCATCGACACCGTCGGAGCAGTTTGTTGAATTGATGGTGGCCCAAAGTAAAATCGTTGCCAGTGGCACAAATAACCAAAGCGGCATCAAAAACGTTTGCGAAGTAAAAGGTAACCAGATTGAAACATCTTTCATTCCGCTAAGAAGCAAGGCTGCGGCAATGGCTAAAACCATGTCGATTAAACCTTTTTTGTATTCGCCCCATGAAGTTACTGACTTATCATCAAGCCAACCTGATAACATCGCTCCAAAAGTTAAAGTCAGAATTCCTAAGATTTCAAAAGACCACGGTAAGAACAGAAGTTCGATAAAAAGAAACAAGCAGATAAAAATAACGCCTGCACCAGTGGGTTTGCCGGCCGCCGCGGCACTCTGAACCGCATGGTTACGGCCGCGGTCACGCGGAAGTTTGTGCATAAGCCGCGGAAGTAAAATGAATGTTAATAAAAAACAAGAAAGAACACTAAGGCCGCTTAAAACTAAATGCGAGGTTAATAGACGAAAGGGGCCAAAATATTGTGCGAGAAATTCACCTAACCAATAAATCATTATGCTTACTCCAAGAAGTTACCCTTTTAGTATAAGAGTAACTTCTTGATTGAGCCAAGCATCTATTTAATTTTTTTAATTGGCATAAAAACTGATAACGCCTTCATAGATTTTTTCTAAATCTCCCACAGTCAGCTTAGAAATTGAATCTTTGTGATTACCTAAGATCTGTAAGTAAATTGATTCACGCGTTGATTGATTGTCTGATAGCTGCACCGCTTGGCCTTCGGCCGACAGATAAAAAGCATCTGATGATTGGTACTGGCTTGGGTTCACACGCACTTCTGTGACTTGAGTTAAAGAGCCTTGCTTAATCGGAAGAAGTTCGCTGCCGCTTCCATCTTTGGAACCGTAGGCACCTTTACGTTTAAAGCGAAAAGTAAGGCGTAAGGTGTATTTGTCAGTCGAGAATATTCCACCTTTACTTTTCTCCCAGGTCGATGAGTCGTACTGGGCTGGGGTTTGAATCGTTTGGTTGATGCGAACATAGATCGGCTTATTCGCTTTAGCTAAAGCCGTTAAGGGGATGTTGGATAAACTTCCTGCGTAAGAAGTTGATGTCAGCAAAAGGGTAAGTGCCAGTAAAATCTTTTTCATAAGTTAAATCTCCTTAATTTATACAAGCCAATATTAATGCAAGAAGTGTTTAAAATAAGATCGAATACAATTGGGGTACGTTGTACAGAGCTTGTACAGCAGCAAAAAAAGTTTCACTGTTAAAATGCTGCAAACGATCGTGTAATTACCAAAAAGACCTAGACGGCGGTTGTGAAGCTCCTTTACCATCTAAGGCATGCTTGAATTACATTTTTCTATCGAAAATGAAAGTGAACTGGTGAATGCCTTTCGCTTGCGCGATCAAAAGAAATTAATGTTGCCTCAGGGCTTACCGTATCCGTTTAGTGTAAGGTCTTATTTTACCTGGCAAGATCCTAACGGTATTTACACGTACTTGGTTTTTAAAATGCCGAACTGGGATATGCCCCGTGGAGTTACTTTAAAACGAACAACAACAAACGGTGAACCCACAGGGGGAATCTGTAACTGGTGTCATGCTTACGGATCTTCTGATGAAATCGGGATGCTATCTTTAAATTTAAATGCCGATACCAGCGTTGGTTATCAAATTTGCCAAGATTTACGTTGTATTGAAAAAATCGAAGAAGCCTCAGCCCGTGCTGGCAAAAGCCCTGAAAAACCGATTGATCAATTGTACCAGCGTATGGCGCGTCTGTTTGAAAATATGAAGCAGGCTAAAGCTGATTAGACTGTTTACTGTAGAATCGATGTTTTCTTTAAGGGTCACAACGTATAATCCTTAGACATTATTTGCTCCTGAACTCCCATAAAACGCCACTTGCTCTGGTATAAGCCTCGCAAAGCTTGGTTGAGTCACATGGGAGAGTTCTATGTTAAAAGCTATCGCTCCAATCTTAATGTCTTGTTTAATTGCTGCTCCGGCGTTAGCCGCTGACGGTGCACCTCAACTTGATGGGCCACAAGCTAATCAATTTATGACGATTGTTATTTCAAAGCTTTTAAACAGTATCGATTTTAATAGAACTACAATTAGCTTTAATGCGGCTGATATCAAAATCGGACCTAGCAAAACGGGCCGTAACTCAGTTTTAAGTATTGAAAAGTTAAATGCTGGCGCTAATGTTCTGTTTAAGCAAGATATCGTGATCGGTACAGATGAGATTTTACCGAGTCTTCCGATGCAGGCGCAGTTTAAAGATTTAATTCCTAAAATTTCGGTTCTTTTAGATGGTAAAAAGTTAGTGGCTGAAGTGACTTCACAAAGTGCTGATAGTTTTAAAATCTCGGCTAATTTTTACGATGCCAAAAATTCTACAATTTTAAAAGCTGTTTCTTTACCGATTACCTTAGGTAACTCAGTCAGTTCAAATTTATTAAGTCTTAAATTTACTTCTTTAACACTTGAATTAAGTGCTCCAACAGCGGCAGAACAAGCAAGCGCTTTAAAAGAGTTAGATATTCAAGATAAGTCGAATTTAAAAGTAACTTCAAAAGTTGCAGGTAACTGCTCAATCACTGACAACACAAACTCAGTTTCGCAAAAATTTGATACTTGTGCTTTAGGTGGATATTACTTCTTAAATACACAAACGAACCAAAGCTTTCCGGCTATTAAATTTAAAATTTCTAAATAAACGACGGGAATAATTTATGAAAAAACAGATTATTGCTGCAATTCTAATAGTAAGTACATGTTTGAGCAGCTTTGTTAAAGCTGAAGAAGTGGCTTGGCCGTCAAAGCCAGATCTTGAAAACACGAACTATGCGGTATTATACAGTCTAGCAAGCTTTGTCTTCTGGAACAGTGAAACTTCATTGCAACAGAACTTTGGCTTACATTCAAATCTATGTACGTACACAAGTAACCGCACTCAAAAGACATTTAAATTTAAAAAAATCGGTGCTTGTGCATTTGAAGTTGCTAAAGATAAATTACTTTCTGAAAATGCGATCAACCCGATTTACATCTGGGCTAATAACGATAAAAACGAAGAAATCGTTTTTAAACTTAATTGGGAACCGAAACTAACTTCTTTCTTCGCCGTTTTAAAACAGGCCGGTGAATTACAATTTGAAGGCGCTTTTAGATTATTGCAAAAAATCGGGTACACACCAACTTATGAAGATTCAATCGTTGGTGATATTAAGCTAACTTTCAAAAACGATGATCAAAATCAAGCTGCTTTAAGAAATTTATTAACAGATCTTTTACCTTCTCGATTTGAGTTTTTATCAAGCCCTGCTTCGGCGGCTGATATCATGAGCCAGGTTCAAGAAGTGGGTATCAAATTTTCATTTGATAAAGACCAACAAAGAGATACTAAAAAGTATTTGCTGCAAAATATTAAGGTGGATGTGGTTTTAAGTAATTACATTTTACATTTTAAAGGCCGCTCGAACATTAATCCATTAAAAGAGACGCGTTCATTTTCGTTAGATGCCCAGCTTAACGTTGAAAGAAGAGGTCAATAATGAAAACTTCAATCATTCGTTTATTTTTAGCTTTGCTGTTATTTAAGTCATCTTATGCGATGGCTGATTCCAGTGTTTGTAAACTGCGTGGTCATGCTATTACTAACTACGCTTCTGAGATTTATAAGAGAAATAATGAAAAATGGCCTGATTCGACGATCGTTAATCTTGAAGTCAGCGGCCAGATTTTAGATTCTGATCTTAAATACAGCGCGGTCGGCGAAGCGTTCGTTAAGCCTGAAGATGATATTCAATTTTCAATTATTCCGACAAGTTTAGCTTCGGTTAAGTTAGATAAAGATAGACACTTAATCTATGTTTGTGCCGAAGTTAAAGACGATGCACGCTTTACGATCGAACTTGATTTCTTAGGTAAGTCGCTATCAGGTGGCTTTATTAGTAAATTACTTCATAGTTCTGCTAAAGAAGGAAAAGTTGAATTGATGCCGTTAAAACTTCAAGTGTTATCAATTGGCGCCGACGCCGATAAAAAAGGCGGTCTTGCTAAGCTGTTATCGTTACCATTTGCGATCAATTCAAAAATTATTTCTGGTATCGCGAATACATTAGCCGGCATTACGGGTGTAGAAATTGAGCGAGTTACGTTAACTGAAAAATTCGCCATCTTAGAGGGCGGAATTGATTTAGATAAACCAAATGCGGCCCGTTTTAGAAAAGTGGTTGAATATAATTCGCCTGAATTCCAACACGTTAACGTGCAGTAGGCTTATAATAACTTAGCGCCGTTCTGAACTTTTTGTTCTGGCGTCGCTAAGATGATTGTCTTTTCGTCTAAGTAAAATCCCGTCGTAAGCACCTCTGACATGAAGTTCGCAACCTGGCGGGGTTTAAAGTTCACGACACATAGAACTTGTTTTCCGATTAAGTCTTCTGGTTTATAGGCTGCCGTGATTTGTGCTGAACTTTTTTTGATTCCCAGTTCCCCAAGATCAATTTTTAACTTATAGGCTGGCCTTTTGGCTTCGGGAAACTCGTTAGCCTCAATGATAGTTCCCACGCGAATATCAACTTTTAAAAATTCTTCCCAGGTAATGATCGGGTTAGCCTCTGACATTGTAAATAACCTCTACGCAAGTATCACCACGTTGGCGAATTTCTTTAATTTTAAAAGCGGTTTCAGTTCTACGGTTAAACAGCTTTTTACCTTCGTTTAAAAACACAGCGACAGTTTGAATATGCATTTCATCAACTAAGCCGTGATCGTGAAATTGACCGACCAGGTCTCCGCCACCCATAAGCCAAACATTTTTATCGCCAGCTAGTTTTTTTAATTCTTTATGGCGTTCAACGACATCACCTTGAACAAAACGCACATTAGCGCCTTCGATGGTTTTAAATTGACGGTGAGTGAAGACAAAGCAGGGAACTTTGTAAGGCCAAGGTTGATCATTTAAATTATCTAAAAGCCATTGGTAAGTTGAAGCGCCCATAGCAATTGAGCCGATCGTGGCTACAAACTTATCGATAAAGCTAATATCTGTCGGGCCATTTTTAAAAAGCCATAATAATGAATCATTTTTGTCGGCGATATAGCCATCAAGACTGCAAGCTGTGAAGTAGATCGTTTTCATTTTTAATCCTTTTGCCTCTGACTTTTAGTGTGAATCGCAGAAAATACTGCGTCAAGCTCTGGACGTGGCCCGGTAAATCATGAAGACTTAAGAGATGCAAAAAAGTATTACGATCATCGGTGGTGGAATTATTGGTTTATCTTGCGCGGTCAAATTGGCCGAAGCCGGGGCCGATGTGGTCGTGATTGAAAAGAACGAAGTGGGCTACGGCTGTTCCTATGGAAACGCGGGTTGGATGACACCTTGTTTTGCAATGCCGCTTCCGATGCCAGGCATGCTGATGAAATCCATGAAGTGGATGCTTAATCCAAGCGGGCCACTTTATATTAAACCCGTACCGAGTGTGTTACTTTCGCAGTGGTTAACACGCTTTTTACTTTCAATGACTGAAGCCAAAGCGCAAATAGCGATTGAAGCTTTAGTAAAGCTATCAATTAAAAGTTTACAAGATTATAAACAGCTGGCTTTAGAGTACCCAGAAATTGATATGCAGCAAAAAGGTCTCTTGATGGTGAGTGCCACGAAAGACGGTGTCAAAGCGGCGACTCAAGAAATGGATTTAGTTGCTAAATATAATATTCCCGGAAGATTTCTAACGGGCGAACAAATCAAAGAATTTGAGCCAGCCTTACGTGGAAACTTATTAGGTGGCGTTTATTTTTCGCAAGAAGCCCATGCTGAACCTTTAAAAGTTGTTCAAGCTTTAGCTAAAAAAGCGCAAAAGCTGGGTGTTCAAATTTTAGAACACACTGAGTTTCTAAAAGCCAATATCACAACTGATGGCAAAACTAAAAAAATTAAATCCATTCAAACCTCAAACGGTGAAATGGTTTCAGATAGTTTTGTTTTAGCGGCCGGAAGCTGGTCGCAGGCTTTAGCGGACGAATTATCACTGAATGTTCCGATTTTAGGCGGCAAAGGTTATGCGCTGATTGTTGATAAACTTGAAGCGCAACCCAAAGTTCCGATTATGATCGTTGATCGAAAAATTGCGATCACTCCAAGAGCAAATTCATTACGTATTGCCGGAACTTTAGAATTAGTAAACCAAGATTTCTCAATCACTGAGCGCCGTGTGAAGGCGATCTTTGATGGAGCTAAAGAGTTTTTACAAATTCCGAATGATATTAAAGTTCATGAAACATGGCGTGGCCTAAGGCCATGTACGCCAGACGGTGTGCCGCTGATCGGGTGGGCTAAAGATTATAACAATCTTATGATGGCTTGTGGTCATCAGATGTTAGGTTTGCAAGCGGGCTTGGGCACAGGCCAACTTGTCAGTGACTTAGTGATTAAAGGCACGTCTGATTTGCAAAGATCAGTCTACGATCCGGCTCGTTTTTAAAAAGAGGGTAATGTGGCTACAGTTTTTTCTCATGCGTTAGTAGGGGCTGCCATTGTTTCTCTTTTTCCGAAAAAATACCGCACAAATAAATCTTATGCTCTGGCGGCTTTATCTGCTGTAGTTCCTGATTTTGATTATTTGGGTTTTATTTCGCGTATTCCTTACGATAGCCTTTGGGGGCATAGGGGAATGACTCATTCGATTCTTTTTGCGTTACTGCTTGCCGCTGTGTTTGCTATTTGGGCCAGAAATAAAAATGAAAAAACTTACCTTGGATTTTTTATTTTATTTTTTCTAACAACGATTTCGCATGCCTGTTTAGATGCGTGCACCAATGGTGGATTGGGCGTAGCTTTTTATTCGCCGTACAATACGCTTCGTTATTTCTTTCCGTGGCGGCCCATTCAGGTATCACCGATGGGGCTGGTTTTTTTCTCAGAGCGTGGGCTGATGGTTTTAGCTAGCGAGTTTTATTGGATTGTGATTCCGTGTCTGGTGGTTTTTTTAAGCCGCGGTATTCTAAATAAAAAGTCGAAAGCTTAAAAGCTGTCTCACTCTGAAACGGCTGGTCAGTAAATAATTAAAAATTTGGTTAACAGTACTGAAATCATTTTATTTTACAGTTTTTAATTCCGACATAGGTCTTGCATGAAAAGACTAATTTTTCTTAACATTGTGTTTATTGCGCAGTTTGTTTTGGCTGATTCAGCCTTAAAATGTAGTCCGTTGAATGAACTTGGAGATAACATTCAAAATGTTCAAGATGTGAACTGCGAGCAAATTAATAAATCAGGGCAGTGTGAAGAAGCTCCTCCGGTCGATGCTAATGCTTTAAGAAATAAAATCTCAAGATTATTAGATTTATCCGTAGAACCTTCAAAAATTGAAGCGGCAAAACGTAATTGGTCAAGCTTCGTAAGCCAAAATCCTTGGGCTCCGAAAATGTATGCCGAAAGATCGCAATACGAAATTCAAGAAAAGCTTCCACCAACTCCTATTATGGATTGGTTCAGTGATCCGAAGTTTGCTGAGGGTTTGAAATCAAAAGAAGAATATAAAAAAGCTTTTATCGATAAATACGTGGCCTTCGCTGAGAAGATGGAGTGTACGCCAACTTTTAGAGCCAGCGATAATTACGTTGAGCCTCACCCTTCAGTTAAAGGTTTTACCGCTGAAAAAATGGGACGTGAAGAAAAAGACATGCGTCTTCGTAAGTTAAAAGAAGAAATCAATGACCCTAAAAATGTTCAGGCCGTTAAAGATCGCATGAAAAAAATCAGCGATGAATCAGCAGATCGTTTTTATGTTTGTCGTGATAAACCAGATTTAGACAGTAACGGCCTTCCGCCAGCGCGTTATACAGTGTCGCAGAGATATCAACCGTGCGCGGGTAATTTTAAAAAGAACTTTGCGAATAACAAGCATGATGTATCGCAACCAGAATTAGGTAAGTTATTAGCAACTCCTGAAGCCGATGAATTATCTAAATGTATTAAAGATCGTCTGGCTCAAGGGGCTAAGGTTCACCATATCTCTATTAATGCTTCAGCTTCATCATTAAATAACACAGGTGATGCTGAAAAACGTTTTTGTAAAAAAGGTTTCTTAGGTTTATCTGAAGCTCGCGCAGAGACAGCGAAAAGTAAAATCTTACCAGGTCTTTTTGAAAAAGCTGGCCAAGGCAGCTTTGATTTAAGCAAAGCTAAAATTGAAGTGAACGCCAAGGGGGCTAACGGTGACGGAACCTCTGGTCCTTGTGTTTATGAAACGAAGAATGGTAAAGAGGTGTTAAAACCTTATTACAATACAAAAGCTGGCCAAGAAGAACTTGATGAGAACAGATACGTGAAAGTTCAAGTCACATTTGAAGACACGTCGAAAAAAGTAAACGACAATATTCCAAAATACGAACCGATGTATCGTTGTAAAAAAATTGAATTTAAGTGTGAGTAACTTGATCTAACACAAAGATTTCGCGCACGCGGTCTTTTTCATTCACAGAAATAATATCTTGAGATTGCCGGTATAAAAAGCCCGGCAATTTTTTTATCTCATCCATTTTAACCACATCATTTTGCGGGCATAAAATTAAGCGTTTAGCTTTAAGTAAGTTCTTAGTCTGCAGTGATTTTAAAATCTGAAAAATCGTGTAACTGCCAACACCTGAAATCACCACATTGCCAGTCAGTTCTAAAGTTAACTCTTCGCCCGATGCCGTGATAAACCGTGTAGCTGTTGGATTTGTCGTCTGAACGATGTCGCGTTGAAAACGCTCTTCTAAGCGCACGATGATTTCAGGAACTTGATCGACAAAATTGATTTCGGGAAATAACTGGCTTTGATAAGCGTGTGATCCCACGTAACCATGATCGCAGCAAAGATCCCAAACGGCTTCACCGGTAAGGAGCTGTTTATAGATCTGCTGCAATCGAGGAGAAAGAGACGGCATTTGTTGAAAAGATCAATTACCCAGAAATCTTGGCTTTTAATGAGTTTGATTGGCAACCGCCACGGCCAGAGTTCGTGATGCTTGAGTTGTCTTTAACGTCATACGGATAAGTACTGTCACTCATACCGTCAGAGCCTTGGTTGTTAAGTTCTAAACGTTGTAAAACAGTACCGTCTTTGGCAACAAGTTCAAACACGCCGGCGGCTTTAATTTGAAATGATACTTTTTGAATAACTTGTTTCGTGTCGTCGATAGATTCATAAGTTAATGTTGATTGCGTCATGCTGTAAGTGCTGCTCACAAACGGTTCTGTGAAGGTGCATTTGATAATGTCAGCCGATGCAGTGATTGGTGCTACGATAGCTAAAGCTAATAATAATTGTTTCATATATTTCTCCTTTATAAGGATAGGGTTTGGGTAGGAGAAATATAATCCGGTTTAACAGGTTTTAAAACCTGTTAAGATTGTAGACAGTAAATGGTTCATCACAAGCGGCTAAGTCGCCGCTTATTGATTTTAGAAGTCGTAGGTTAGGCCTGCAGTTGCAGTAAACGGCTTTCCGGGGCGGTAGCCAAAAGGTTTAAGTGAGGCGGTATAGGTTTTATTAAAAATGTTATCTATCTTAAAGCGCACAGATAGGTTTTGTTTCACCTGATATTGGGCGGTGTAATCAACAAGACCGTAACTTGGAACTTCGATGCGGCCAGCTTCGACCGATTGGTCATACATCTTTCCTAAGTGGTTGATGATAAAACTTTGCTTAAAGCGCCCTTTTTCAAGACCCACAATAGCTGTAAACAGTGTTTGTGGAACGTAAGGCAGCGGATCGCCGGAATTAACTTGGCCCGTACCCCATTCAGCGTTTGAAGAAACAAATGTATCGGCGAAATGCCCATCAATGATGGTGTAGTTAAGTTGCACCGGCATCCAAAACTGCAGCCACTGAAAGCCTTTAGACGCCCGGGCTTCGATACCTTGGATCACCGCCTTACCGCCATCGTACTGTTGGTCTAACTGTAAAGCAGAACAACCTGTAGAGGCTGTGCAAGTTCCAGTGATGTTATCGTAATCGTTGTGAAAATATAAAATTTCAAATTGTTCCTGACGAACTTTTGACTGCCAAGCCAAAGAAATTTCTTTATTTAAACTTTCTTCGCGGGATTCTTTACCTAAAGAATCTAACCCTGAAAGAGTTGCGGCTTTATTAACAGCAAAACGTGACATTAAAGCTTCGTTAATTTGATAAGCTAAACCAAGACCTGGAATAAAAACAGAATCGCTGCGCTTTTTGCTACGGCTATTTAATTCGTCATCAAAATTAAACGTGACTGTTTCATAGCGAAATTGCGGAAGCAATGTGTATTTGCCAAAACGCGATTCATCCTGCGCACTTAACGATAGTGCTGTAGCACTTTCTTCGTTACGGGCTGTGGCCACACGCGTATCACCAGTGCGAATCATTGAGCCGCCAGTCATCGAGTAGTAATCGGCATCATGCTTGCGGGTAATTTGATCGCGATGAATTAAAGCTTTAAGCACAGTTTTTGACGGAACTTCGTTTGACCAGAGATTGTTAAGTTCAACCTGGCTTTGCAACCCTTGGCTAAAATAGACGCGGTCATTATTAGCCATTAATAAATCGGCATTTGCACCCAGGTTAGCTGAATCTTCTACGCCAGATAGCACTTCATAAAAAGACTGGTTTGTGCCGG
Organism: Pseudobdellovibrio sp. HCB154; assembly: GCF_046267985.1. Taxonomy (GTDB): domain Bacteria; phylum Bdellovibrionota; class Bdellovibrionia; order Bdellovibrionales; family Bdellovibrionaceae; genus Pseudobdellovibrio. The sequence continues at coordinate 2,007,987 of NZ_CP176530.1, read as the reverse complement.
TCGGGTCTTTTAAAATATCGCGAATAACTTTCGTGCTGTCGCGAAAACCATCTAAGCGATACCAGGTTCTTTCAAACTCATGGTGGTAAGCCGTAGTTTTAATATTTGCCGAAGTGCCAACTTCAGTTAAGTGCTCAAGCTGGATTTTTTTATGCGTCCATTTCATCTGGTCTAATTCCGAAGAATTATAGCGACGGTAAGGTTTTGCTAAAAAATCATTTTCGGTTAAACCAAGATAAGTCTCATGTGAATCTTCATTGCCATAACCTAAACGAAGTTCAAACAGATGCGTATGCCCCGCAATTTCATAAGGGCGCTGAACTTTAAGTAACACATGGTTTTGTTCAAAGCCTGTGTTTTTACCATTATCCAGTTCTTTAAAACCATCTGATTGAGAACGTCCATAAATTAAAACAACTCCATAATCAGAAACTTTTTTATTTAAACCAAGTTTTAATACACCGGTGTTGTAACTACCATAGCTGACATCGGCTGTTGTTTTGTCTTCAGCGATATAATCAGGCGTCTTATAGTTTACCGCACCACCAATTGAGTTTGGTCCAAAAGGTAAAGCCGTAAATCCTTTAAAGACTTCAAGCGATTCTGTCGTAAGCATCGATGGGGTGTAGTAAGCCGCAGGAGCCGCATACGGAGCAGGGCCGATTAAAACACCATCTTCCATGATCACAACTTTTTTACTGCGATCAGGGTTAGTTCCACGCAGCCCGATATTCGGACGAAGGCCCACGCCATCTTCTTCGCGGATATAAACTCCCGGAGACTCTTTAAGAGCACGGGCTACATCTGTTGTAGAAATGTTTTTTAAACGTGATTTAGAAATTTTCTTAGCTGAAAAGCCGTTATCAATGTCATCAACTAAAACATCACTGATTTCTAAAGTTGATAATTTTGTTGTGTCTGTAGCTTCTTGTGCAGCTTCTTGAGAAAACAAAGGACTGCTATAAAGCAGTCCTAAGAGGGAACAAAATACAATTTTTTTCATTAGTCGTTATCGCCTTGATAGATCGGTGGAGCCTTTAACGAAAGGGCTACAAGCACTTCAGTTTTCATTGTTGTTGTAATCGCGCGAATATCTTCGTAAAGGCTGCAAAGTTCTTCTGTGCGGTTATCAACCGTTGAACTTTGGCATTGCTCAGGTACGATATTAGCTGCCTGTGTGGCTAAATCACCGCGGGCTTTAGCAGCCGCTAAATTAGTTTCAGCACGACTGATATAGCGACCGATTTTTTCGGCGATTTCAGGGTGGTTAGCTTGTTTTAAATAATCATCGATACCGTAAGAATTTACCGAGGCAGGGCTACCGCCGAAAAAACCTAGTTTAAAAGCTTCAAGGCGCGCCTCGATAGCCGTGAAAGAATTATTTGAATAAAGGTGTTCACTGCGTTCCGGGCATTTGCCGGTTGTGCATTCTTTTTTGTTTTTTCCAGTTGGAATACCTAAACGAATATCTTTAACAGTTTCTAAAGCGTAAAGAGCATTCGTGATTTCGTTGATAGCGGCTTTGTGAGTTGTGTACTTAGAACCATCTACTAATGTTTTAGAGTAATTGCCTTTTTCACGATCCCATTTGTTTTTTAAGGTGTCTGCCAGAGCTGCTAAGTCAGTGGCTAAAATCACAGCCACGTCGCAACGGTTTTTAATTTTCGTGGCTTCTGGTAGGACTAACCAATCTTTTAACATCGGATGAGCTTTTAAATTACATTTAACACTATCTGTTCCGGCAAATAGTAAATACTCAACCGCATCAAGACCTTTTGAATTGTAAGGCAGAACTTCGTGAATCTGACCTTTGAAAGATAAATCATAGACCGCTTTATCAGCGCGGCACAGATTTGTGACCGGCCAGCTATAAAGACGTGATCTAGTGTCTAACTTTGTTTGTGGATCAATTTCATTGATCGGGCCAAGTGCTAAAGCGTCGACTTTATGATAACTTGTAACGACAGTTTCCCATTGCTGGATAAGGGCCGGGGTGATCGCTCCAGTGGTGCGGCAAGCTTGTTTAAGACGTAAAGTAAAGATTTGTAACTCTTGCGCAAAAACTTCAGAGGCTGGCGAAATAACATTGAGGCCTGTGTTAAGTAATAATTTTTCTTCAGAAAAAGTTCCTACCGTAGGTTCTTCGAAAGATCCTGGAAATGGATTCAGGTCATTATTTTCATTTAATCCAGTTGGTCCCTGCGCAGGTGCTGAAGGCTGGTTATTATTTTTATTAAAAAAATCACTGCACGCCGTGAGAGTAAAAGCCACACTTACAAGTAATACGATTGATTGTTTAATCGACATAACGTTCTCCTTTTAAGTTTCAGCGCTATAATTTAAATTCGACCGGTAAAATAAACTTCCACGTGGTGCGCTGAATTTCATCGGGAAGCGGTTTAAAGTTTCTAGTTTCTAATAAAAGTTTTTGAACCGAATCGTTTAAGCTTGCATGCGCTGCCGGTTCTAAAATTTGGCTGTGGATGATTTCACCACGGCGGTTAATTTCAAATTGAATGGTCACGCGGCCAGTGTGCCCCATTTTTTTAGCCATAACAGGATATTTTTTTCTTTTTTCAAGATCGTATTTAAGTTCGGCGATATAAATTTCTTCGGTGGTTTTAGCTAAACGACCGATCTGACCAGCTTCATTCGATGAAGCGGTTTGAGCGACAGCCTGAGTTGTTACAGTTTTGTTAACTTCTGCAACGCCTGTGTTGTCTGCATTTTCTTTGCGGGCAGTTACGCGCGGTGGAGCTTGTGCTACCGGAGTGGTAAAATTTTTAGTTGATTGATGAAGCACGATATTCACCATTTCGTTAATATCGGAATCAACGTTCTGCAGTTTACCTTTCTGCAAAAGCAAAAACGACGCACAGATGATGTGCGCCGCAATTGAAGTTAAAATGTACAGATTAAGTTTATAATCCGTAAGCATAATTCTCTCTTAGAAATTACTTGTATTGAACTTCAGAGATAATTTTTAAAGCTGCTGGAGTGCTTTTACCTAAAGTTTCCCAAGAAGCTTGTTCCGCTTTAAATAAACCCCAGTCTTTGATTAAAGTAGAAGGGATTAAGTTGGCTTTAGCTGGGTAGTCGTAGTGAGCTGCTGACCATTGTAATTGAGTTTGGTCTTCTAACATTAACTCCATGAATTTTTCAGCAGAAGCTTGGTTTTTAGAAGCGTTGTAAATACCCATACCTGCACCGTTAGTGTGCGCGCCAGTTGTACCTTGGTTTAAGAAAGCCATTTTAACTACGAAGGCAGGGTTAGCTGCAACATACGGAGCTAAGTAGTAGTGGTTAACGATACCAACATCACAAACACCAGCTGCGATAGCGTCAATAACCGCACGGTCACTAGACATAGGATCAGCAGCTAAGTTACCTAATAAACCTGTTAAAAATTCAGTGGTTTTTTCAGCACCTAAGTTATGTACAAAGCCTGAAACTAACGCTTGGTTGTAAGGGTGTGAACCAGATCTTACACAAACACGGCCAGCCCACACATCAGAAGCTAAATCAGTGTAGGATTGGATGTCAGATGGGTTAACGATGGTCGAATTGTAAACTAAAGATCTCACGCGGAAAGAGATGGCTGTCCAAAGATTTTGGCTGTGGCGCATTTGTTCAGGAACCGCAGAAGCAACCACTGGAGAAGTGAAAGGTTTAAACCAGCCTAAATCCGTCATTTCGTTTAAGTAGATTAAATCTTTAACAAAGATTAAATCAGCAGGTGAATTTTCTTTTTCAGCTTCGATACGAGCTTTTAAAGCCGGGTAAGCTAATTCAACGATAGTTACTTTTTCGCCAGTGCGAGCAGTAAATTCGTTAGCGATCGGTTGTAAGTTTGCTGTTACACGGTCAGTGTAGATTGTTAAATCAGCAAGTACTGATTGAGAGCAGATTAATGCGGCAATAAATAGCGCCTTTTTCATACCAAGTTTCTCCTTGTTTTAGATTTTTTGTAGGGACGGTCATTCTAATAATGCTTGTCGCGGTAAAAACACACTATAAAGCGACTTTATAGCTTCGATGAAACTTTGCTGAAAGTTAGTTGAAAGCGAGTTGATATTTACTCTAATCCAAAGCGTAACTTTTTCACAGCCGCCGCAGATATGTATGTTTTAAACAACTGATCCCAAAGTGAAAGTGAAACGCCAAAGTTTTTGTCAAAGTGCTCAGGGTTTGTCGAATGGTGAATTTGATGTTGTTTAGGACTGATGAAAATTCGCTCTAACGGCCCGAAAGTAAAATCAATATGGCTATGGCGAAGGTTGCTGCCTAAAAGGTTAAAGATAAAACCGAAAAAATTAATTCCCAGTAAAGTCGTCATCGTTAATTGGGATTGAAATAAGAAAACAAAAGTTCCTGTGGCAAGGCCTAGGCTTAAGCTATTGCGTACAGTGGCTATGGCAGATTCAACAGGATGAGTACGGTATAAGGTGATCGGTGTCAGTGTTGTCGCAGAATGATGAGTGCTGTGAAACTTCCATAACCAAGGGATTCTGTGCATACCGTAATGGTGAATAAAGCGGATGAAGTCATCCAGCACAAAAAATGCAAAAGTAAAAATAAATAGAGTTAACTCTGTGACCGGTAAGGCTTGATGTTCAGGAAGAGCTTTTTGTAAGAGCCTGATGACCAGCATTGAAATATTAAAAGTAACATCTAAAAATGGGATGAAAATAAAAATTTTTAAAACTGAATTAAGGGCGTAAATTTGATAATCAAAACGCGTCGAAGAATTCCACCAATAATTTTTCGAAAAAAATAACAGTTTAAGATAACGCCAGCGTAAGACCTTTTTAAAGTTCTTTTTTTTCATCATTATGGCCCAGATAAAAACAAAACCCACGCAGAACACCAGGTTCAGGTGAAAAAGTCTTGAAGTAGGGTCATCAATGGGAACCAAAAAACGGTCGATCCACTGACTCAGGTAAGTTGAAAAATCTGGCATAGCCCTTTGTGTATAAAGAGTGCTCTTGTTAAGGACAATGGAATTTATCTTTGTTTTCAGTTGATTTTCATTATTGTCTGAAAATGAGAAAACGAGGTGGCGTTTAATTATAGTTTTTTGTCACAGTTTTCGGTTCTCTATCCTAGTATGGGTATATGGCAATTCAAACTTATAAAATCAATGGTATGACCTGTAATTCCTGCGTGGAAAAGGTCACAAAGCAATTAACACAAATTCCCGGGGTGGCTTCGGTGAAGGTCGATTTACAATCTAAAACAGCTGATATTGATTCGGTCGAACCGGTGTCATTGTTACAACTGCGTATGGCTTTATCAGATTTACCGAAATATTCGGCTGATTATTATGACGACGTTGCCACAGGTGAAGCTCAACCGGCTGAAAAAAAGTCACTTCTGCAAACTTATAAGCCATTGATCGTCGTTTTTACTTTTGTAGCTTTAGTAAGTCTTGCGTTTCAATCGACATTGCCACATTTTTCGGGTGAACTTTTCATGCGTCACATAATGGCGGGATTTTTTATCGGGCTTTCGTTTTTTAAATTTTTAAATCTACAAGCTTTTAGCACCGCTTTTTCTAAATACGATCCTTTGGCTAAGAACCTTCGCGGTTATGGTAAGCTTTATCCTTTTATTGAGTTAGCCCTAGGGTTAATGTTTGTGGCAGGTCTTGGCTTAAAAGCGGCTAATATTTTAACTATTCTTGTCTTAACCACGACTACAATCGGGGTTATTAAGATGATCACCTCAAAAAATCAGATCCAGTGTGCCTGTCTTGGGGCTGGGTTTAACCTTCCGTTATCATGGGTAACGGTGGGCGAGAATGCGGTCATGGTCTTAATGGCTATTTACAGCTTGTTTATTGGATAAAACCGCATACAATTTTTTTATGCCGTTTAAAAATCTATTATTAGCATTCCTGGTTTTACTTCCTTTAAAAACTTTTGCTGCTGGTTATACGCGTCTTGCGATTATGTATATGAGTGAAAGTTCAGGGCAGGGTTCAACATCAGAAGCATCGCGTACCTTAATTGATTTTGGGGCCGGAAAACTTTGGGGTAATGGTTTTACTTTAGGCGGCATGTATGGTTCAGAAAAAAACGAATACTCTACATACAGCAGAAACCGCACAGGTCTTGGTCCAACAATTGGCTGGTTGAAAAGCAAAACTCAGGGTTTTTATATTTTAGGAACATACTTTATTAATCCAACAATGACAGGTGGCTTTAAAGGCAAAGGTCATCAAATTGATATCGGCTATCGTTTTATGTTAGATAAAGTTTCAATTGCTCCTCAATTAAGCCAAAAAAGCTTCTCATATGATGAGATGGACGGTATGCCGATTTCTCCGCCTTACGAAGAAAACCGTGTTGACCCGTATTTCGCGGTCTGGATTGATTTCTAACAAACTCCGTCAATAAATAATTTGCTCTTTACCCAGCCTTTTTTGACAACTATTTTATAATTGTTAAAAGAGGGTGTTATGGCTATTTCCGCGCTGCGCGCAGCTTTTACGTTATTATTTTTATCTCTGCCTGTTTGGGCAGTGAATCTTGATCAAGCTGTTCAATCAACTTTAGAAAAAAACGAACTTGTCGGTCAAAGCCGTTCGCAAGTTAAACAAGCTGAAGAAGCCGTCGATCAGATTCGTGGAAATATTTTACCGAATCTTTCATTAAACGCGACTTACTTGCGCCAGCCACGTTTAACTGATCCCGTGGCCGCTGGATTTTTTCCAGAAGAACAAATGACAACGAATCTGACGTTAACACAGCCGATTTTTCGCGGGCTTCGTGAATTTTCAGCGCTTGATCGTCAGAAAGATTTACGAACAGCGCAAAAACAAACACATTTAGTTCAGATGATGGATTTGTACCAACAAACAGCGCAAAGCTATTTAGATGTGTTAGCCTTAGAGCAAGATCTTCGTAATCTTGAAGCGCAACAAAAAATCTATAAAGAGCGTGTGCGTGATCTTCAAGGCCGTGCTCGTCGTGGGCAATCAAGCTCTGCTGAAGCTTTACAAGCTCAGTCTACCGCCGCAGCTCTTGATGCCGAATATCAGATTCAAAGTTCAAGACTTCGTTCAGCTCGTGAAAATTTCGCGCTGTTAACGGGGTTACCCTCAGGCACTAAGTTAACTGATCTGCCTGAAAATGAAATTAACGGAAAAGTAAAACCTCTTGAAGATTATTTATCCCGTCTTGAAAATCGCCCTGATTTAAAAGCCAGTAAATCAATGGCTGAAGCCGCCGACGAAGAAGTATCTATTGCGAAAGGTGCCCATTGGCCAACCGTTGATCTCACAGGTAATTATTATTTTACTCGTCCCGAAGGATTCAGCGAAGACTTAGACTGGGATGTTCAAATTCGCGCGACTCTTCCCTTATTTGAAGGGGGAGTAACACAGTCAAAAGTACGTATGGCAGTCCTTCAACGTTCAGAAAAGGATTTAGCGATGACTCAAGCCCGTCGTAAAGCTGAAGCTGAAATCAGATCGTTGCATGATGCACTTCGCACGCGCGTTGATCAGTTAAAAGCTTTAAAGCTAGCTTCTGACTTGGCAGAAAAAAATTATCAACTTCTTCAGCGTGACTCACGTCGCGGATTAGCGCGAAGCCTTGATGTGCAATTAGGTTTAACCGAATACCGGTTAGCCAAAAGAAATTACGATCAAGCTCGTTATCAAGCGCGCTTAGATCACATTCGTTTAGATTTAGCTTCGGCGCAGATTCCAGCTGTCTTAAATAAGGAAATGTAGAAATGACTCTTTCAGACTTATCAATTCGTAGACCGGTATTTGCATGGATGTTGATGTTTGGTTTGATCGTGTTTGGCGCGATCAGCTTTACACGTATGGGTGTGAGCGACATGCCTGACGTAGAATTTCCGATTATTGCTTTAACGGCCAGATATGAAGGCGCAGCGCCTGAAGTTATTGAAGCTGACGTTGTTGATCCGCTGGAAGACGTTTTGATCAGTATTCAAGGTATTAAAAATATCACCTCAAAATCACGCGTCGGTGTTGCTGAAATTACTTTAGAGTTTGATTTAAGCCGTGATATCGATGCGGCCTTTCAAGATGTGCAGGCTAAAATTTCACAAGCTCAAGAGATGTTACCCACTGGCATGGAGCCGATTACGGCTATGAAAATCGCGATTTCAGAATTTCCGATCATGTGGATTTCTGTGACTAGCGATAAAATGAAATTAAATGATCTGATGGTGTTTGTTAAAAATGACATTCGTGACCGTTTAACGACGGTGCCCGGTGTGGGAAATTTATGGATGCCTGGTTATTTAGAACCCAACTTACGTGTTTGGGTGAATAACGAGGCTTTGCAGCAGTACGCTCTTTCAGTTTCGGATGTGGTTTACAATATTCAAAATGAACACCGTGAGCCACCCTCAGGCCGTAGTGAATTTGATAAAAAAGAATATAGCTTACGTACTTTAGGTGAAGAAAAAACCGTTAAAGGTTTTTCTGATTTACTATTGAATTCTCGTGGCGGTGGACCGAATTATAATCCGGTACCACTTAGTCGTGTGGCTAAAATTGAAGAAGGCACGGTCGATGTTTTACAGTTTGCCCGAACGAATGGATCTCCGGCAGTAGGTCTCGGCGTTGTTAAACAACGCGGAGCCAATGCGGTTTCTGTGGCAAAGGCCGTTAAAGCACGTATTGAGCAAATTCAAAAAACTTTACCTGAAGGTACGCAAATTCGCGTTAACTTTGACGGAACAAAATTCGTTGAAGAATCAGTAGCCGAGTTAGTTTTAACGTTAGTGTTGGCGGCGCTGTTAACATCGCTGGTTTGCTGGATCTTTATCGGCTCATGGTCTTCAACAATCAATGTCTTGTTAGCGATTCCAACATCAGTGCTTGGAAGTTTTATTATTCTATCGTTTGCTAACTTTACGTTAAATATTTTTACACTCTTAGGTTTAAGTTTAGCGATTGGTATCGTCGTCGATGATGCCATCATGGTTTTAGAAAATATTATTCGTCACCGTGAAAAGGGCATGAAGCGCCGAGAAGCCGCTTTATTCGGCGCGCGTGAAATCACTTTCGCCGCCGTGGCCGCGTCAGTTTCATTAGTGGCGATTTTCTTACCGATTGCTTTTATGGAAGGTATTATCGGTCGCTTCTTGTTTGAATTTGGTGTGACGTTAAGTGCGGCGGTGATGATTTCATTACTTGAAGCTTTAACCTTAACACCAATGCGTGCCTCGCAGTTTAAAGGAAGTATTGAGCGTACGTCTAAATTTGGAATGTTCTTTGAGACGAGTGTGGTGCGTCTTCGCGGATTTTACACTCGGACGTTAGATTACACTTTAAATCACCGTTGGAAGGTGATTGTTGGGTCTTTACTTTTCTTTATCTTAAGTTTTGGCTCTGCTGGATTATTAAAAGGTGAGTTTCAACCACCACAAGATCAAAGCATGTTAATGATTCAGATGACCAACCCTCCGGGATCAGCGATCACTTTAACAGATGAGCGCGTAAAGTTAGTTGAAAAATTTCTTCACGAACGGTCCGAAGTAAATTCATTCTTCGTAGCGGCCGGTGGTTTTACCGGCGGTGAAACAAATGCCGCAATGATTTTCGTTGAGCTCAAACCAAAAGGGCAGCGTGGTAACGATGTCACTAAAAATAAAGAATTAAGCCAGCAGGAAATGATTGATGTTGTGCGCGAGTACTTAAATAAAACAATTCCTGAAGCTAAACCTCAGGTGCAAGATCCATCGACGCAAGGTTTCGGCGGCGGCGGCGGAAGTGGTTATCCGGTTGAGTTTACAATTCAAGGCCCAGAGTGGTCTGAACTTGGAAAAATGGCTGAGAAGATTCAAAAAGAAGTGACAGAAAAGAAAATCATGTCAGATGTGAATTCAGATTTATTAACCGGGGCTCCGGAACTTCATATCGTTCCGAATCGTCAAAAGGCCGCTGATCGTGGTGTGGCTGTGACTGAAATCGGAGCTGTGGTGAATACGGCCTTGGGTGGTGCAATTGCTGGGTCTTATGAAAAAGAAGGCCATCGTTATGATATCAGAGTAAAACTAACTGAAGATGGAAAATCTCCGAGAGAACGTATCTTATCTTTATTTGTACGTAATAATCGTGGTGAGTTAGTTCCACTTTCATCAGTGGTAGATATTAAAGAATCAACGGTGGCGTCTTCGATTTCCAGAAAAAATCGTTCTCGTGCGATTTCAATTTTTGGAAATCCAGGACCTGGATTAAGCCAACAAGAAAGTACAGAGCAGGCCGAAGCGATTGCTAAGACGGTTTTAAAAGAAGGTTACACATTTAAACTGAGCGGTTCGGCTGAAGAATTTATGCAAAGCTTTATAAGCTTATTGATCGCTTTAGTGTTGGGTTTTGTTGTGGCTTACATGATCTTAGCTTCGCAGTTTAATAGTTTTATTGATCCGTTCACGGTGTTTGTGGCTTTGCCATTTAGTTTCTCTGGTGCTTTCTTAGGGTTATTAATTGGTCAACAGTCGATCAACTTATTTAGTATGATCGGCTTAATTCTACTTATGGGTATCGTAAAAAAGAATTCGATCTTGTTAGTGGATTTTACGAACCAAGTTCGCGACGAAGGGCAAACTGATATTAAAGCGGCGCTATTAGAAGCGTGCCCGAACCGTTTGCGTCCGATTTTAATGACATCAATTGCAACTATTGCCGGAGCACTTCCTGCAGCTTTAAGTTTTGGTCCGGGTGCTGAAGCTCGCCAACCTATGGCGATTGCAGTGATTGGTGGGGTATTGGTTTCAACATTACTTACGTTGTATGTAGTACCAAGTGTGTACAGTGTGCTGGCACGTTTTGACCGCCGCACCCGTCATAGCGATGTTGATTCAGCGGAATAGGGGCTTAATGTTTTTTATCTTGAAGCCATTTATAAATGGCTTCTGATAAAGCCTTTGGTGTCATTGGTTTTGTGAGGTAGTCATTCATACCGACTTGCAAACAGCGCTCTTTATCCGAGGCAAGTGCATTCGCAGTCATCGCGATAATTGGAATTTGTGTGTCTTTAATATAAGAACCTTGCCTGATTTGTGCAGTGGCTTCATAGCCATCCATTTCGGGCATTTGGCAATCCATTAAAACCAAATCATAGGTTGATTCGCGAAGCGCCAGTAAGGCTTCTTTACCATTGGCTACCGCTAATGATTTATAACCGAACTTATCTAACATTTTAACGGCCACCATTTGATTGATCTGATTATCTTCAACAACTAAAATACGGGCTGGATAAGGAGCAGAAATAAAATTTTGCTGATCATCGGTGGCTTCTGGGGCTGTGCCACTTTCTAAAGGCAGAGTAAACCAAAATGTAGAGCCTTTAGCTAAAGTGCTATGAACACCAATCTGCCCCTGCATAAGTTCAACTAATTGTTTGGCGAGTGATAAACCTAAACCGATGCCACCGTGTTTTCGGCTACTTGAATTATCAACTTGGTTAAAGGGTTTAAATAATTTTGAAAGTGATTCCGGTGAAATGCCGATGCCAGTATCTTTAACTTCGACGTAAAATTGCGTTTTATCAGAGGCTAAATTCTGAATGGATGTTTTAATCAGAATTTCGCCTTGGTTTGTGAATTTAACGGCATTTCCAATTAAATAACTTAAAACTTGGCGGAGGCGTCCGGCATCGCCTAAGTAATAAATGCTTTTATTTTCAGGAAATTCGATTTTGATAGTTAAACCTTTTTGTTCGGCTAGATATTTAAAGGAATTGTAAGTTTCATCTAATAAACCATAAAGGTTAAAGTTCACCTTTTCGATTTCAAGTTTTCCGGATTCAACTTTTGCATAATCTAAAATATCGTTAATCAAAGCCAGTAAACCTTGGGCTGAAAAATTAACGGCTTCAAGATGTGTTCGTTGTTCATCAGTCAGTTTTGAATCCAGTAAAAGATTTGTCATGCCAAGAATACCATTAACGGGCGTTCGGATTTCATGGCTGACGTTGGCCATAAAAGCTGAACGCGCCTGTTCATGGCTGTCATTGAAAAGAAGTTTACTTAGTCTTTTGAACACGACAGTATTATCTAATAGCTCGATGTTAAGCGGTGTGTAGATTTCTACATAACTTGTCAAAGTAAGGGGAATGAATGAAGAAAGTCGTTATTGCACGCCCTGGTGGTTACGAAAAGCTTAAAATTCAGGATTTTCCTGAATTAACTTCTGAAAATGATACAGTAGTAGTGAGTGTTAAGGCGATTGGCGTTAACTACGCTGACTGCTTAGTGCGCTTTGGCGTTTATGAATCAGCCAAAAAATATGTCGGTTGGCCGATCACTCCAGGTTTTGAATTTTCGGGTATTGTTAAATCTGTGGGGCCACAAACATCGCGTTTTAAAGTAGGTGATGAAGTTGTTGGTATCACGTTATTTAATGCTTATGCAACCGAGGTCAAAGTTAAAGAATCGCAACTTTTTCATTTACCACAAGGTTTTTCATTAATCGAAGCGGCCGGTTTTCCGACCGTGTTTTTTACGGCCTATCACGCGCTTTTTCAGTTAGTAAAAATATATCCAAATTCGCATTTGTTAATTCACTCGGCCGCAGGTGGTGTCGGGTCAGCTTTAGTGCAATTAGCAAAAGCTTTTAATTTTACAGTCACAGGTGTTGTTGGTTCATCTCATAAAGTGAATGAAGTAAAAGGCTTAGGTGCCGATTATGTGATTGATAAATCGACGCAAGATCTTTGGAGTGAAGCTGAAAAAAATGCGCCTGAGGGATTTGATGCGATCTTTGATGCGAACGGGTACACCACTCTTAAAGACGGTTACAATCATTTACGTCCGGTCGGAAAATTAATTTCTTATGGTGCGCACTCATTACTTCCACGCGGTGGCGGATCAGGAAGAGTAAATTATTTAAAAGCGGTGATCGGTTTAATTAAAAGTCCACGTTTTAATCCGCTGCAATTAATCACTGATAATAAATCAGTCGTCGGTTTTAATTTATCTTTTCTTTTTGCAAGACAAGATCTGGCCATCGAGGCTATGGCTGATCTTATGCGCTTAGCTCTTGAGAAAAAAATCAAACCTCTGAAAACCACAATCTATAAACTAGAAGATGTTGGGCCGGCTCATCAGGCCCTTGAGTCAGGTAAAACCGTAGGCAAAATTATTTTAGTCGTGACGTAAGACATTAATTTTTGCATTGAGTGTTTCAAACTGAGATTTAGCGGTTAAGTGAGGCTTTCAATTTACCGATAAATACAGAGTGAAGATTGTACGTTTGCGAAGCTTTTTGTCAAAAATCATTTCAGCGATGATGCTGCTGATGTCATGCTTTGTTTTTGCGGGTCCTGGGCGTACAACTTACCAAGCCAGAATTGTTAAACCCGATGGTTATCCTCTTGAATCTGTCAGTGTTAATTTTAGATTTACAATTTTAGATCCATCGGCTTCGTGTGTTCTGTACATCGAAGATTATGCAGCCGTTGATATGACGGGAACGCGCGGTCTTATTTCTTTCGCGTTAGGGATGGGTACTAAAACTTATCCGACAAGTGGAACAGTTACTTTTGAAAAAGCTTTTGATAATTCAGTGCCTTCATTAGCGTGCCAGTCGCCAGGGATTTATAATCCAATGCCTGATCACAATCGCAGTATTGTGATGCAGTTTAACGATGGCAATGGCTGGCAGACACTACCAGCGATGGCGATCAATGCTGTGCCTTATTCAATGTTTGCAACCAAAGCGCAAAACTCTGAAAAGTTAAACGGTAAAGCTGACACAAACTTTGTTGAATACGCAACGCTTGCAAGTTTAAATTGCCAAGCCAACGAAGCGATTAAGTTTAACGGTGTGAGTTTTAGTTGTATTGCTGTTGGCGCTGCAGGCAGTGGTATTACGAGTGTGACAACAAGCGGGTCTGTGTTAACAACGGGTGGTACAGCAAGTGCGCCGGTGATCAGTATTCAAATGGCCACGGGAGCTCAAAGTGGTTATTTATCATCAAGTGATTGGACTGTTTTTAACAATAAACAAAACGCAACAAGCGGCGCGATCATCGCAACACTTGGTTACACTCCAGCTGACACTGCAGCGTTAAACGCCTTAAGTAGTACTGTAAGCTCATTGCAATCAGCGACAACTGCTTCATCAACGCTTTTAACAAATAATATAAATTCAGTTTCATCTGCAGTCGCAAGTTTACAGGCAGCGACAGCGGCTTCGCTTACAGCAATCACAAGCTCACAATGGGTAACAAGTGGAACTAGCATTTTCTATAATACTGGACGCGTTGGTATTGGCGTATCTGATCCAACGGCTGACTTAGATGTCGCTGGAGCGTTGGGCGCTTTTAGATTAACTCGTTCGACGGCTAATGGGACTGCGCCAGATATTTATCTTCAGAAAAACAAAGCAGGATCAGGAACTGTTGTTGTTGGTGATGGTACGGGTCATATTAGTTTTGGTGGTGATACGGGCGCGGCTTCGTACACACGCACAGCAAGAATTTCATCTTTTGTCACAAGTGCTCCTGCCGTTGGTCTTATCGGTGGTGATATGCGATTTTATACGAACAATGGTGGCGCAGATGCGACATCAGAACGTATGCGTATTACAGATGCTGGTAATATTGGTTTTGGTGTTGTGGCTCCATCAGCAAAACTGCATTTAGCAGCAGGAACCAGTACAAATGCGCCATTAAAATTTAATCCAGGTACTTTATTATCTTCGCCACAATCAGGAACTGTTGAATACGATGGTTCTGATTATTATTTTACTGACAGTGCAAATGTGCGCCGTAGTTTAAGCTCGATTGCCGCCGGTGGTGTGACGTCGTCGGCAATTGCTTCGGCGCTGGGGTACACACCAGCAAATAGTTCCACTGTGACAAGTTTATCTTCTACTGTTGCAGCATCATTTGCAACAACAGTGGCTTCTTTGACGACGGTTACGAATAATATCAACTCAGTATCGTCTGCGGTTTCAAGTTTAACTACTTCAACAGCAGCTTCGTTTGCAGCAATTTCTTCCTCTCAATGGGTAACGAGCGGTACAACCGTTTTTTATAACACGGGTAATGTGGGCATCGGTACGAGTACTCCGACGGCTCTTTTAAATATCAAGGGCGGAGCAAATTCTGGCATAGCTATCGATGCTTCTAGCTCAAATACCTATTTAGATTTCAGAGCTGCTGGAATTAAAAAAGCCAATATATATTGGGATGCAACGAACAGCCGTTTTTCAATCAATGATGTTAATGCCGGTCCTACGATTATGAATGCAGCCGGTGGAAATGTTGGTATCGGAATAACAAACCCGTTTTACCAACTTGATGTGAGTGGAACATTCCGACTTAATGGAGGCGAGGCTACCACTGGGAATGGCGTAACTTCTTATATCTATGGGCAAGATGGGGCGAATGACGGTGGTAACCGCTGGGGCGGTAATATCTATATCACTCCAGGTGCTAGAACAGGAACCGGTACAAGCGGTGGTGTTATTATCGGTGATGCAGGTTTATCATCTGCGAATGCATGGCCTTTAGTGGTTTATGGTAATAACTCATCGAATGCTAAAACCGGAGTGAACCTGCGTGTTTTTGATAGCTCGCCATTTGCAGCTGATGTTGGTGGCGGTATTTCATTTTGGGGAAATATCGCAGCAGGAACTTCAACTTTTTTAGGCGAAGTTCGTGCGGGTAAACACACAGCCACATCTGGCGATGGATCCGGGTATTTAGCTTTTTTAACTAATGGTGGAACTCAGGAGAAAATGCGAATAACGTCTTCGGGTGCTGTTGGTATTGGTATCACTACGCCAGGATCAAAACTTGTAGTTAAGGGGTCTGGAGCAACATCGGCGACATCGGCACTCAATGTGACTGATTCCTCAAACAACTCAGCATTTTATATAAGTGACGACGGAAACATTGGTGTTAACACGATAGCACCGACTGGCGTGGTTGATATCAAAGGCAGTGGGCAAGCAGGGCCGAACAATTCTAGCATGTATAATTTATTAAGATTAGGTAACGCCTCTGCATTAGATTTCGGAGAATACGCAGGTGGGCAACTATGGATGCAAGCAAGTACGCGTTCAAACTATGCGACTAAGCCTGGTTTAATTATCAATCCTGATGGTGGTAACATTGGTATCGGAACAACATCGCTTGCAGCAACATTAGATATTTCGGGAACACTGAACGTAAAAAATAGTTCCGTTAATACAGGCATGGCAGATTTATCGGTTACAGGAAATGCGGCCAATCTGAACTTGAGAATTTATAACTCAAATGCAGGAGTCACTTTAACTGACGGAACAAATTTAAATAATGCCGCAGCCTTATACGCGCCAACAGCCAGCAAAATGGTGTTTGTCGGTGGCCCTGTGCAGTTTGCGCCTTCGAGCGGAACCACAGCTTTTAGAATTGAAACAAATGGCAATGTGGGTGTCGGGGTAACAACCCCAACGACGAAACTTGACGTGAGCGGAACTGTAAAAGCAACGGCATTTCAAGGTAATGGTTCGGCATTGACCGGAGTGGTAGCTACACCTGCTGGTTCTAATAAACAAATTCAGTTTAACAATTCAGGTTCTATGGGCGGCAGTGCAAGTTTAGTTTGGGATAATACGAATACACGACTTGGTGTTGGTACAGCTTCGACAACAGCAAGACTTCATGTTTACCAAGACTCTGTAACGGAACCTGCGGTTATCATTGAGGGACCAGGTGCTATTTCGCCAACGCTCTATTGGTATCGGACAAACACGACAGCTGATGCAAAATACTGGCGTGCAAGAACAAATTCAAATACAGATTGGTTCTTAGAAACTGTCGACGACACAATTAGTAATCCGGTTGTTGGTATTCAGGTTAAAAGATCGGCTAATACGGTCACAGGCGTTGCTTTTCCAAATGGTAACGTTGGAGTTGGGACTTCGTCGCCGACGAGAAGATTATCGGTTTCAAATACGAATGCCACAACCTACGCTTCAACCGGAACTGCCCCATCGGCAGCGGTCAGTCTTTTACTTGAAAATCCATCAACGACAAGTGCTTCAACGTTTATTGATATGACTGTCAACGGTGGTAATGGTGCAGGTCGTGCATTCATCGGCGCGCTGTATAGCGGTTGGGCCGTGGCTAATCCGCCGCCAAATATTGTTTTTGGTACGACAAAGAATACCTATACCGAGCAAATGGCCTTAGCCGGAATGTTCGGAACGTTGTCTGTCGGTTACCCGGCGTCATCATTGGGTGGATCGACACCGCTTAACTCAGTTTTAGTCAGCGGAAGTGTTGGGATCGGTACAATGACGCCTGCGAAGTCATTAACGGTGGTTGGATCGATGGCCATTGGTTCTGCAGCCAACTCAGCAACTCGCGGAACAGACTATCTTTCGATTATTACGTCAAATACAGGTAATCGTCGTACAGGAATTCAGCTATCACGAAATGCGACTGGCCTTTTTGAGCTGGGAACTGACGTGAGTATGGATAACAGTCAAAATTTTTATATCTATGATAACATTGCGAATACAGCGCGTGTTATCATAGATGGTTCTGGTAATTTTGGTATCGGTGCAACACCTACGAGTTACAAACTAGATGTAAACGGTGAAATCGTTGCGCGTAATGGTTACGGTAATATACTTTACTTCGGTGGCGATAGCGGCGGAAACGATCTAGAAATCGGTACGACTCAGGCTGGTAATAATTTAATATCTTTCTATAATCGTGCTGCAGCTACTTATATGGATATTACGGCAAGGAATATCACTTACACAGGATCTCTGAGCCCTTCAGATCGCCGCTTGAAAAAAGATATTCAAATTTTAGATCACTCCTTAGATAAAATGCTAAAGGTTGAAGGTGTGAGTTATAACTGGAAAGATCCAAAAAAATATTCTAATGGCCTTCAGTACGGTGTGATCGCTCAGCAGGTTGAAGAAATCTTTCCAAACTTAGTCGATACAAATGCTGAAGGTATGAAAAAAGTGAACTATATGGGTTTTATCAGCCCGTTAATCGAAAGCTTAAAAGAGTTCTACTTGCGCTGGATGAATGATAGCGAAAAACTTCATCGTGATATCGCTTCTCTTGAAGAGCGTAAAGCCGATAAAGCAGAGATTGAAAAATTAAAAAATGAAAACGCTGAGCTTAGAGCTTATCTATGCGCAAAAGATCCAGCGGCTCCTATCTGTAAGTAAACTGTCTGCATTTATTGTCACGTTTAAAAGAAATCATCGTTATTACTGTTAAAAACGTAAATAGCTTGGCTTTCACTTTGCTCTCTCAAGTTGTATGAACAAAATCCTTTGTCTCATTTTGATATTCTTTACGGCTTTGTGGGCTTATGCGGACCACAAGCTACAGGTATCTGTAAGTTCAGGAGAAGCCCTTCTGTGCGCGCAAGAAACAAAATCAGAATTCTGGGATTGTGATGGCAAACACTTGCTATTTATCGGTGATACGATAGTAGGGCAGGTGCCCACGCTTCATCATTTAGAAAGTTTAAAGGTAAAAGTACCAACGCGTATTTTTGACCTTAATGCGAAAAAAGAGCTTTACTCAAACCCACAAAATTTTCAATATCAACAAACTGGAGCATTGGCCACGACAGCGTATTATCGTAAACATAATTTGATGATGTCATTTGAACCACGTTTGCGTTCATGTGCGTTGGCAGACTGCCAGATGTTAAAACAAACATTGCTGCCAGTTCTCTATCAACGAGGTCAAATTGATTCGATAAGTGCAGCTGTATTAGATGCTCAATTGCTCGATCAAGCAAGTCAGTTATCGCCCGCTGTAAAAACATTTAAAACGTTAGCTCAAATGGTATCCGCTTTTGAAGTGATAAAAGCGGATTCTTCGCTACGTTATAATTACTTAAAAGACGGTTGTTTTGCACGCTCTGAAATTGTCGCTGCTCAATTAGCTAAGCAAGGTTTTGAAGTTTATAAAATCTGGATTCATGGTTTTTCATTATGGGGTTATCGTTTAGATAAACCGAATGATTTTTTTGGTTGGCGTTATCACGTGGCTCCTGTAGTGAAGGTTGATGGTAAACTGTGGGTTTTTGATCCGGGATTATTTCAAGGCCCCGTGGCGGCTCATCAGTGGGTGGGTGAAGTGTTTGGTCCTAACCAAAAAGCGATAGTTACTGATAAGTTTTCAGAAGAAGAGTTAGCCGCCAAAGCTCAAGTAGCGGTGTCGTTGTCAGCTTGGCAAATGTATCCGCAATATACGTCTAATACACAGCCAATCACTGAGAAAGAAACTTCAGCGAACATCGAAGATGCCCGCATGATTCTAGAAGAGTTAGGCTTATAAAACCTCAGCCACCATTTCAGCCACTAAGAAAACTAAATCACGAGCGTTAGCTGTGTCTTTCCATTTGGGATCCATAAGCTGGCCAACTTTGGTTGAACCTTTTTTCTTTAAAAATTCACCAAGCGCGGCTACGCCATCTTCTTTTTCGCAAACGCGGATAAAATCCATGGCTAAAACGTTGGTTGTGCCTTCCCAGATAGAAAAAACCTGGGCATCACGAAGTAAACGCGGAAGACCTGTATCTTCGATGTAGCCCGCGCCACCAAATGACTCTAAAACTTCGCTTGAAATTAAAATCGATTTTTTTGCGGTATAAAGTTTTAGAATCGGAGTAAGTGCTCGAAGTAATTTTTTATCCAGTTCGCTGGCTGCGCCACATTCTTCTTTACCTAAAAGACCAACTACAAAGAATGTTAAATCAAAACATTTTTTAAATTCATCTTCTAAGCGTTGTAAAGTCACACGGTGAAGTGGGTGATTGATAATCACGTCGCCAAACGCCACACGTTTTTTAGCATAATCCCAGGCTAAATCTAAAGCACGGCGTGAATGCCCTAAAGCGCAGATGGAATTATAAACACGTGTGATATTCAAAACGCTTGCGATTTTTTTAACTCCATCACCTTCGCCAGCAATTAACCGGGCCGGAGTTTCGTGTAATGTCAGCTCTGCCGTCGGAAGAGCTTTGGTGCCTAATTTATCTTTAAGTCTGTGAACTTCAATATTGTTTAAATGATTATTCTGATCACGAAGTTCAACGTAAAATAACGATAAACCTTTATTGCCATGAGGCGCACCCTCTGGACGGGCTAAGGTTAACGTCATTTGTGATGTTGTTGCTGAGGTAAACCATTTCGTTCCCGATAAAGCATAATTTTTATCGTCAATTTTTTTAGCTGTCGTACTTGTGTGGCTGACATCTGATCCACCAGTACGCTCCGTCATCCATTGGCCCGAAGTCCAAAAAGTTTTTGGGTCACGAGAAATTAAATTCCTAAAAGCTTTTTCTTTTAAATCGCTATCACCGTAAATCTCTAAAGCGCGAGCTGCGCCATCAGTCATGGCTAACGGACAAGAATAAAAAGCACTCGAAGGCGAGTAAAGGTATAACAAAGCCATTTGGTAAAAACGAGAGAATTCTTTTTGTTTACGTTCAAACGCAGTAGCAACAATGCCTTCAGTGGCTGCGGCTTTTTCTAAATTTTTCCAGCCTTCAGAAGTTTCGATAACATCAATGCGTTTACCCCAAGGAGAAAAGGGCATATGTTTCGGAGGGTGAGCTTCGGCGTCAGTGGCCCAATTAAGCCATGTACCGCTGGCAAGATTTCCGACGTGAGTTAAATGTTCAAAGATCGATTTATGAAAATCTTTAGGAACATTTTTTTCAAGAAAAGGTTTTAAGTAAGTGTCAGAGGTAAATGTATTCGAAAGCTCAGGGCCGTTTTGATAAAAATCTCTCATAGTATTAGGGGGCCTGCTAAAACGATTTTAGTCAAGTCCTGATGGTTTTAACGCATAAACTTGCCAAGAGGCAAAACGGCCTCAATGTTAGAACATGGAAGATCAACCGCGGCTTATAAAAAACTGGTTCACCAAAAAGATCAAAGCGAGCAGTTTTTTAGTAACCGCAGCTCTTGTAGTTCTACTTTTCGGATTAAGTTTGTACGACTGGCTCTCGCCCAAAGATTTAAGTGTCAGTTACGACCTTGCGTTTTCGCAACACCGTTACTGGAAATTATGGACTGCTCTTTTTGCTCACGCTGATATGGGGCATCTATTAGGAAATGCTTTGCTTTTTGTTCCGTTTGCTTTGCTGTTAACGGGCTACTTTAATCTGACACTGTTTCCGCTAGTGGGTTTGTTCATGGGTGGAATTATTAACGCCTTAGCGCTGACAACCATGTTTCCACAAACTCAACTTATGGGTATTTCTGGAGTAGTTAACTGGATGGGAGCTGTGTGGTTAACCCTGTTTTTTCTGGTTGATCGCAGAACTTCTTGGCGCAGGCGTTTTGCTGTCGCTTTATTTTCAAGTTTGGTGTTATTTGCACCGCAAGAATTTAAGCCCGATGTCAGTTATGTGAGTCATATTATCGGTTTTGCTTTAGGCATCGGCACTGGAATTATTTATTATGCACTTCATCGAAAAGAATTTTTAGCTGCGGAAGTTTACGAAACCATACTAGAATTTGACGCATGAAACTTTTATTACCGTTTTTATTACAATGTTTTTCGCATTCACCAACAACTCACGAATACTTAGGTTCTTGCAAATACTGGGACGAACAAGAGCAAAAGCCTTATGTCGTTAGCGTTAACCAAAATTTAAATGTTAGCGGTGATGAACGTTTAATGAATTTTGAGTTTTTCACTGAATCTTGCGAACCAGCCACAATTCAAGATGAAACACAAATCACTTACATCAGATCTTATATCTGGCCGTGGTCAGATGTTAATTTGCAGTGGCTTAAATACCGTAACGGTAAAAAAGGCACCGGCATGATGAAATGGGATCGTGAATCTGGGGTCGGGTATTTAAGAAGATTTAAAAAATACTACGACCCACAGGCCGATAAATGGGTTGAAAAGTATTTCTATGTTGATCTTTACGATTGTAACATCGACCTAACAAACGTTGATTTTGCTAAAGGGAAATAGCTATTTCCCTTATTTGCTAGCCGCAGCTAATTTTCGTTTTTCTAATTTTTCTTTATAGAATTTTTTATCAGCAATATAAATGGTGCGCTCTAGTTCAGCGTACACATTTTTGTCTTTATCAAGCCACTGCAGGTGAGCGATATAAGTTGTTTCACCTGAAGTTTTAACTTCGTTTTTTACTTGTTCTAAAAGCTCGGGTGAAATTTTAAAAATCATATACAGAGGAATCTTAGCCGGGCGTTTAAATTTAATGTTGGCTGATTTATCCCAAACGACAAAGTTTTTGCCTAACATGTGCATGAACATGATCACATAAAACGGGTCGGTGGCTGAAAACATACTTCCGCCAAAGATGGTTTTTACGTAATTGCGTGTCCAGATGTTTAAAGTTAAACGCAAATGAACTTCGCTCCAGTCGGCCGACCAGAACTTAATTTTCGCACCCGTTGCAAAAAACATCGGATACCAGTTCATGGCGATACGAAAGCCTTTAGATTTTAAAGATTCTTTTTTGTCAGTTTTTAGTAGATCTAGCGCCATAGATATATTGTAAGTGGGGCGCAGAAAGAATGTCGAGAATTATCGAGAAGATCAAGATTAGTAACTCTAGAGTAGAGCTACTAATCTATGTAAACAAAATTAGTTTGGATATTAGTTTGTAAACGGAGTTTCGAAGCTGATGATTTTGCAGTTGTGATTGATGCTCGCAGTTACACGGTAAGGCGAAGAAGACAATTCACCAACTACTAAAACCACGTCATAAACTTCGTAGCCACCTTCTTCAGCGTGAGCAAGGTCAACTAATTCAACTTTATAATCTGTTGGAGTTTGTTGTGTATTAAATTGAAATAATAAAGCAGCCGCTTGAATAGATTTTTCAGCGCAAACAACTTGAGGTTGTTGTTGTGGTTGAGCTGGTTGTTGTGGTTGTTCTTCAGCAGCAAAAGCAAATGAAGTTACGAATAAAGCGCTAACGATAAGTAAAAGTTGTTTCATGGATATTCCCCTTAATAGCCAAGGGTTCTACCCCGAGATCTTTAAAAGTTCCAGTGGCAAGTTTCCCTGTATAAAAAATCACTAAACATTTAACAGGGTGTCTGGGCATTAGACGAAGGCGGCGATTTTGCGTCTTTTGAGTAAAAAACACAGCTATAAACCAATAGGTTAGTTTATAGCTGTTAAAAAGCGGTCCAAGCCCTGCATTTTCGTTTACTCGAGTAAAGGAACGTCAAAGTTGATGAGTTTTAAAAAGTCGGTCTTGGCATTTATTCTGGTTTATATTCAAGCGGTATCGCTGTTAGCGGCGCCACAGGGTTCTTTTACCCGCACGATGGCTTCAGCGGCCCAAGACCTCGATTCTAAGTCTCGTGAAGTTCCAAGTCTTGTGATGAACATTGACGGAGCTCAAGGAAATTCACAATTTTCTTACACAGAAATTCCGTTAGATCATCCAGCACAGCTAAGTGAAGTTTTACAACGTGAAGAAACGCGAAATGCGGATGTTCTTTTATCAACTGATACACCTGAAGTTTACCAAGCCGTCGCTGAAACGATTCAGAAAACTGAAAAAAGTTCTGAGCGCATGTTTCGCTTTATGCCGATCGGGAAGCTGGCTTCAGCCAAAGAAAAATTAGCGGCCGGTTGGGCGAATTATAAAAAAAATGTCACTGAAACTGTGAAGTACGACAAACTCGGTTTGTCGATTGTGGTGATCACCACATCTTACGACTCTTTTATTTGGATTCATTCAGCAGGATTAGATGTTTATCAAAAATCAGCGATGGTCATGATGAATGTGGTTTTTGCCGCAGCCTTTGCGCTTGATCGCGATATGTGGACAAAAATGACAGTGCCATTACGTCATCGCATTATGAAAACCTTAGATAAATTATCAAACAAAATCACTGGCGGTGCTGAATCAGAAGCGATTTACGCCCGTAAAGTTATTGCGTCACAGTTTCTAGCTAACTTAACTTTTAGCTTGGGCTTTCAAGTGTTACGTGGATCAATCATGTCGTTTCATGATTTAGCCACAAACGTTATGTCATCACCATTTTGGGCTACCTCATTAAAAGTTGCTGCCATCACAACACTTGCAAGTTTTGCGTGGAGTGAATTAATGGCCGCAGCCAACGCTGAAAAATACCCTGTGGCAAAGAATGCATTAAAACGTTTATCTGATGTTAGAAATATCGTGATGAGCCAATTAGCCAGTATGGGGATGGTGCTTCAGCCAGGAACTTATGGTTATTCGCCTATCATCGCGATCGTGACAAGTGGAGCTATCGGATTGCTGGCGTTAATTAAATCGAACAAAGTCATTCATTGGCTTGAAACAAGCCGCGTATCTAATATTCTATTTAGAAATCAACGTAAGCTAGAAAACTTCGTCAACGATGCGGCAGAGAATCTTCGCGATGGAGCTGAGAGTTTACGTGGTGACGACCGTGCCGGCAGTGGTGGCCGTGTAGGAATGTGTTCAGCATTGTTTAACTAGTTGCTAGTTAGCCACACAAATCTATAGTCCTGTTTCATAATGGGACACGAAATTCCAGAAAAAAACATAAAAATCGAAACCCAAAAAGCCGAAAAGACAATTGTATTGGAGGCGCACTTTGAAACAATGGGTTGTTAAATTATTGCAGCAATTGGATATCTCATTTGCCGATTCAGATTCAATCAACGTTGATTCAGCACCAACCAGATCAATGCCCGTGATCAGCGAAGAAAAAGCCACGCTGTTATACATCATGGATGTGTACAATAAACATTTATTCGATATGGAAAAGCACTCGGTTCGTAAAGTGCGTGAAAAATTAGATGCGATGGCAAAAGGCCTTGTTGATCCAGATTCTAAGAACGTTGAAAAATGTTTATCTGAAATTCGCCTGTTCTTTTCAAGTTACCGTGTGGATGAGTCAACTTACATCCAAAATACATTTGATGATTTTAAACGTATCGTTTGGGATTTAGCGGATCAGTTATCAGAAGACATTCGTGAAGATTCAGCTAAAGATGAGCAGTTATCATCGCACTTACAAGATTTAAAAGAAGCGGTTGAAGCCAACTCGCTTGAAACTCTTCGTAAAAAATCACGTCAGTTTATTAATCTGTATGTTGAACACCAACATGCTAAAAACGAAACGCGTAAAAAACGTTTAACCTCAGTTAAGAAAAATCTAGATACAGTGAAAAAACAGCTTTTAGAGGCGAACTCATCACTTAACCTAGATCACTTAACAGGTGCTCATAACCGTAAGAGCTTCGATGAAACGGTTAAAAAATACGTGCACTTAAATAACATGAACCCGATGCAGGTAAGTCTTATTATCATGGATATCGACTTCTTTAAAAAGATCAACGATACCTATGGCCACGATATCGGTGACTTTGTATTAAAAGAATGTGTTCGTATTTTAAAGTCAGTCTTTCATAAAGACGCCGAAATGGTGGCTCGTATCGGTGGTGAAGAATTTGTCGTGATTCTTCCAAACCACGCGATTGAGCACGCTCTAGTGCGCGCAGAAGAAGTGCAAAAACGTATTCGTTCAGAAGTGTTCGTTCACGGTGAATCGACAGTGCGTTTTACAGTGTCTATGGGTATCGCCCAGCTATTAGATATTGAAAATGCCTCTGACTGGGTAAAACGTGCAGATACGGCTTTATATAAGTCTAAAAATTCAGGCCGTAACCAATACACCGTGGCTTCGACCTCGCAAAAACCAGCCCGCGTAGCTTAAATCACGTTATCTACAAATGTAACAAAATCAAAAAGCCAGCGTTTTCGCTGGCTTTTTTATTTCATCTAAAAGCTGTTGTGCTTTCGCTTCGGTGTTAGCTTTCTAACAGTACGATTTCTAACACTGTATAGAGATTTATATACAGGTTACACCTTAGACAGTTTTCTCCTCTCATATACGCTATAGCCGCGATGGTATCGCGATTGCTTTATTCTTAAATTAAGACTGACTGTCTAAAGTCAAACAAACTAAACAAATTATTCGGAGGGGAAAATGAACGCAAAATTCATTACGGGCGGAGCTTTGTCTAAAACGGTTTTTACAAGAACATTGTTGGTAGCCACAAGTTTTTTAGCGGTCTGTTTCCTGTCAGCAAGTAGTGCAAAAGCCGTGACTGATAATGTGGTCGTAGCGGTTATCGATACGGGTGTAGATATCAATCATAAAGATTTAAAAAATTCGATTTGGGTAAATGTGGGTGAAACAGGAAAAGATGTTTTAGGTCGCGATAAAACCACAAATGGAATTGATGATGATTTTAATGGGTACGTAGATGATGTCAACGGATGGAACTTTGTCGATAACAATAATAAGGTTGTCGACAATGAAGGCCATGGAACACATGTGGCCGGCATTATCCAAAAAGAGTACGCCCAGAAAAAACACGGTGAAGCCGCTTTAAGATTGATGGTGCTTAAGTACTACAATCCCAAAGGCAGCGACAAGGTCAATGTGATGAATACAATTAATGCGCTTCAATATGCTTCAAGGATGAAAGCGCAGATCATTAACTATTCTGCCGGAGGGGCCATGCCTGAATATCATGAGCTTCAGGCGATCCAAGATGCACGTAAGCAGGGGATCGTTATGGTTGTGGCAGCAGGTAATGAGCAAGAGGACACGGATGTCATTCGTTATTATCCCGCAAGCTACAAGCTTGATAATATGATTTCGGTCGCAGCGATTCAAAAAGATGGAGGGCTCACAACGTTTAGTAATTACGGAAAAAACACTGTGGACTTAGCCGCACCAGGAAAGTCGATTTTTTCAACATTGCCTAAAAATCGTTACGGTATTTTAAGTGGAACTTCACAAGCCACAGCCTTTGTCACCGGGCATTTAGCAGCAGTGATGGGAGAAAGAAAACCAGCCAGCTATAAATTAGCCATCGACGGTCTTTTTAAACAGGCCGTTTATAACCCAGCGCTTAAAGGACGCACTAAGTTTCAGGTGGCCTTATTAAATGAAATACCCTAAGATTTTTAAGTCTTAAAGACTACAAAGGATTTTCAAATGCATAAGAACCAGGGCCCGGTGTACTATAACGATTATTTAATGCTTGATAAGTTTCTTTCTTGCCAAGAGCCGTTAAGTAAAAAATTTGCGACTAAAGAAGATCCCGAAGCACATGATGAAACATTATTTATCGTTGTTCACCAAGCCTATGAGTTATGGTTCAAACAGATTCTTCATGATTTAGATGCTGTTCTTACAACTTTTAAAAAGCCAACTGTTGAAGACAGCGATTTTAGCTACATTATCCAACGTTTAGATCGTATCCGCAAAATTCAAGGTGTCTTCAATTCACACTTTGAAATTCTAGAAACAATGACGCCAATGGATTTTCTAGAGTTTCGTAATTTACTGATCCCGGCGTCTGGTTTTCAAAGTACGCAGTTTCGTGAAATTGAAATTAAGCTAGGTCTTAATACTGTAGACCGCCAGGGTGTGGATCGTGAGTTCTTCCTGGGGCGTCTCAATGAAAAAGACCGTGCTCGTTTATCAGCTTTAGAGAATACGCCGTCGCTATTACGTCTTTTAGAAAAATGGTTAGAAAGAACACCATTTACGAATAAAGAAAACTTTAACTTTTGGACAGAGTACCAGAATTCAATCCAAAAGATTTTATCTGATGATGAAGCCACTATCCAAGCTAATGTGGCTCACTTGTCAGATAAAGATAAAGCCATGCAATTAGAAAATCTGCGTATTACTAAAGAAACGTTTGCGAATCTATTTAATGAAGAAGCGCATAATAAAATCGTCGCTGAAGGTGCACGTAAGTTGTCGCAGAAAGCGATTTTAAATGCGCTCTTCATTATGCTTTACCGTGACGAGCCGATGTTAACGATGCCTCATCAAATGATGACGATCATGATGGATATTGATGAAAATTTCACGACATGGCGTTACCGTCATGCGCTTTTAGCTCAGCGCATGTTAGGTACAAAAATCGGAACGGGTGGATCGTCAGGTCATACTTACTTAAAGAAGGCTGCTGATAATAATCGTGTGTTTGTCGATTTATTTAATTTATCGACTTACTTAATTCCGCGTTCACGTTTACCGAAAATTCCAGCAGAAATTAAAAAGCAGCTTAACTTTAATAGTACGCCTACGGCATAGTAACGAATGTATAAAAAGTTCTATCAACACTTTCTCAATGCGAATCCTGGCGTACAACATTATGCCAGTCATTCGCATCACTATTGGCCTGATGTCACCCGCGAGGCGATGCTAGAATACTGGAACGATTCAGCGAAATTTGTCGATGATAAGTGGAATTATATTTTTGGAAACAAAATTCCACGCACGCAGAAGTTGATCGCTGATATTTTAAATCTGTCGCACCCAGAGCAAATTGTTTTTGCGCCGAACACGCATGAATTTGTAGGACGTATCTTAAGTTGTTTTAAACCGGGCAAGAAAATCAGAATTCTAACGACAGATTCAGAGTTTTATAGTTTCGATCGCCAGATTAATCGTCTTATCGAAGAGCAAGTTGTTGAAGTTGTGAAAGTTCCAACGCAGCCTTTTGAAATTTTTGAAAATCGTTTTAAAGAACATCTTAAAGCGCAAGACTGGGATTTAGTATTTTTTAGCCAGGTGTTTTTTAATTCAGGTTTTGCGATTAAAGATTTAGTGGGCATTGTAAGCCAAGTCACAAATCCAGAAACGATTATGGTGGTTGATGGCTATCACGCCTTTATGGCTGTGCCGACAGACTTACAAGCTATTGAAAATCGTATTTTTTATATCGCAGGTTCTTACAAATACGCTCAAGGCGGCGAAGGCGCGTGCTTTATGGTTGTACCCAAGGGTACGACCCTTAAACCGTCTAATACGGGCTGGTTTGCGGGCTTTTCTGATTTAGCAGGTCAAGGTAGCCAAGTGGTGTATTCAGATGATGGCTATCGCTTTGCCGGAAGCACCATGGATTTTTCTGCGCTCTATAGACTTGATGCTTCACTTTCGTTATTTGCTGAACACAATCTCTCGGTCGAAAAAATCCATCAGCATGTGCAGGCTCTGCAAAAAGTATTTTTAAGTGATATTGGTCAATGGATGCATCCGAAATACAGTAAATGGCTGAATGAAAAAAACTTGCTTGCGCATGATTTAAATCATCACGGGCATTTTTTAACTTTCGAGATTAATTCTGCTGAAATGACTAAGTCACTACATGATGATTTTTATAAAGCGGGAATCCGTACCGACTACCGTGGAAGCCGTTGGCGCTTTGGCTTTGGGCTTTACCAAGATAATCATATCGACTTAAACGGCCTTAGTTAGGGTCAGACCAAAGAGAGCGGTCTTTCATAAGCTTACGATCGTTCACGTTAGCTGGGATGGCTTTGGCTGAATAAGCCATTGTCTGGTAAGCACCATCACGTACCTTAATGGCTTTAATATCGACATCCACTAAAGCGTTATATTTTTTTTCAACCGCGATAAAAGCTAAACGCATCGTTACGTCTTCTTCATCAACACCTTCTACAGAGACCGGTTTTTCTATGCGTTTAATGAAGCGAGTTTCTTTACCTTGAGTTTTATCAAAAACTAAAATCTCTTGAGCTTGAGCTAAAGTCGCCTCGTAATTTGCTAAGGGTGCTGAAACATGTTGGTCAAAACAAACCGTGCAGTAAGTGTTATGGCTTAACTCTTTCGGGCGATTTGTTAAGAATTGGAAAGCTGTTTCTGGTAGGAATTGCACGCAAGATTTGCACAATGAATCAACGCAAACGCCGCATTGGTAAGGTGTTTTTTTACTTTGGCAGATAGCACAGCAACCAGAATTTGTTTGAGAGTTTTCCATAGGGGATTAACTACCACGAAACGGGAGCAATCTTTAAGGGAAATTCGATTTTTTGTGTTTACTTATAAACTCTCAAGGCCGATCATAAGTATATGAGTACTCGACAGGGCCATACCGATATAAATTCTACACGTTCTCTTAAAAAGGGCCCTATGGCCTTGCTTGAAAACACGATTCGTAAGTTTTCAACAGTGGCCTTTATCCTGTTTTTATTACCCTTAGTTTTCTTATATGTGATGATTTTGGGCTTCTCGATAACACCGGCGATTTACCTATTTCAAAAAGCAAATATCTGGGTTGAGGGGTATTCGTTATTTGCCAAATCTTTGTGTTATGGCATGTGCGCGGGCGCTGGATTTATTTCGTTTATTTTGTGTTTAATTTTTATCGTTCCGATTTTTAATGCACCATTAATTCCGTTTGTGCGCCCGTACCGCGGGGCTTGGTATTCGTTAGAATCAATTCCTTGGTATTACCATAATGCTTTAACATATTTAGTGCGGTACACGATCTTAGAGTTTTTAACGCCTTCGCCATTAAATATTTTATTTTTCAAAATGATGGGTATGAAGATCGGAAAAAACGTGGTGATTAACACATCAAATATTTCTGACCCATGTCTTATCCAGCTTGATGACTATGTCACGATCGGCGGATCAGCTTTTATGATGGCTCACTACGGAATGAAGGGTTATTTAATTATCGACAAGTTACATTTAAAACGCGGGGCTATGATTGGCTTAGGCGCAAAACTTTTAGGTGGAGTCACGATCGAAGAAAAAGCCACGGTTCTTCCGAACTCGGCGGTGTTGCCAAAAACCATTGTTGCCGCCGGCGAAAAATACGGTGTGCAATCGCAAGTTCACGATTAATCGTGAACGCTAGATAGTCACGATTAAGACTCGCTATTCTTTTTGATTAGATATGATGTAATTGTGAAGTAACCATAGACGGATCTGTTTTAATAAATGATCGGTCATTCCAAAGAAAACAAATTGATGTAAAAAGCCTGCAGGGTCGTCTTTACCACCGGTGCTCGGTTGTTTTTCTGTGTAGTGGCAAAAAGCTGGTAATTCGACATTTTGAGTTTCGTCTTCACTTAAGAAAACAAATTCACGAAATTCTCTAAAGTTTAATTCACGGCTGTACACAAGATTCACATACAACTCAGAAATTTCTGAAATTTTAACCTTGTTCGCCACTTTTAAAACTTCGCGCGAAGTGATGTTTGATAAATGGCTGTGTTCTTTTTCGCTTAAGGCGTTTAAGTGAATTTTTAATTTCTTAAAAAAGTAAGCGCGATCTAGCGGGCGGGGAAAGATATCGCGGTATTCGGTAGCATGTTGTTTTAAATCATCTTCTTTAGGGGTAACTGGTGCATACCAAAAGTGCACGCAGTCTTTAGCGAATAAATCTCCGAAATTTTCAAACTTAATATCTGTGGTGTTAATACAGAAGTGATAGTTGTAGCTGCCTTTAGCGGCTTTGGGGTCAAGTTTAACGATTTCAGCAGTTACGTTGTTGTAGCGGTTTTGAATTTCAACGGCGAAGCCTTTGTTTTCTTCGTTATCTAAACCAATGATCGCAAGCTTTAACGGAATCGTTGATTTAGGCGGATTTAAATTCCATAAAGCACTTGAGGCATGATCGGCTTTGTGGGCTGCGATGTATTTGCGAAGTGTATTTAAAAAGGGTTGTTCTGCCGCAAAGAATTGAAACTTATTAATAAAGTTTCCAGGTTTTTGTGGGTGGGGAATGCTCACTAAACACTGAGCCCAAACACTTTGTTTTTTACCTTGTAAGAACATTGGAGAAAAATATTTCGAAACAGTTCCGGCTTCAATCTGCGCATCACTTAAAGTCACAAAACCAAGTTCTGAGATCGTTTGTAATTCAACTTCTTTTAAAAGTGCGATGAAAGCTGTGGCACTTTGTGATTTCATTTCAAGAGGTTGCGCTTTTTTCTTAATTTTTAAAGCTAAGTTTAAACTTTCTTTTAAAATCAGCGCGTCGAAGGGTTTAAAAACAAAATTGTAAATATCAAGTGGGCGAATGTATTTCGCCACTGTGAAATTATTTTCGTAACTTGTAAGTACGATCGTAAAATCTTTGGTATTTTGTAATTTAAGTTCAGCAATTTTTTCTGGCCACTGAGTGGGAATGTATGCCGCATAGTCCAAGACCATTAAATCAAATGTCCAAAATGAGGCGGTTGTTTCAGGAGTTAGTGTTTTAAGATGAGCTTCAAGAGTTGTGATGTCGGGGAAGGTTTCAGCCAGAGCTTGGCCGTCGACCGCTCTTAGCGATTCTAATATTTGTTCTACAGCCTTTTCTTCACGGTCAACGATCAGGTAACGGCCCATAGTTAAATTATATAATGTTTTGAAGTAGTTGACCACCAACGCTTCTCTGTAGACAATTCTAAGGTCTAGGAAAATAACAACATTTATACGAGAGAGGACCGTCTCATGATGAAACATAATGTTAGTACGTTTATTGCAACTACGCTTTTGGTTTGTTTTTCGGCTTTTGCTGACTCTACGCCAGTTGGATTTTGGAAAACGATTGATGATGCGACAAATGAGCCGCGCGCGATCGTTGAAATCAAAGAAGTTGACGGAAAACTTTTTGGAAATATCGTTAAGACTTTTCCAAAAGAAGGTGACAAAACAGAATGTACGGAATGTTCGGGCGACAAAAAGAATAAGCCGATTGTTGGTTTAGAAATTATTTGGGACCTTAAAAAAGATGGTGACGAGTGGAGTGGTGGACACATCCTTGATCCGAAGAATGGTAAAACTTACAAAGCTAAGTTAGCTCTTCAGGATAACGGTGAAAAACTAAAAGTCAGAGGCTTTATAGGATTCAGCTTATTAGGCCGCACGCAAACATGGCTTAAATCTTCAGCACCTTAAGGGCTGTTGAAAAAATTAAGACGTCTCGTGTTACAACTGAATTTTAACAGTTGCCAGAGCTAGGTGAAATGGGTTTTTATCTAGCCACAACAACGACCACGTATAAGTCAGGAATTGGCCTGGCGTTTCTACAAAGCACCGTAATGCTTAACTATGGAGGAAATAAATGAACTGTTCTAACGGACTAAACACTAAGGTGATCTTAAACCTTATCGCCGCAATCTCTTTAACTCTAACAGCTTCATTATCGTCTGCACAACGTGACGACTTCACAGAAAAAAGAAAAAAACCAGTTACTCAAGAGCCAAGTAAACAAGAACCGGCTGCACAAAAACCTTCAAAACCAAACTTTCAAGAACCAGATCACGCTCCAACAGTTGGTTTAAATCCAAACGCTAAATATCCAATTCAACCAGATCCAGAAATGACTCCAGGTAAATTATGTGCGCACGGTACAAAACGTTACGCTCAACAAATCACTTACTGTGAACGTAATGTTTCTGGTGGTGAGAAAAATGCAATCATCGCAGATTATGACTCTGAATTAGGTTTTAAAATCCGCACTATGAACCGTGGTGATTTCAAAATCGATCACTTCATCCCATTAAGCATCGGTGGATCAAATGATGTTGAAAATCTTTGGCCACAACACAAAACTGTGTACGCTTACTCTGACCGTTTAGAATTACTTTTATTCCAAGCTATGGAAGCTGACACAATTAAACAAATGGATGCTATCCGTATTATCAAAGATTGTAAGTTAGATTTATCGAAATGTTCTGATTTAGAGAATGAAGTAGAAGCTCTTTTAAAATAATTTAAAATTTAAGTTTTTCTCTCGAGGGGCAAAAAGCCGTTAACATAGTTAGCGGCTTTTTTATTTTTATCGGCCGCTGCGCTAGAAGTCGCCTTCCTGGGACAGCCTTGTCTCGACGGCATCGTGCCGTCAGAGGATAGATGAAAGGCAGAGCCTTCGATGCCCATGGATGGCAGTTCTTCGTTATTGAACTTTAGGAAGATTCTTTAATGTTTCTTCGTATTCGTTCACTAAGTTTTTAATGATTTGGTCGCACGATAAGATTTCTTCAACTAAACCTACAGACTGACCAGCGCTCCAAACTGTTTTCCAGCTTGGGCCAGTGGCCGCCTCTTCTAGTTTTTTAGAGCCTAAATAGTGGATTAGCGGAACAACATACTTTTTCAAAGTTTTTTGATCTTTGGCAAATTTTAAATACCACGGAAGATCCAAACCCATTCTTTCAACGTATGGCGTTTTAATAACCGCAGCAGGGGTTCCTGAAATACGGGTTGTCATAACAATATCTTCTGGCGAAGAGTTCACGATAGCATCTTTATAAGCTTGCTCAACACGTGCTTCAGTGCTGGCAATAAAGCGAGTACCGATACTCACGCCGGCAGCTCCTACAGCTAACATCGAAGCCATAGTTGCGCCATTGGCGATACCACCGGCTGCGATCACTGGAATATCTAGTTCATGTTTTAACCAGTTCACTAAAACGATTGGTGATAGGGGGCCCGCGTGTCCACCGGCTCCAGCACCTACGGCGATCACGCCATCAGCTCCAAGGTCTTGAACTTTTTTAGCGTGTTCAAGATTAATCACATCACAAACGACTTTTGCTCCGTTTTTATGGGCTTCAGTGATCACTTCTTTGGGTGAGCCCAGTGAAGTGATAAATAAATTCACTCCGGCATCAAGTGCGTGTTTTAAATCTTCTTTGGCGCGTGTGTTTGATTTGTTCACGATGATATTTAAACCGATCGGCTTTTTCGTGCGCTTTTTCATTTCTTTTAAAGCTTCAACGTATTTTTCAATCGGGCGGTAATTTAACGCTGGAAAAGTTCCAATCGCTCCGGCTTCAGAAGCGGCTACGACCATGTCGACATTTGAAACTAAAAACATCGGAGCTTGAATGATCGGGTAACGGATGCCTAACATTTCTGTCAGTGGAGTTTCTATTCTAGTGAGTGCGCTTGCTTGTGTTGTCATATTAAAAGTTTGTCTTATTTCTTTAAATGAAGCTAGAATAATCCATATGGGTAAATTTAAAGAAAATCTGTTTTTGACATTATACGCTTGGACAAAAATTCCCTTGATTGGCTTTGTTGGCCCTAAGGTGATCGAAGCCAACGATCAAAGAACAGTGCTTAAAGTTCCGTTAAACTTTAGAACTAAAAACCACTTAGGCGCGATGTACTTCGGAGCCTTGGCGGTGGGTTCAGAGCTTTGTATCGCGATGCTTGCAGTTAAAAAAATCCAGGAATCGGGCGAGCGTATTGATTTCTTGTTTAAAGATTATAAGGCCAATTTTTTAAAACGCGCTGAGGGGGATGTGCACTTTATCTGTGAACAAGCCTCTGTTGTGGTCGAGCAAATTCAGGCGGCTAAAACCTCTGAAGAACGCATTAACCGCACTATGACGGCCTATGCGATTGTTCCGTCGATCAGCGAGACTGAAAGAGTGGCAGAATTTGAGTTGACGCTGTCAGTTAAGCGTCGAGTTAAGAAAAAATCTTAGCCCTAAATACCTACATCAGCTAGAGTAAATCCTCTCTCTATTCTGTATAGAAAAAGGTTAAGGATTTACTATGTCTAAAAAAGATGTTTTCGGTGATGATGTTTCTAGTAATAACAAATCGCAAGACTTTGCTTCAATGTTTGAAGATAGCCTTGGCGGTGTTGGTAAAAAAATGTCTGTTGGTTTCGCTTACACAGCTGAAATCTTATCAATCAGTAAAGAAGAAGCTTTCGTATCAACGCCATCTCACCAAGATGCGATGATTTTACGTAATGATTTATTAGACGAAAATAAAGAATTAAAATACAAAGTCGGCGATAAGTTAGACGTTGTGGTTGTTGCCAACCGTGGCGGAGAAATCCGTGTATCACGTGCGGGTATGAAAAAATCAAATCCAGATATGGATTCTTTAGAAGACGCTCACGACATGGAATTACCTGTTGAAGGCCGTGTACTAGAAGTTTGTAACGGTGGTTTCCGTGTTTCTATCCATAATAAAACAGCGTTCTGCCCGTTAAGCCAAATGGATTACAAAGTAACTGACCAACAGGCTTACATTAACAAAAAATTCGATTTCTTAATTACTCAGTTCGATCCACGTGGTCGTAACTTAGTTGTTTCTCGTCGTAAATTATTAGATCTACAAAAAGCTGAAAACGAAGGTAGCTTCTTAGCTAACACTAAAGCAGGCGATATCTTAAACGGTACAGTTAAACGTTTTGAAAAATTCGGCGCGTTCATCGAACTTGGTGGCGGTGTTGAAGGTCTTTGTCATATTTCTGAAATCGGTTGGTCACGTATTCAAGATCCATCTGAAGTTTTATCTTTAAACCAAACTGTGCAAGTTAAAGTTTTAAAAGTTGAAGACGTAGATGGTCGTGTGAAAATTTCTTTATCAGTGAAACAAGCTGGTGGCGAAGGTGATCCATGGAATATGGTTCCAGAGAAATTCAAAGTAGGATCTGTTCACACAGGTATCGTTGAGAAAAAAGAGCAGTACGGTTTATTCGTACAAATTGCTCCAGGTATCACAGGCTTACTTCCACGTGCTAAATGGCGTGATTCGACAGAAGCAGCAGCTTTTGAAAATAAGAAAAAAGGCGACACTTTCCCAGTGCAAATCGATGAAGTGTTATTTGAATTAAAACGTATTTCTTTGGGTATTCCAGGTTTAGCTGAAGATCATTCTTGGCGTGACCATTCATCGGCGACATCTCAAAAAGGTGCTCCGGGTGGATTTACAACAAACAAATTTGGTAACTTAGCTTCGTTAATGCAAAAAAATGGAAACAAAAAGTAAATCAAAATTAATCGTTAAGATTTTATTTATTTTCGCGGCGGTCGTGATTTTCTCGATCGCCGGGTTTATCGCTTACATTTTTTATCACTTACCCGCAGCCAATCAGCTATCAGCGGGTATTTTACAACAAAGCACTAAAGCGCATGTTGCGGCTTCAAATCCGGCATCTCCTCAGGCTGCAGGGGCGATGGAACCGCCACCTCCGGTAGTGAATGATCCGAACAATCCTCCGCCAGTTGCGCAGCAAAAGACCGAAACTAAAATTCAAACTTTTAATTCGCGTGCGGGCCTTGATGATCTTATTAATCCAAATAAGCCGTTAAGTAATTTTTGTAGTTCATTAAAAAATGCCAAAGCCGGAAAAATGAATAGTTCGGAAACCAACCGTGCGTTTCAGTTATCACTTGATGAGGCGACTGCCGATCCACGTGCGCAGTCTCTAAAGCCGTTATTTCGCTACATCTTACGTATGCCAGAACTGCAAGAGCTGATTGCCGTTGCTGAAAAAGCTTCTGGTCAGGCTGAAGAAGGTTTTGCAGATAAAGCTGAATTCTATGGAAAAGCTGTTTCTGCTTTTATGGCGATGCGTGCGCACAAACAAGATTTTGAAGCTATCGCTGATCGCAGTTATTTATTTTATAAATTAAACTCAGCAGTGGCACAAAAACCTGAATTGTTAGCTGATGAACGTTTAAAAAAATTCTGTGAAGACACTGAAGATGCGTTTAACACGAATGCGCCGGTTCAGTTTGACCAAGAAAAGAATAACTTTGAACGTTTACTTTCAGAAGTCGGAGTAGATGCAGCTAGCATCGGTTATGATCCCAACTATAAAACTGAATTTGGTATTGTGCTGGGTAAAAGTAATCTGAATTTAACAGGTGGCTGGTTGCAAGAAGTTTTTGCTAAATAGTTTTCTAAAATTAAATTTAAAAAATAGAAAAAAGGCTCGTGTAACGAGCCTTTTTATTTTGGTACATTGAACTATGTCTTATGGCTATTGAAACTTAATCGACCAAGATTTTATCGACCCTGCATCGTATTTCGCTAAATCTTGTACAACAAGTTTGTAAGATCCAGCTGAAGCTACACTTCCAATGGCCGCTGTCGCATCATAAGTTTTAACGATGTTATCTGCAGAACCTCCAGCGCGTGAACTTAAGACAACTGATTTACCATCGGCAGCTACAACTTTTACAACCAGATCACCAATATAAGTATGAGCAATATTAACACTGATTAATACCTTTCTGCCTTGTGGGGCTGAAGTAACTTTTAAAGAACTTGAAACGCCGACTGAATTATTATCCGGAACAGCAACGGCTTGTGATGAAGAGAATGTTTCGCTCGCTACAACCGGAGGTGTGCCTGAAGTCGGTGGCGTTACCGGTGGTTGTGAGGGCGTGGAATCTTGCGGGATATACTGACGTAACTGTGAGATACGCGTTACATCTTCACCACGGCAAGAGTCGTCACTACAAACTTTTGAAACGTTACAGCCACCTTGGTAAACGAAATCTTGCTCGCCGCGCACTAAGATACCTTCGATCTCTAAGGTTTGTGCGTTAAATACCGCAGAACCAGAGTTTCCGCCGTACGTATCAAGGTTTGTTACATAATACTTATCGTTGGCCGTTGATCTGACTTTACCGCCAGTTGTGATTTTTGTGGGTAAGCCTACCGGATGGCCGATCACTAATAACGGATCGCCGACAGATGCTTCACCACTACGGCGCACTTTTAAGACTGCGTGATTTGTAACAGCGCGATCAAGTTTAATTACCGCGTAATCAGAGCCTGAGTTTTCTAAAACACGGCTAACGATTTCACGGCAACGATACACTTCAGAAGAATTCACCTGCGTCGGTAAGACGCCAGCTGATTTAACGGCAAAACCAAAGACAAAGCTTGTGTTTACACAGTCAGATTGACTGGTAATACAGTGTCCGGCGGTAATTATAGTATCTGGGCCAACTAACGAGCCCGAGCAGAAAGCAGAAGTATTTTGTTCACGAAATTTTTCACTAGAACATAATTGATAACTGGATGCGAAGCTTTCACCAGCGATCAGGGTTGTGGCCCCTTGCTGTGTTAATTCAGAATTTTTAATTAAAGCGACTGTTGAATCAGCTAATAATTTTAACGCCTCAGAAGCCTGATAGACATCTTGGCGCCCATCTTGGCCGTAGATCACATTTTCGGTGAGCTCAGTTTTAGTATTATCCTGAGCTTGCGTCGTTAAGTTTTCTTTCGCACAACCAGCTGCTAAGAGTGATGTGCAGAGCAGAGTAGCCAGTGTTGTATTTCCTAAAAAATTCCTTTTTTTCATGATTTCAACCCCTCCATTGGGTCTAGACAAATCCTTAGACTAGGAGCAGGGCAAAAAAGGTTAAACAAACTGAAAAAAATTACATGACTTTGGAACACTTAGTTTTATGCTTATTAAGCGATCATATATAGAGAGGAACGTGTATGAAATTTATGTCTTTTGCAGTTACGGCGCTTTTAAGCGTAAACGTGATGGCTCAATATAAAGGCCTTGGAGCAGAATCAGTTAGTGCTGAAACACTAAAAAGATACGCGCCACCAGCTTTAAACCCGGTGATGACGAATAAGTTAAAAAAAATGTTCGATGTAACGGCTCCAGGCATGGGGATGTTGTCGCCGGATAAAAAAACTTTATTTTTCACATGGCGTGTAACAGGTATTAGCCACGTTTGGAAAATCGATGGCCCACAAAAGTTTCCGGTGCAATTAACTTCAGGTTCTGATGCAGTGACTTTAGCTGATATCGCCCCTAACGGAAAATTCTTAATTATTTCTAAAGATACAAATGGCGAAGAAAATCCGGGAATCTATAAATTAGATTTAGCCACTGGCCAAATCACTGAGTTATATAGAAAAGCCAAAGTGCAATCTAGATACGACTTTATCACAGATGATTCTAAAACAATTTATTTTACAGCCAATGATACAAAACCTGATTCATACAATATCTATAAAATGGATCTGGCTTCGGGAGAGAAAACTTTAATCTATGAAGGTTCAGGTTACTGGGGTATTGCCGACCAACGTGATAACGGTAAAGATTTATTATTCTACAAAGCAACTGGCTCAAAAACTTCTGAGTTCTACACTTACGATCAAGCTGCTAAAAAGTTAGATCCGGTGATCGGTGTTGAAGAAAAAGGTGAGTTTGATGTGGCTTTCGCCGCAAAAAAAGGGGAGTACTTAGTTTTAACGCCGAAAGAAGAGTTCAAAAGATTATACTTATATGCTCCAGCTAAATCTAAAGATCTAAAGCCATTAACTGACGGCAAAATAAAATACGACGTTTCTGGTTACACGATTAACGAAAAAAGAACACGCATCACCTACAACGTAAATCGCGAAGGTTACACTGAGCTTTATGCAATGGATGCTAAAACTTTTAAACCAATCACATTGCCAAAATTTAAAGGTGCCGACCATGTGTTTGCCGGTAAAACAACTCGTGATGGTTCAATCACAATGTTAGGTGTGATTTCAGCGCAGAGTCCGCGTATCAGCTACACGTATAATTGGAACACAAAACAAATGGTTCAATGGGTGTTGCCGTCAGCACCGGAAGTTGATCTTAAGTCTTTTGCGGTAGCTGAGCTTATGAACTACGAAACGCGTGACGGTGTTAAGATTCCGATGTTCGTGCGTTTTCCAAAAGGCTGTAAAGAAAAAACATGCCCGGTTGTGGTTCACTTCCACGGTGGCCCAGA
Source organism: Pseudobdellovibrio sp. HCB154 (assembly GCF_046267985.1). Lineage (GTDB taxonomy): Bacteria > Bdellovibrionota > Bdellovibrionia > Bdellovibrionales > Bdellovibrionaceae > Pseudobdellovibrio. Next base: position 1,967,688 of record NZ_CP176530.1, on the reverse strand, counting down.
AGGTCAGTCTGACGCAGGTTTTTCGCCGTTAGCGCAAGCTTTCGTTGATGAGGGGTTTATTTTTGCTGAGCCGAATGTGCGAGGAAGTGATGGTTACGGTAAAACATGGATTGATATGGATAACGGTCCAAAACGTGAAAACGTAATTACGGATATCGAAGATGCTTCAGTTTGGATGAAAAAGAACTGGGCTCGTAATGGTGTTACGCCAAAAGTAGGCGTAATGGGTTGGAGTTACGGCGGTTATTCAACATTACTTGCGATGACTCGCTTTGCTGGCAGCTATAACGCTGGTGTGGGCATGGTGGGTATGAGTGACTTAGTTTCTTTCTTAAATAACACAGCTCCTTACCGTCGTATTTTACGTATCACTGAGTACGGTGATCCAGAAAAAGACAAAGAAGCTTTGGTGAAGCTTTCGCCAATCACTTATGTGAATCAAGTTCGTGATCCATTAATGATTATTCAAGGTGCGAATGATCCACGTGTACCAGTGGGTGAGGCGATTCAGATCCATGAAACATTACAAAAGAAAAAAATCGAATCACAATTGATTGTTTTTTCTGATGAAGGCCATGGTTCAAGTAAAAAAGAAAACCAAGTTTTAGAAATTGGTCACACGATCGAATTCTTTAAAAAGAATTTAAACTAGTTTTAAGATTTAAAGTTTTGAATAAAAAAGCCGCTTTAAACCAGCGGCTTTTTTATTTTGTGATTAAGGTTTATTGGGAAATAAACGACAACATAATAGTTGTTCCCTGATCCATTTGTGACGAGATAGCGATACGCCCATCCATTTGTTGCACAGCCTGAATAGCATGTTTAAGTCCTAACCCAAGTCCGCTACGGCCAGTTTTTGTTGATTGGTGCTGACCTTTAAGAATGTCATTGATCACTGACTGAGGCATCCCGGTGCCGTTATCGCTGACTGAGATAACGATATCTGCATTTTTCTTTTCTGCTGTAATGTTAATTTGAATCTGGTTACTTTTTTTGGCTTCAGTAGCGTTGTTGATCAAATTTGATAAAACGCGGTTAAGCTCTTTCTTGTTGGCTAAGATCTTTAAGCCTTCAAAGGCCTGTACTTGAATGGTTACAGCATCATCTTTTTTAAATTCTAAACGTTTTGCTGTAACCAAAGAATTTAATAACGGCATAAGTTCTACGCGTTCAACATCAAGCTTAGAAATTTTATTTCTTTTTGCGGTATCTACGAGATCTTGTGCAATTTCATCAATACGAGTTGCCGCCGCATTCATAAGTTCACGGGCTTCTGCTGTGTTTAAATCAGGAGCCGCTGATATCATTTGTATAGTCGAAAGCGGTGATCTGATATCGTGGGCAACTTGTGTGGCCAGAGTCGCTAGGGCCTTTGCTTGTTGAGTTTCCAGATCAAGTCTAATCTGATTAGCCAAGTATTTTTGGATCAGTGGAATAACCAGCAACAGTATTAATGAAATAAGAATCCATGCGAAAAGACCCTCAGCGATAGCTGGCGCTAATGAAAAAGTAAAATAAGCATAGCCAATGGCGCTGTCGGGATCAGTCGTGCTGGCAAGAATAGGTTTTGAAAGGGTTATGTGCGATATAGATGAAGGTTGAACGACTACATTTTCTTTTGCAAAAGTAATTTGTTTAAATTCGTGGCTAGAAATAGCTAATTGAATTTTTTGTTGCAGACTTCGGCTATCGTCTGACAAATAGTCACTTCTTGAAGCATCTAAAAAAACTTGGCTTTTGTTTTCAAGTTTTTGCAAGTGATACAGACAAGATGCAAATAAAAAAATCACAAGACTTGATATCTCGATGACTAAAATAATTCGTAATATGCGATATTTTAAATTTGAGATCATTCTTTAATAATATTCCAAAACGCGGTACTTGCAAAAAGTTTAGATTGATTCACTTTAAAATGATTGCGCGCAACAGCCGTATAAGGAGCTTTGAAAAGTGGAACCGTTACTCCGTTTTCTAAGGCCTTAAAGTGAAGATCCTGAAGCATAGCTAAGCGTTTTGATTCGTCCTCAGTATCAATGTATTTCTTCATCCATTCAGATGCTTCTGTTTCATTTGTGCCAAAAGTGCCTTGAGTAAAATTACTGCCAATCAAAGCTAAACTTTCTTCGTAAGCCGAATCAGTGGCTCCAAAAAACATATCGAGACGTTCTTCGGGTTTTTGCATGTAAGGGCGTTGGTCAGTTAAAACAGGATCTATCTCTAAGATCTCTTTAAACGGCGCATATTTGTTGGCGACAGATCTGTAAAAATAAAACTGTGGTTTTCTTTCAAAGACTCCGGTTTTGGCATTGGCCCTTAAAGAACTGATTTTAGCTTCTTGTTCTTGCGACAAGTGCCCGTAACCCACATCTGAAAAAATCTGATGGGTCTCTTTAGATGAAATTGGAAGCGTGTATTTTTCTTTCATAACACTTCTGAAACGTTCACCTAAGTAAAGGCGTTGTTCAGCTGTAAAATCGCGTAAAGCTTTTGGTGAAAACTTGATAAAGTAAAGTTTTAAATCCATGGTTTCGGCAATGGCAACATCAGGTACAGATTTGATTTGTTGTAACACATCGGCGTCAACCGGCGAAATAGTTGTTACGACATCAATTTTATTTTCAACAAAAGCGTTCCAAATATCATTTGGTGCTAAGTTAACCAGAATAACTTCTTTAGGTGTTGTTTCGTTAATGCGGTAATGAGCATTCGCTTTTAATACCCATTGTTTGTCGTCTCTAGATTCTAAGTAATATGCGCCGCTTGTTTCTCTAAGGCTTAAAATATCTAAAGTCGTCTTATCGATCTGTTGTTCAGGTACAATCGCAAAATCTGAAGCGGTAAGGGCTTTAAGTAAAAAATGTTTAAACTTCAGATTCTTTGGTGTTAAAATTAATTTTTTATCCTGCACTTTGACGCCATCACAGTTGGTAAAAACGTCTTTGACAGTTTTAATATCGCATAATAAAAGTTTTAAATTTACGTGAATATTTGAATCGAGTTTTATAAGCCGTCTAATTGAAACGGCAGCATCCTGCGCATCAATGAAATGTCCAGACTGGGTTTTTACTTTGTTTCCGAATTCTAAAACTAAAGAATGGCCTTCCCAGTAAAACTTTGTCGAAATGCCAGCTTGCAGTTGTCCGAATTTATCGTATTCAACAAGTTTACTAAATAGGTTAGTCACGAGTAAGGCTTGATTGGCAGATTGCACTTGGGCTGGGTCAATCTTGGCCACGACTGACTCATGAAGGCCTACGCCAACTCTGACTTGATCAATAGTTTTAACGCTAAAGGACTTCGCGAATACAAGGTAAATGGCTACAGCGGCTAGAAGGGCCGCTGCAAGGCGTACTTTTCTCATGGTTAAAAGCAAATCCAGCCGTTAACGGTCTTAAAGCACTTCGGAATTTTAGCTGGCGATTTGTTATCGTCCTTTTTGGGAGGGGGGCAGTCCAAATCATACTTTTTGCAAGTGCTAGGAAGAATATCCATTCCACCGCCGCCACCTTCATCGATGGGGCCAATCTTAGGGCCGCCGATGCCGCCAGGAACGCCAAATTTAGGTTTTTTCTTGCCGATGCAGTAAGGGCCTGAGCAAGTATCATCAACAATGTCCATCGTCTCGCTGACTTTAGTTAATAGGTTAGCGGCTTCTAAAGCGTTGATATAATCGGTTGTTTCAACCGTCGGATCGATAAGTTTAATCAGAACTTCGTCAGTGAGGGTATTTGTACTGATTGAAGCCGCAGGTTTAACTAACAGGTTTTGAATCATTTCAACGTGCAGAAGGTTTGTGGCTATTTTAACTTCAACAATATACTTAAGTGAAAACTGAGACTGAGCCTGAGCTTGCAAAGTTAAAAATAAAGCCAAAAAAAGAATACTTAGAAATTTCATATATTGTGACTTAGCAAGGATTAAGCCGGGGATACCGGCTTTCAGATGCTTTACAGGCTTTTTTATTTACAACAAGAGTAAAAGATATCGACGTTGTCCACTAGTTAGACAGTCGATATCTGACAATTATTTTTGATTCTGTTCGTAGATACGACAAAGTTCAGCGTTGGCTTTAAAGAAGTTTTCTTGCTCTTGAAGTTCTGTCTTCGTCACAGAAAAAACTGATGTGTCACAGTGATTTTCAGCAACGAGTTCTTTGATCGCTTTCATTTCTTCCGGCACTAAGCTTAAGCCCCAGAAAGATTTAATCTTTAACCAGTCTTTTAAGTATTCACAGCGATAAGCTTGGTTTGGTGGCATGTAGTCTTCAGGGGTTTTTGCGCTTTTCTCGTTGTTCTCTTCGCCGTAGGCTGCCACTAAATGGTTTTTATAACCTAAGTAGTTGCCATACAAACAACGTTCTTTAAATGTCCATTTGTAAGCACCAGAAACGTAGGCTTCACGTAAGGGAACCATGTGATCGATTTGAATTTCAGCCTGCGCATCAGTCATAGTGATTCCCGAATAAGGATCAAGCCATTCACCGTGGGCTACCGAACATTTATTATCTTCTTTAAGTACGATGGTTCCGGTATTTTCGCGCACTAAAACTTTATTGCGCGTATTAAAGCAATCACCACTTTTTTTGTTTTTTACCCAGCCGCCGAAATGTTTAATACGATCATAAGCTTCGACAGTGATCTCTGGATTTTCGCGGTATTCGAAATCTAATAACGACATTGCTTCGTTATTTTTACCGATCAAGTTATCCATTAAGAACATATTCATGCTTGAAACAATTGAAATCACTTTGTCTGCGATTTTATGAATCTTGATGTAATACACTTTGTTTCGTGGCGTATAAGGTTCAAACGCCTCTTCAGGCAGTGCAGTTGGTGCTGCACCAATCACGACATCAGTTGATCCTGTTAATCCAGAACCTTCTTGCAGTTGCGCGTAAGCGAAATGACCAGCTAAATTACTGGCTAGCACCACCGCTAAAATAGAATTGATCATCATAGGCTTTTTCATAGAGTCCCCCCAGCCTTTGCTCCAGTTGCATTGAACTGAAAACTGAGCAAAAATATCAAAGGTGAGAGAGAATTTCTAATTTATCAGTAATTTTCTTTTATAACTAAACCCAACCGTGGAGAATTCATGAAAAAAATCCTAGCAACGTCAATTCTATTTACACTTTTTGTCACTGCATCTGGCTGCGGTCATATGTCGGGCCACAAACACGATCACAGCTCAGGTGCTGCTTGTGCGTGTGATAAAGCGGGTGCTAAATGCGCTTGCGGTACAGAAGCTAAAGCAGCTTCTACAGAAAAATGCACAGAGTGCGCTGGTAAGTAATTTACTTAAGTTTATTTAAGCTACTTTTAAAAACCCTAAAGATGATTAAGTCTTTAGGGTTTTTTTTATTTCCCCAAAACACACAAAATCTGTCCCAAATCGCCCGAAATGACCGTCTAAAATCCTGCCTTAAACTAGAGTAAACACACTATGGATTAGCGTGTTGATACAGAAATTTATAAGTAATATTAAATACTTACATAAAAATCAAACGATTGATTAAATTTTTACTGCTTTTTAACCGATGCTAAGGTAGCTTTAATACATAACGAGGATTTTATGTCTGCAAAAATGAACTCAAAACAAGATGCGAAGAAATGTATTTTGGAATCTGCAGCTAAGTTATTTTCTAAACTTGGTTTAGATAAAACATCGACTCGCGATATTTCAAAAGAATCGCATGCGAACATTTCATTAATCTCATATCACTTTGGCGGTAAAGAAGGTTTGTACCGTGAAGTGATTCGTGAATTTGCGTTAAAAGTACGTGATAAAGTTCAACCTTCTTTGACCGAGTTTAAAAATCAGCCAATGAGCAAAGAACTTTTTCGTAAAGAAGTTGAAACGATGATCGATAACATGATCGAAATGCGTACCGCTCATCCTGAAATTTCGGTGATCTTAGCGCGTGAAAAAATCGAAGGTATGCCTTTATGTAAAGAAGTGCATGAAGAGATTTTTTACCCGATGATTCAAAACTTTTTTGACATGTTTAAAGCCGGGCAAGCCAAAGGCATTATCAGAGAACATCTTCATCCGGCCTTATTTTTTATTCTTCTTTCTGAAGGTGTTTTTGGTTTCTTTGAATTGATGGATTGTGAAACCAAAATTAACAAAGATTGCGCAGAATTTATTAAAGACAAAGATTTATTAAAACAACAAGTGGTCGATCTATATTTAAACGGAGTGCTGGTATGAGAGCATCAACAGTCAAACAACAATGTAAATTTTTAGCCATAGTGATTACGACAACTTTGGCTTTATTCATTCAAGAGGCGAGAGCGATCTCAATTGATGAATATATCGGATTGGCGAAACAGAAAAATCCGCTTTTGAAATCGTATCAAGAAAGTAGCGATGCCGCTAACTTGAGAAAAGAAGCCGCTGAACTTGATCTAGCACCGATCATTACGGGTAGCTGGGTGACTTCAAACGATAAATCACGCCCAAGCCAGTTAGGTACTGAGCGCGAAGCGGAATTGTTTTCGTTCGGTGTAGCTAAAAAGTTTTTCACAGGTACTTTAGTTAAACTTGATGCCCAAACTGGTGAATTTAATAATCATGGAACGGTCCCTCCCGGATACGACCAGTACAGCACAGGTTCTGTAGGTATTACGGTTCAACAATCGTTATGGAAAGACTTTTTCGGTTACGGCACACGAAAGAAAATTTCTCGCCAAGAAAAAGTAGCTGAAGTTGAAAGGCTAGCTTCTGAACTTCAAGGCCGTGGTGCTTTATACGATGTTGAATCAAACTACTGGGATTATGCTTTAGCCCAAGAAGATTTAAAATTAAAAAAAGCTAACTTTGAACGTGCGCAAAAAATCGATCGTTGGACAGCTAACCGCGTAGCCAATGGTATTAGCGATCGCGCTGATCTTATGAATGCGAAAGCCTTAATGTCTTTACGTGAAGCCCAATACATTCAGGCTGAAGAAGAATTAAAATCACAAGAAGTTAAGCTTCGCGATAATCTTCAGTTAGCTGATAGCGAAAAGACCCCCGAAATTAAAGCGGAGTTAGGGACGGCCCGCCCGTATTTAATCAACTTAATCAAAATGAAAAACGTAGAGAAAATCGAAGCTCGTATTGCGTCTTTAGAAGCTGAAGCTAAATCTTTAGTGGCTGAAGAAACAGTTGATGGCTTACGCCCGGATTTATCTGTGTTTGGTAATTACACAACAACATCTTACGACCGTGACCACTCACAAGCGGTGAGTGATATCACTAAAGATGATTATCCGAAAAATTCAATTGGTGTGAATTTCACATGGGTTTTTGAAACAGGTGCTAAATCAGCCACTCGTGATGCGGCTAGAAAAGACGCTTTAGCTTCAAAACTAAAAGCTGAGAAAAAACACTCTGAAGGGCAAGATGCTTGGACTGATTTAATCCGTAAATACGACGTCTTAAAACAATCAGTATCAACTTTAGAAAAAGTGGCTGAATACCAACGTGAGCGTGCCAAAGCTGAACAGGATAAACTATCTAAAGGTAGAACTGTTACAGCGAATGTGGTGTTAGCCGAAACTGATGCGGCAGAGGCTGAAGTTAATTTATTAAAATCAAGAGCAAGCTTACGTAAGCTTGAAGCTTCAAGTTTATTTTTTATCGACACTGAAAGTGCGGAGTAATTTATGAGTTTAGCAGAACTATCAATTAAAAGACCAATTTTTATTACCTGCCTTGTCGTTTTGATGTTGGTGGTGGGTTTTGTTTCATACAAAAAAATGCCCGTTGACCAATTTCCGGATGTAAGTTTCCCGGTTGTGTCAGTGCAAGTTATTTATCCGGGCGCATCGCCAGTGGATATCGAGCGCCAAATCACTAAACCTATCGAAGACGAAGTTTCTTCGTTACCAGGTTTAGATACAGTGACAGCTACGAACTACGATTCAATGGCTTTAATTATTATCAAGTTCAACTTAGGAACTGATATTAAAGACTCTGAACAACAAGTTAGAAATCGTATCGCCAATATCAGAAATAAATTACCAGATGACGCCGAAGAGCCGATCATCCGTCGTTTTGACCCGGCCGATCAGCCGATCATTTCAATCGCAGTGAATTCAGAAATGGATCCAGCGCAATTATATGATATCGCCAACGAACAAATTAAACCTCAGTTCGAGCGTTTACCAAGTGTTGGTTTAGTAAGTATCGTCGGTGGCCGTAAAAAAGAAGTTCAAATCTTAGTTGATAAAAAGAAACTTCAAGACCGCCAATTATCAATGGTGCAAATTGCTAAACGTATCGAAGAAACATCTAAAGATATTCCGGTGGGTAAATTTGAAACTTCTGAAAAAGAAACTGTTTACCGTACAGTGGGTGAGTTTGCTGACTTAAAACAATTACGTGATGTATCAGTCAACTTTTTGGGTTCTGACCGTCCGGTTAAACTTTCTGAAGTCGCTGAAGTTAAAGAAAGCCTAGCGAAAGCTCAGCGTTTCTCATCAGTTGACGGAAAAAACGCTTTATTCTTATTAGTGTATAAACAGTCGGGAGCCAATACAGTTGAAGTGGCTGACCGTGTGAAAGCGCAGATTGATCAAGTAAATACATTTTTAAAAGATAAAAAAATCAATGCCGAAGCGCAAATGGTGCGTGATGGTTCGGTACCAATTCGTCTTAACGTAGCCGACGTACAAGAATCAATAGGTCTAGGTATCTTACTTTGTATTATCGTGGTTTTCTTCTTCTTAGGTTCAGCGAAATCAACATTCATCACAGGTCTTGCACTTCCGAACTCATTGTTGGGTGGTTTCGTGTTAATGTATGCGATGGGTTTCTCGTTAAACATCATGACGTTAATCGCCTTATCGTTAGCGGTCGGTCTATTAATTGATGATGCCATCGTTGTGCGTGAAAATATCTTCCGTCACTTAGAGATGGGTAAAGATCCAAAAACAGCGGCCATTGAAGGAACAAAAGAAGTAACTATGGCCGTAATCGCGACAACTCTAGTAGTTATCGCCGTGTTCGGTCCGATTGCTTTCGTTCCGGGTATGATTGGTCAGTTCTTTAAACAGTTTGGTTTAACCGTCGTATTTACGATGATCATTTCGATTTGGGATGCGTTTACGGTGGCTCCGATGTTATCAGCTTACATGGTTAATAAACACAGCCATGAAAAAGGTGATGGCTTTGTAGACCGCATGTTAAAATCATTCGACCGTTTTCAAACTAAACTTGAAGATATCTATGAATCCTCTTTACGTTGGACTTTAAATAACCGTATTAAAGTTTTAGTTTCTGCGGTGGTTTTCTTCCTTGTTACAACGATTGCCGGTGGTGCGATGGTTAAGAAAACGTTCTTACCAGCTGCTGATACCGGTGAATTTACAGTGTCGCTTGAAATGCCTGTAGGTACTTCATTAGAACACACTTTTAGTTTTGCTAAAATACTAGAAGCTGAAATTAAGTCTGTACCAGAAGTACATTTAGTTTCATTAACAGTGGGTTCGGTAACTCTTGAAGCCAATAAAGCTGATTTCTACGTGGCTTTAAAAGACGCGAAACTTAGAAAAGGTATGTCGACAACAGACGTAAAAGAAAAAGTCAGAGCGTTAACTGAAAAGCATCGTTCACAAGCTAATATCGCGGTCGGTGACTACGATATCGGTGGTGGTGGTCAAAAACCATTAAATCTATACCTAGTGAGCGAAAATTTAGAAGAGTTATCAACATATGCAGCCGCTTTACAGAAACGCATTCAAGCAATTCCTGGCTTAGTGGACGTTGATACAAACTTCCGCGGTGGTAAACCCGAATACCATGTGGTGTTTGACCGTGATCGTTCAGAAGCTTTAGGTATTTCGACTGTAACTGCCGGTGCAGAACTTCGTTACCGCACTGAAGGCGCGTTACCAGCGGTATACCGTCAAAATGGTATTGAATATGATGTGCGTTTAAAATTCCCAGATTCAGAAATGAATTTAGAAAAAGAATTTAGAACAACATTTGTTCCGAATTCAAACTTCAACATGGTTCCATTAAGCCGCGTGGCTAAAGGTGAAGAGGCTTTAGGTTACTCGCAAATTAACCGTCAAAATAAAGGCCGTTATATTGCGATCACTGCCAACCTTGGTCCGAATGGTCAATTAGGTACAGCAACTACTGAAATTCAGAAAATGCTTGCGACGGATATGAAACCACCAGCTGGTGTTGAATACCGCTTCGAAGGTATGGCGAAAGACTTCCAAGAGTTAATGGCCAATATGTTATTAGCCATGGGCTTTGGTGTGTTGTTAATCTACTTAGTATTAGCTTCGCTTTACGAAAGTTTCGTAACTCCGATCACGATCTTGCTTGCGTTACCACTGGGTATCTCGGGAGCATTCGTTGGTTTAGTGGTGTTCGATCTTTCTATCGATATCTTCTCGATGATTGGTATGATCTTACTTATGGGGGTTGTGGCGAAGAACTCGATCCTTCTTGTGGATTATACGAACCAACTTATCGAACAAGGTATGGCTATGAACCAAGCTTTAGTTAAAGCTTGCCGTACACGTCTTCGTCCGATCTTAATGACGTCGTTAGCGTTAATCGCCGGTATGTTACCTATCGCGATCGGTGTAACAGCATTAGGTTCGCAACGCCGTTCAATGGGTGTGGCGATTATCTGCGGTGTTATCAGTTCGACAATCTTAACGTTAATCGTGGTTCCTGCCGCTTACGGATACATTGAAAGATTCCGTAAATGGTCGCAAAAAATGGCGAGAAGAATCCAAGGTAGTGAGGATGAAGTTCACCCAGCAGCAGCTACTGCGACTTATGAAAATAAATCTTCAGAGCTTGTAGAGGCCTCTAAGTAATCTTAAAGACTGGATTTTATTTTCAAATAAAGTCCAGTCGTCTTTATCACTGATCGGTTTCCAGATCGCTTCAATTTCATCAATCAGTAATGTTTCAGGTTTATCACGCTTAAAATAAGCGTGATTATTTTTTTCCGGATCAATCACAGTCGCAGAAGCTACCATTTTTTTAAGTACCTGTGCCGAGTTCATTTGCGCAATCGAAGCCGGAAGTTCTTGCTCAAGGCGGGCTGAGTGAAAGGCAAAAAAAGCTTCTTCATACTTAATCGCTTTATCAACCACAGTTTGAAAAAATAACGAAATGGCTTCGGTCGTGGTTTGATCATTCTGAAAACGCACGTTTAATTTATTCTGAAAAGCCTGGTAGAGATAATCATTAAACTGCTCTTCAAAATTTTCTAATAGTAACTGCCCGGGTAATTCGGGATTAGCTTTGGTTAAACAGTGAACGAGTTGAGCTAAATTCCACAAAAAATTATTCGGCTGTTCAGAAAAACAATAAAGCCCCTGTTGGTCAAAATACGCCGCCGTAAAATTCGGATCATAATCGGGTAAAAAGCGGTACGGGCCATAATCAAATAATTCACCAGACACATTGATGTTATCAGAATTAAGAACACCATGAACAAAACCTGCGATCATCACTTGCGCGGCTAAATGGGCTAAACGATCACTGACACATTGAAGAAAGCGAGTTGCCACATCAAGGTCATTATTCCAATCTAAGTTTTTAGTTTCGTTTTGATAGTAATATTTAAGAACGTATTTAGTTAATTTTTTAATTTCATCAAGCTGGTTAAAATAAGCCAGACGTTGAAAAGCGCCGATACGAATATGACCTAAGCTATAACGCGTAAGCACCGCCGAACGAGTAGGGCTGGGTTCATCACCGCGAACTAAACTTTCTCCCGTTTCAAAAATACAAGCGGTCTTGCTAGTATTGACGCCATAAGATTCTAAAGTTTCAGTGGCCAACGCTTCGCGAACGGCCCCTTTTAAAGTCAGACGTCCATCACCACTGCGAGAGTAAGGTGTTGTGCCTGAACCTTTTGTTCCTAAGTCATACCACTGGTTATTGGCAAATATTTGCGCGTATAAAAATCCACGACCATCGCCAAGATCAGGATTGTAATGGCGAAACTGATGGCCGTGATAACGAAGCGCTAGCGGTTTTGATATATTGTTGTTTAGTGGTTGAAAGCTCCACAGATGGTCGACTGTGAAATCAGGAATCATTTGCAGATCTAAATTCGGATTGAAATAGCGCAGCTTTTTTTCAGGAAATTTGGCAGCTTCGACTGCATCATAATGTTGCGGCCCAAGTTCATAAATAGGAGGAGAGCTTGTTATATTCGTCATGACCTGTTTTGTGCCTATCTGTCCTGTGTTATGCTTAAAAAAGTTTATTGAAAGCTAATTGAAAATGGCTATATGATTTAATTTATCAACCAAATTCATTCACAACAATGAGGAATCATATGAATAGAAGATCATTTTTTCAATCAGTAGGTGCCTTTATCGGTGCAGCTGCATTATTACCTATCGTAGCACGTGCAGAAGGCCGTCGTGGCGGCGGTTCAGCAGCGTCAGCTGGTGCATCTTTAGTAGATCCTAAAGATCGCCAAGCTCAGTCAGTTAATTACGTTGAAATCAACACGCAGATTAAAGACAAAGGTTTAATGTCAGCTCGCAGTGGCGTTGAATTTAAAAATCAAAAGTGTAAAAGCTGCGCATTTTACGATGCTTCAAAAGAGACGACTGTTGGTGGTAAAAAAGCAGGTCCTTGCCAAATGCCATTTGCAGCCGGTAAAGCTGTAACTGCTGAAGGCTGGTGCAGTTCTTGGGCTAAAAAAGCTTAAAATACATCTAGCTTTCAGTTCAAAAATTTTATTAAATAAATGGGTGTTTTAAAAAAAAAGCACCCATTTTTTTTGTTTTCTACGAAGGGAATACAACAATGAAACAAGCCATCGCAATCGTTTTAAGTGCTGCTTTATTTGCATCATGCTCATCAACAACTATGATCAGAACTACTGATCCGCAAGCCAAAATCTACATTGATGGCGAATTAAAAGGAACTGGTACAGTGACTCACACGGATACAAAAATCGTAGGTGCTACGAATTCAGTTCGTATCGAAAAACCAGGTTGCGAACCAGCTTTCTACACTTTCTCTCGTAGCGAAGAATTTGATGCAGGCGCGTGTGCCGGCGGTGTCTTTTTGCTAGTTCCATTCTTATGGATCCAAAAATATAAACCAGAGCGTACTTACGAGTACAACTGTGTATCTACAGATAAAAAGAAATAGTTTTTTAGTCTTGTCTTTTGCACTAGCTGGTTGTGTAAATCTACCACCAGCTAGTGTCAGTTCTATTGATTCAACTTATAAATTTCAAAAACTGAGTCGCGTTAAAAAAGAATCCGAAAGTGCCACTGTCAGTGTGTATCAAAAGGTTTTACGCCCTAGTTTATTCTCGCGTTGCGATTATTTTCCCAGCGATAGCGTTTATTCGCAGTCTTTAACCAAACGCTGTGGCACAGTGCCCTCTCTATTTAAAACCTTCGACCGTTTTCTGCGCGAGCCAGACGCTGGTTATTTGGGAACTCCTATGATACTTACTAATCATGGCGTTAGCTTTGTCGACTTACCGCAGTCTTGTGAACTTTAAACTTTTCTTCAGTTTATGTGTTTTTATTTTTTCAATCGAAGCTTTGGCGCAAAAAAATTGTAAAGCGTCACAATTGGCTCTCGATAGTGGCCGGGATTTATTTCAACGTCGCCAGTTTTTATTAAGCATTCAAGAATTTTCAATGGCTGAAAAATTTGATTGTGCCGAACAATTAGATCAAGCGATGTGGGGCCACCTACTAGCCGTGACTGAATTAGGTGAACGCGATGAAATGTTTCATTTGTCGCATAAACTTTATCCGCTGAAGTTTTCTCTGGGATATCAGCAAAAACTTAAACTTTACCAAAGTTATTATTTTCCTAAAAATGATGGTACAGTAGAAGCGCAAAGAGTGAATTCGTTTGAGCAGTGGAAAGAAAATCTTCCCCAGCAAAAATCTCCGGCATTAGCTGGAACTTTAAGCGCGGTTTTACCTGGTGCTGGGCAAGCTTACACAGGGTCTTGGCAATCGGGCGCTATGGCTTTTGTGTTAAACGCTTTATTTTTGTCAGCTACTCTGGAATTAGAAGATAAAGACTTACCTGCGACAGCTTTGGTGAGTGGTGTGGTGTTTTCAATCACGTATTTAGGAAACATCCTCAATGCAGCTGAGAGTGCCAGGATTTATAATCAAAACTATAATGCTCCTCAAATTGAAGAAGAAAAAGCCAAACGCTTTCCGGAGCTCACGCTATGAAGAAGCTGGTACTGATTCTAACTTCTTTGGCGTTTTTAGCCTGTTCAAAAGTGGGAGTAGGATACAGTGTCGGCACTAATCAAATCGAAAGCCGGGTTGATGATGCTTTTGATTTTTCGCGCTCAAAAAGTAAAGATGTAAACCGTTTTTTAGACAGCCAGTTTGATAAAAACAAAAAAACGGTCTTTAAAAAATTAAAAGAACTCATTACAAAAATCGAAAGTCTTTCGCAAAGAGAGTCTTTGACCCAAGAAGAAAAAGACCTGCTTCACCAGTACCTTTTAGATTATCAAAAAGAAATGATCGCTTTATTTAAGCCAAGCTTTGATAAAGTGATGCAAGAAGTGGGTGATGCTGAAATTAAAAACTTCAAAGAGTATTCGGCTGAGCAAATTTCAGAAAAAAAAGAAGAGGCTGAAGATAGAAAAGCCTTTAAAAAAAGAAAAATTGCTAATTTAAAAAAAGTGGCCGAATTTCTTTTGGGCGATCTTTCTAAATCGCAAGAGCAGCAAGTGGCTAAATTCGTCGATGATCATCTCGGTTTTTATGTCGATCAGATCAATATGCGTAAAGTTTTTAATGATGATTTAATTAAGCTTTACCCACAAAAAGATAAGATGACTGATTTGAGTCTTGCTTACTATGCTGGTGATAACAGTATTCGCACTGATGAATACAAAAAAGCCAGAACGGTTTTTGAACTGGATATGAAAAAATTTATTTTTGCTTTATGGGAGCAAAAAAACATTGAACAAAAGCAATTTTTTCAAAAGCGCCTAAAAGACATAGGCCATGAAGTTGATAAAATTTTAATTGAGTAATCTAAAAAATAGGCCAAATTACTTAGTTTTAAATAACCAGGCGATAAGGCTAACAATCACACTGACTAAAATCCCCGTCGTAATAGGGAAGTAGAGTTTCATATTTTCTTTTTCGATAAGAATGTCGCCAGGTAAACGGCCAAGTCGAAAATGTTCGAAGACTCCAAACTGCCAGAGCAGCCCGATCACTATAAAGATAGCACCGAGGCTGACCAGCAGTTTAGGAATTGGATCAAGAGTGATCAAATTAGAAATCTGTTCTGAAAACTAAACTTGTGAAGGCGTCTTCTTTTTGAACGTCGTCATCAAACCAGTTCCAAACTTCTAAACGCTCGATACCGATTTGTTTTCCGCCAGACATTCTGTAAGCAGCACCCCAACGTAATGAAGGGCCAAAAACAGTTTTGTCATCTTTGCCTGATGCACTTGGAACATCACTAACGATAGAGATGTTAACACCAGGACGTAAATCAACAACCCAGTTAGCTTGATCGAAAACATTTAATTTTACGTGAGCACCGAAAGTCATCACTTGGTAGACTTTTGTTACGCCATCATCTTCTTTTTCAGTTTGTAAGAAGAAAGATCCACCGAAAGCTCCATTTTCAGCACCTGAATCAAGAGCAAGACCTAAATTGATCGCGCCTTGGTTTAAACCAAAGTTACCGCTGAAAACTTTAGGGCTTGAGTTATAAGAAGGAGCTGCCGCTGGTGATGGGCTAGCTTGTTTATTTTTCTGCGCTACTGCAACAGATGATGCGAATAAAGCTGCGATCAAAACTAATTTTTTCATGTATATCTCCTGCGCGTCTGCGACGCGACTTTCTCCTGTTTCTTTAAATTTAATTAAGCTTTTACTTTTGCTAATTCTTCGTCACGTAACGAACGACGTAAAACTTTACCAACGTTTGTTTTCGGAAGTTCTTTTCTGAACTCAACATGTTTTGGCACTTTGTAGTTCGTCATTGATTGTTTGGCGTGAGCAATAACTTCTTGTTCTGTTAATGATTCATCTTTTTTAACGACAAAAACTTTAACCACTTCACCTGAGTGAGTATCAGGCACACCGATCGCGGCCACTTCTAACACTTTAGGATTTTTAGCAATAACGTCTTCAACTTCGTTCGGGTAAACGTTAAAACCAGAAACTAAGATCATATCTTTTTTACGATCTACGATTTTAAAGAAACCATCTTGATCCATCACGGCGATGTCGCCCGTATGTAACCAACCATTTTTAATCACTTTAGCTGTTTCATCCGGACGGTTGTAATAACCTTGCATCACTTGCGGACCTTTAACGCATAATTCGCCAGGTTCGCCAGTGGCTGTTACATCTTTTTCATTATCATCAACTAAGCGGATATCTGTATTAGGAACCGGAAGACCGATTGTTCCCACTTTATCAGTACCATCAATTGGATTTACGCAAGCCACAGGAGAAGTTTCAGTTAAACCGTAACCTTCGATCACGTCTGTGCCAGTGGCCTGTTTCCAGCGTTCTTTAACAGCGTTTTGTAAAGCCATAGCACCCGCTACAGAAATTTTCATGTGCGAAAAATCAACAGATTTAATGTCAGGGTGAACAGCTAATGCATTGTAAAGCGTGTTTACGCCAGTCATGATCGTGAATTTTTCTTTTTTCATCGTTTTAATAAAGCCTGGAATATCACGCGGGTTTGTAATTAAAATATTCGAAGCCCCGTAGCGCATGAACGCTAAGCAATTCACTGTTAAAGAAAAGATATGGTACATCGGAAGTGGAGTTAAGCAGATCTCTTCACCTTCGATTAATTTCGGACGCATCCACGCACAGATTTGTAACATGTTCGCGATAATATTTTGGTGAGTTAATATAGCACCCTTAGAAACACCTGTTGTTCCGCCAGTGTATTGTAAGAAAGCGATATCAGTAGCTGATAAAGGCGGCTGAATATAAGTTTTTGTCGCACCTGAATCTAAAGCGTCGTTAAAAGATGTGTGCTTAAAGTTATAAGCAGGCACCATTTTTTTAACGTGTTTTAAAACAAAATTAATTAATTGTTTTTTTGGAAAACCTAAAAGATCGCCAACTTCTGTTACGATCACATTTTTAATTGGTGTTTGACCTTGGATTTGTTCATACAAATGAGCAAACTGCGCTAAGATCACAAGTGTTGTTGCACCTGAATCATTAAACTGGTGTTTCATTTCAGTGGCTGTGTAAAGTGGATTTGTATTCACCACGATAAGGCCAGCGCGCATAGCTCCAAATAAAGCTACCGGAAATTGTAAAACGTTGGGCATTTGTATGGCGATTTTGTCGCCTTTTTTTAAGCCCAGGTCATTTTGTAAATAAGAAGCAAATTGTCCTGATAACACATCAAGGTCATGATATGTTAAAGTTGTGCCGAAATTTTTAAAGGCATTTTTGTTGCGAAATTTTCGCACTGATTCGTCGAAAACTTCTAAGATATTAGAATACTCATCAGTTTCGATAACATGTGGTACAACTTTTGGATACTTTTTAAGCCAAATTTTTTCCATTCTACATCCTTGTGTTTTGCTTAAATATCTTCAACTAAAACTTGTAAAATGAAAACAAGAAACAGCATAATAGATCTATGAAACTGATTTTCATAACGACATGTATCACGCTAGGTATTCTTGTTGGTTGCACAAAAAAAGAACTTCCTTCGCCCAAGAAAGAAGATGCTGTCGTTGATGTTCCGACAACTGTAGTGAATGCGCCACCTCTTAAAACAGGGCCAGAAGCCGAAAAAGCCTACGCCAGAATGCTGGGTGCTAATCTTAAATTCTTAGGAAGCCTTGAAAAAGAAGTGTTAAAACTGCTTTTAGAAGGTAGCAGCCCTGAAGTTAATCAATTTGAAGTCTTGTCTTTTGGTTTTGATAAATTTAACGGGGCAAAAACAGGATTTTTACAGGGTTTTGGCTGTCAAAAAATAGCTGTACGTGCGGCGCCGAAAAAATATGAGATCTATAGCGAGTGCACAAAACCTGCAAAAAAGCTTGCCGAGATCAATGAAGATTTGTCCAATAAAAATCGTTTAACGATTGTATTTTTAACTTCGAATTGGAAAGTGATCTTAGGTAATGCCGCGGGCATTAACCCTGAGCGTACGTGCGAAGTGACCTTTAAAGATAACAAAGTTCAGTCACTAGATTGTAAAGATACGGTGTTTAGCCCGCGCTTTACCGGTGTTGATATCAACTTGTATGAATTAAAAATTCGTAAATACCTTTTTAACCGCAATCAAGCCAACGAACTTATGATCGAAGGCGGGCAGTATAAAGATCTGATTGAAAATAAAAAAATCAGCATGACTGTGCCGATGAGCGGAAAAATTTCGATTATTGAAAAGGAATTGAAAGTTAAAGACGATTTTGCAGACATGCAGAATAAGTTATTAGGTTTAGAGGAACAAAAACAGGAAAAGAAAAATGAAGAAGAAGTCAGTGGTAAGCAAGAAAACATCACGCCGCACACAGCAGAACCCGAGTACATCGACGCGCAAAAAGCCGAAGAGCAAAGCCAAACAAGTTCAGGCACAGTCCAAAGTGAAGGCCAAGGTCAAGAAAACCAAAACGGCGAACAAAGCCAGCAAGGCCAAGACGACAGTCAAAGCCAAAACAATGGTGAAATCCCGCCCGAGCAAGCGCCACCCGGCGAAGCCGAGCCAAACTCAGTCCCAGCAACTCCGCCACCTCAGCAACCCTACGGACGTTAATATGATCGGGCAGTCGTTACCAAATTTAACGGTTGAATCTTCTTCGGGACAACCGGTGAACCTTCAAGATCTAAAAGGGCACAAAACTGTTTTATACTTTTACCCGAAAGATAATACTCCGGGTTGTACAATTCAGGGAAATGAATACAACGCCTTTTTAAATGAGTTTAAAAAACTAAACACCGTGATTTACGGTATTTCGCGCGACAACTTAAAATCGCACGATAAGTTCATTCAAAAATGTAACTTTAAATTTGAACTATTAGCCGACACTGAAGAAAAAATGTGTAAGTTCTTTGATGTGATCAAAGAGAAAAACATGTATGGCAAAATGGTTTTAGGTGTTGAAAGATCAACTTTCATCATTGATGAAAACGGTAAAATCGTAAGCGCTGACCGTAAAGTTAAAGCCGAAGGTAACGCAGCTCTTACTTTAGAGAAATTAAAAGGTCTGTAAAGCCATCAATATCTTCTTTTTGAGTGTCCCAGCTGGTCATCAGACGACACTCAAAAGTTTTCTCATTCCACACGTAAAAGAAATACTGTTGTTTTAATTTTTTAACTATAGGTTGTGGAATCTCAGCAAAAACCGCGTTGCTTTGCACGGGATAGTTAATTTTAACTTTTCCAGATAATTTTTCGTTAAAGTACTGGGCCATATCGCAAGAATGCTGCGCGATTTTTTTATAAAGATCGTTATTGAAAAACGCCAAAAACTGAGCCGCAATAAAACGAGTCTTTGAAGGTAACTGCGCGGCTTGTTTGCGAATATATTTAAAATCTTTTCCTAGAGCCGGATTTAAAACTACAACCGCTTCGCCAAACATCAGACCATTTTTAGTTCCGCCAAATGATAAAACATCAATGCCAAGATCTGTGGTCATTTGGCTCATGCTACAACTTAATTTGTAAACAGCATTTACAAAACGTGCGCCATCCATATGAACTAAAAGATTTTTGCTTTTAGCCCAAGTGGTTAAAGTTTTAATTTCGTCTAATGAATATAAAGTGCCAACTTCAGTGGGCTGGGTCAGGCTAATCACGCGCGGCTGCGTATAGTGTTGGTCACCTAAGCGGATATAATGTTTTTCTAATTCAGGAATTGTTAATTTGCCATTGACCGATTTAACGGCGATTAATTTTCCTGCGAAAAACTCAGGAGCTGCACACTCGTCTTGGTTCATATGACTTATGTCAGTCACAAAACAAGACTCAAAACTTTTCATCATAGTTTTTAAAGATAAAACATTCGCCGCTGTGCCGTTAAAGACAAAAAATGCGTCGGCTGATTTTCCAAAATGAGTTTTAAAAAGTTCTTGGCATTTTTCAGTGAGTTCGTCGGTTCCGTAACTTGGGGCGTGGCCTACGTTAGCATCGCTTAAAGCTTTTAAAATATCAGGGTGAACGCCTGAATGATTATCGCTGCCAAATCCGCGCATACCTTAAGACTCCTTAAGAATTAAAAATATAGTGATGAATCAGTAAAGCGGCTGTTTTTGAAGTTTGGTAATCACGATCAAGTGGCGGTGAGACTTCATAAACGCCAAAGCCACGCACTTTACATTTTGTATAAAGCTGACTTAGGAAACGTAAACAATCGTCAATCTTAAGACCTGTTGCCCAAGCCTGGCTGCAACCACCAGCTTCAGCGGCCGTTAAGGCATCAATATCAAAACTTACAAATACAGGTTGATCGGGCTCTAAATCTTTAAGAGCTGTTTGTGTCCAAACCGCGCCCCAGCCTGAATTCTGTAAGGTATCTAAATCAACGATTTGAATATCGCGCTCTTTCGCCCAGCGAATATGGTGAGCCGAATTACATTGGTTTTGAATACCGATTTCAATTAATTGAAATCGATTTTGGTGCTCTTCGTATAGGCGGTAAAAAGGCGTGCCGCTGTTAGGCCCATTTTTAGGTGGACGCACGTCCATATGAGCATCGAAGTTAATAACGATAGGTTTTTTCTTATGTGTGCTTTGATAACGGTCTACAAACGCTGCGCTATCAGCAAAGCCGTAATCGTGGCCTCCGCCGAGGCAGATTACTTTAGCGTCTTTCATAAGACATTTAACTAAGTGTTTACGGGCCATATCATGGCGAACAGCGATGTCTCCGGTTGTCAGAGCTAAATCACCGTAATCATGAATGTTGTTTCTAACGATGGCCTTTTTATAAGAAGGCGTCATTTTGTAAAGAAACTGACGAATCGTTTTTGGCGCAAGGGCTGCGCCAGTGCGGCCACCATTAAGCTTGATGCCGTCGTCGTCAGGGTAGCCAAAGATAACAAATTCGTTAGCTTTAAGGTCGTCAAATTTAATAGGGTGAGCTAAATCGCCAAGGCGAATATCTTCAGGATCGTTTTTAGTAAAAAATATGTCTTGTGATACAGGTAGAAACAAAAGCTTATCTCCTAAGAACTATTGTTCCTAGGGTAGCGTCAGTTTGATTATCAAACAACTCTATTTCAAGATGGCTATCATTGATGATGCTAAGCTCACCGAAAAATTCGCTGTTTGAATTAGAAATTAACATCGTCCATGCGCCCACATCTGGGTTGATGAAATAGTTATATTTGCCGTATTTATCAGGGTTAACATCGCGCTCGCATTGGCCCTCTGTGTTCGGGGCGAAAACGTATAGGCGAGTAAATGAGGTAAACTCGTAGCACATGTCGCTTTCGCTGCGCCAAATTCCAATAAGGCTTTCTAAGCCGATGTAATCAACCGAAGTTACGTAAATAAGGCTTGAAGCGATTGAACTAAAATTAGCCGTAACTGATGCGAAATCACCGTTGTTTAAGCGTTTGATTTGTTGTTCAGAAACCTCGTTAGTGAAGTCTAATGTGTAAGCAATTTGATTTTTAGTGACCAAAAGGTACGTATTGTCGATTTTCTTGATGCGGCCCTTAATCGTTTCATCAGCGTGCGCTGTGCTCGAAAAAGCGAAGCAAAACACCAGGTTTGTCAGCAGTACTACAAGTTTAAATGCAGGTTTGATTCTTCGCATACAAGTCAAAAAACACGCCGTGAAATTGAAGTCATTAAAAAACTGTTCAGAAAAATATTATGCCGAGCGTTAAGAATGCGTTATTGATCATTTTTTATAAATTTTTCACAATAAAAAACAAGGAATAGTTAACGTGATTAAAATTGCGTCTAACTAAGTACAAGTCGAGCACACAGGCTCGCGTAAGATAGGTAACTATGTTTTTCTATGAAACGACGGTGCAAGAAACGCATCTCGATGTTTTCGGTCACATGAATAATGCTCGTTATTTAGAGCTTTTTGAACAGGCCCGCTGGGATATCATTACCCAAAATGGATTTGGTTTGGCCAAGATTAAAGAAACGGGTCAGGGGCCAGTGATTTTAGAAGCGCACTTGCGTTTTCTTAAAGAGCTTTATGCCCGCACCAAAATCAAAATTTCAGTCGAATGCACTGAATACAACGGCAAAGTCGGCAAGTTAAAACAAGAGATGATCAACGATAAAGGCGAGGTGTGTGCTGAGTTGATTGTGGTCTTTGCATTGTTTGATTTAAAGGCTCGAAAAATCATTACGGCCACTGATGAGTGGAAGCACGCGGTCGGTATTAAGTAAGCTGTTCAAGGGTCCATCGTGCAAGTTCAGCTAGCTTGGCGTCTTGCACGTAAGGTTCAACAAAAGGTTTAAGGCTTGTCATGCGGCGGTTAGCGATAACCACCATGGCGTTACGTTTTAAACCAAAGCCGCCAGAGCGTAACATCGGTGTTCCGTAAAACATCTTTTGAATTTTTTTATTTGAAGATTCTAAAATCGTGCGAAAGAACTTTTCTAAGTCTTGTTCTTTTTCTTGCGGCAAAGTTGTGACCAGCTGTTGTGATTTTTTGCTGTCATCGGGAAGTAGCACATTTAATCTTTTTTGATTCCACGGACAGACAGTTTGACACATGTCGCAGCCAAAAAACCAATCGCCGATTTGAGCGCGTAACTCAACTGGGGCTACGGTTTTAGATTCGATTGTTAAATATGAAATACATTTGTTGGCGTTTAGCTGTTTATCGCCCGATAAAGCGCCCGTAGGGCAAATATCAATGCATTTTGTGCAGTTCTTGCAAAGATCTTCATGTGGCGGAAGTTTTTCAGTCACTTCAAGCGAAGTTAAAATTTCAGCTAAGAAAAACAAACTGCCTTTTTGTGAATGAATAATACAGGTGTTTTTGCCAAACCAGCCAAGGCCTGCTTGGTAAGCTAAGTCGCGTTCTAACACCGGGCCTGAATCGACATATTGAAGAAAGTGTTCGTTCGGGTATTTTTCTTTTAAATAAACAATCGCTGCCGTTAATTTTTCTTTAAGCCAGAAATGATAGTCTTCATTCTGGGCGTAAAGCGCTGCGCGTGCTGGAATTTTTAGATCGTAGGGGCGAATCGCCGGAAAATAATGAAAGCCCACCGTAATGGCCGAACGTAAACTTTCGTGAAGTATTGTCGGATCTTCTTTAGTCGGAAGATGGGTTTCAAGATAGTTCATATCGCCATGCTGACCGCCAGCGATCCAGTTTTTGTAAAACTCAATGGTCATGGGCTTAGTCAAGGCGGTCGCGCTCACCAAATCAAAATTCTGTTCAAGCTTAATAGCTTTAAGATGCGCTTTAAGTTCTGTGTCGCGCATAAGATCCAACGGATCTTTAAACAAATTTTTCGTTGAGTGTGGCTCTGAAACCATGAATGATAGTGTATATGAGTCACTCTGTTTATGAAATTGATTTTACCAATCAGCTGAATTTGTTAGATTCGGCGAGTTTTATTTACAAGATTGCTCATCGTTTAAGTGAGAAAAAGCGCGCCTGTTGGGTTGCTGGTGGGGCAGTTCGTGATTTTTGGTTAGGACGCACACCTAAAGATATTGACCTGGTCACAGACGCTGAAGACGCCGAAATCTTAGAACTCTTTCCTAAAGCGGTTTTGGTTGGCCAGAAATTTGGTGTTTATAAGCTGCCTTTTCACCATGAGGGTCGAAACATAATAATTGATTTAACGGTATTTCGCGAAGAAGACGACTATGTCGATGGGCGTAGGCCGCAAACCATTAAGCGCGCCACACCGCTAGAAGATGCTAAACGCCGTGATTTTACCATTAATGCTTTGTTTTATGATTTGGAAAATTTTGAAGTGATCGACTTTGTCGGTGGTGTTGAAGATCTGCAAAACAAAGTTCTTAAGTGTGTAGGCGATGCCACTCGTAGGCTTAACGAAGATCACTTACGTTTATTGCGTTTAGCTAGGTTTAAAGCGCAGTTTGGTTTTTCAGTGCCTGTAGCGGACTTGCAGGCCGCGACTGACCTTTCGGACTTAATCCGTACGGTCAGTGGTGAACGTATTTATGAAGAAGTTCTGAAAATCGTAAATAGCCATAACGAAGTTGATTTTTGGTCACAAGAGCTAACGCAGAAACTTTGGTTTTCGTTAGGGGCTGAAATTAATCCTGAACAGTTAGTAAAGCTTCCTTTGTTAAAGCAGTCGGGCTTTTCTGCGAATCAACAGTTGGTGATGAGTGTTGTGGTTCTGTGGAAATACGCTCCAGAAGCGGTTGAGTTTTTAAAAGCCCGTCTGAAATGTTCAAAAGAAGAAGCACAGCTTGCGAAAAAGGCTATCGACTATCACGCCGAAGTTGCTAAAGGCAAAGTCGCACTAGATATGGCGTTAACGGTCGATACTGAGCGTGACCGCGATTTGGTTTTAAATATTTTAGATTTTTTTGCAGCCAGCGGGGATCTTCTTCAAACTTATCTATCTGATGTGAAGAAGTATTTAGAAACTTATCCAAAACCGTTATTAACGGGTGGGGATTTGGTCGGAAAGTGTGAGCCAGCAAAGACCTTAACGTTGCTTCAGCTTGTACGCCACATGCAGTTTGAAAAAAAAATCAGGACTTCTGAAGAAGCCCTGACCTATTTGAAGAATCAGAATTTAATTTCGTAAGCTATAGCTGGCTAATGTCGAAGACGTTGAGCTAACTAGTCGAATACGATAAATTCAAAATGGCAGATGCCGCCATTTACCGTAAATGGAATCACTAAACTTTGACCGTTCGGATTAACATTTGGCGGAAGATTTTTCGTAAAACAAGCTTCAGGGCGGCCCATGCCGAATTGAAAACCTGCAGTGCTCGCCTTAGTTTTGATAAGGCCATAAATCATATTACTGATTTCACCCACGCCATCAAGAATGTCTTGTGATTCAGGGTCAACCTTATCACCTAACATACCTTCAAGAATTTCAACCACTGGTTTTGGATCGAAGTGAAAGCGCACTTGAAGCGGTTGTTCGTTTTGTTTGATATTAACAATCACCGAAATCGGTGTTGGAACTTGCCAAGTAGCCGCAAAGAAATGCGGTTTAAATTCTGTCTTAAAAGGGCCTAGTTGAGCAAGGGTACCTTGAATACCGGCGCAGATATTTTCCACCACTAATTTTTCGAAAATAGGGTGTTTTAAAGTGGAAAGTTTTAATGCCGTAGACACCTTATGCCGCCTTTGCGCCGTTGTGTTTTGCGTACACGCGGCCTAATTTTTCTTTTAATGTGGCAGCGTTGAAAGGTTTAACTACGTACTCAGAAACACCGGCTTTAGCAGCCTCGATGATCTGTTCTTTTTCACTCTCAGCTGTGACCAGCATAAAGGGTGTATCTTTAAATTTTGCATCAGCTTTGCAGGCTTTTAAAAGCTCAAGACCTGTCATATTCGGCATGTTCCAGTCAGAAACGATACACTGGAAGGGCGCTCCGCCATTGGCGGCGTCTTGGATTAATTGAAAAGCGGCTTTTCCGTCTTCGGCTTCATGAATATCTGTATAGCCTAATTCGGTAAGTACCTTCTTAACTACTTTTCGCATTGTTGCAAAATCATCTACGACTAAAAACTTGGTATTTTGACTAAACATACTGGACTCCTCAGGGTGACTGATCGGTTAGTCCACGGCGATTCTTGTGTAGAAATATACTTATTTCACGATTTTTTCATGGTTTTGACGGGGGGCGGTCTAGTTTTTAAAAAAATAAAAGACATAGGTATTGCGTTCTTCCAAAAGTCTGTCAGACTTAAATTCAGGTTGTTGTTGTTCAAACTGAAACAAAGTCGAGATAAGGAAATCGAGACTAGTCTCAGAGTGACACAAAGAAAAAGTAGCTATAGTAAACAAAAAACAATTAAGCAGGAGGAGCAAGGATGCTCAGAGATATCTTAATTCAAAAGGGTCTTTCAAATCGTGAAGCGGAAGTTGCAGAACTAGTTTCTAAAGGACTTTCTAACAAGGAAGTTGCAAATCAACTTTTCGTAACTGAAAAAACAGTTAAATTTCACTTAACAAACATCTACAAAAAAATGAATGTTAAATCACGCGCACAACTTATCGTATGGTGCTTACCTCACCTTGGATTTGTTGAATCAGAAGCACGTGTTGAAGCGACTCAACCTGCTGGAGCAACTGCATTCAATACGCAAGCTACACAAACGATCCCTGCTGGTAACACAACTATCACGTTACCTGGTGGCGGTATCGGCCGTAACAACGGTGACTTAGGAGTTTAATCCTAAGTTGATTTAGTTAAATAAATCTTAAAAGGGTTACAGAAATGTAACCCTTTTCTATTTGTGCAAACAGTTCTTGTTACCATCTCTGGCCCTTAGGGCTTTCAAGCTTGCTCCCAAAATTACTGCAATGGTATTTTATATCTAGGGAGAATCATCATGTTAGAGTCTAAATCGGTTTCTCGTTCTCAGGTTGTCATGACCCAATTAGTTTTACCTTCACACACCAATGCGATTGATACCATTTTCGGGGGCACGATTATGTCCTGGATTGATATTTGTGCTGCAATCGCAGCTCAACGTCACTCGGGCAGAGAAGTTGTGACGGCGTCGATTGATCGTTTGGATTTTGTGGCTCCTGTTAGAAAAGGCTGGGTTGTAAACCTTAAAGCCTCAGTTAACTTTGTTTCAAATTCTTCAATGGAAGTCGGCGTTCGCGTAGATGCTGAAAATCCTAAAACAGGTGAGATCTTTCATACCGCTTCTTCGTATTTAACATTTGTGGCCTTAGGTTCTGATGGGCGCAAAACGAAAGTTCCAGGTCTTATTTTGGAAACAGACGTAGAAAAGCGTCGTTTTGAAGCGGCTAAAAAGCGCCGTGAAAACCGTATCTCTCAACGACAAGGTTAGTCAGCTAGCCTTGTCTCAATTAAAGACATGACAGTTACTCTGACATGTCTAATGTTTGATTAACTCTTGCAAAAGGCTGTGTGAAGTTATGAGCTTAGCACTGCTCCACTTTTAAAAACTGCATATAAGCTATTCGCCCAAAATCGATTTATAACTCGCACCTTCGTTTAAAGCAGTTGGCTAAGCCTTTGCTTTATAGTTTCTCGGGTGGGGGAATGAAGCATGTATATTAAATCAGGTAAGCAGTCCAAAAAGCAGGAGCAGATTTTTTTATTCGTACTTATCGTATTACCGACTTTAATTCTTTGCGTTTTCTAAGCGAAATCATTCACAAAATTTAAGTAGATCGAAAACATTAATCTGGGGGGATTATGGGGTTAAGTCATGCGTTTATTAAGCGCCATCGTGTACTTTTAATTACCGTTGTGCTTGTTCCGACTTTGCTTTTATCTTTTCAGAACTGTTCTTCGTCGCAAATGGAATTTAAAGTTGATCCAGCATCGTTAGCGATTGAGGTTCCAATTTGCCGTGAGATGACGGCTGTAGAGATTGCGCCAAAACTTAAATTTGAATGGGATTATTCAAAAAGTTTTGAGCCTTCTTATAACCGAGTGATGTCGACTCCGGTGGTGGGTGATCTTGATGGCGATGGTGTTCCTGAGATTGTGTTTACAACTTTCAAAGGTAATGCGTACACATCTCCTGGTTACGTTCGTGTGATTAACGGAGCTGATGGTCACGAAGAATGGACAGCTGATAAGCCAGAATTAATGGCTTATGGAACGATAGCGCCGTTATTGATTGATATCGAGGGTGATGGCAAGGCTGAAGTTATTTATCTAAATAAAGCGGCTTCTGGTACGAATGTGATAGCACTCAATTATGATGGCACTCAACGTTGGATTATTAATAAACCAACAAGTGCTACGGTGACTGATGATTCTTTATCAGCCACTGATTTAGACCGTGATGGAATCGCTGATATCGTGGCTCCGGGGTTTGTGGTTTCAGAAAAAAATAAAATGCCTTATATCAAAACTCAGCTTGAGTTAGTTGCGGGTTATAATATTCCACTGAATTTGCAATTAGCACAGCCAAGTTCAAAACCGAAAATGAATATCGTAAATGCTATGGGCATTATGGATATGTACGGTAAAACAGTAGCTAAATTTAATAAAACGGGTCATCCGGCTGTAGCTGATATTTATCCTGACCAAGCCGGGTCAGAAATTGTTTTAATCGGTGGCGGTACGTTTCAGGTGTATTCGTCGCAGGGAAAAATTCTTGTTGATAAAACTTTAACTGAACACACTGAAAATACTTGTTCAGGCACGATCGGCGGCGGGCAAGCAACAATCGGTGATTTTGATGGCGATGAAAAATCGTTAGAGATCGCGGTAGCTACAGGACGCTCGTTAACAATTTACGATGTTAAAGGAAATAAAATTGCCGGAAGTTTAACGCGTGATTGTTCGTCTCGTAAAACCGGTGTGGCTTCGTTTGATTTTAACGGTGAGAAAAAACCAGAAATCGTCTACGCCGATGAACAATATCTTAGAATTTACGAATTAGATGGTTCTTTAAATTTACGTCCGATTTGGGAAATTAAAAATCCAAGTGGCACTTTAAGTGAATATCCCGTGGTAGCGGATGCTGATGGTGATGGCTATGCGGATTTAGTGGTGTCGCAAAATTCATACTCTTACGATGCAACACCAGACAGTCCTTTTTATCAAATGAATGGTGTTAGAGTATTTGGCCCAACGGTAAAAGGTTCTTGGATGCCGACACGTGCCGTATGGAATCAGCACAATTATTTTATTACGAATGTAACTGATGATTTAAGACCGACAACGACAACTTACACCATGGGGCAGTTGCCGAAGTCGTTTAAGAGAAATACATTTCAGGATATTCCTGAAGTTAAGTGTCAATAGGGGGATTTATGACAGTCAATTTTTTCAAAAAACTTAACATCTTCTTGTGCTTAGTTTTAGCCGGGCTATTGATAGTGCAACATTCCGGTGTGATCTAGTGTGTTTATCTGCAAAGCTTAGTGATTTGTTCTTTTAACTTTTCGTAAGCTTTGGCGTCTGATTGGTTATTAAGTTCGTTAATAAATTCAGCGTTTGAACAGCTTTCTTTCGAAGCGTTACCTTCAGCGATAATTTTTAACGGCTCTAACATTTCGATATCTAAGGCCATTTGATTACCTTCGGCAGTTAACTTTTGGCCTTCTTTTTTATCAAAAGCTTTGTACTTTTTTTGAAGCCCGGTTTCGATATTTTTAAATTCTTTTAAAAATTTTGCTTTATCGCCAGACATCGTCACAGCGTCTTCGTAAGATCTTTGAAATTCATCGTAATCTTTTTTTAATTCAGGAGAAAGTGATGTCGGTGTCGATGCAAAAACTGACACTGAGATAAGAAGAGTAGTGATTAATCCTAGTTGTTTACGCATGAACGAGCTCCTTCTTTGTTGTAAGCTGTACGTTGTTCAGCTGACATATCGCTAAGTAATTGCTTTTGTCTTTTTTGCATTTTACCAACGTAAACGGTAAGGTTGGTACCTTTGCTGCCTGACATTGGTTTTTGAATTTGGTTAACAAATTGAGTCGGGGATAATTTCGTTAAGCGGCGAACAGCAGCGCGGGCTGCGGCACGTCCACCTGGGCCGTAGCCGTTCAGTAACGCTAACTCAGTCGCGCGAGGAAGGGCAGGATTGCCTTTGTGTTTGGCGATATAGCTTTCCATAACCGGTTCGATATCTTTATCCCAAGAGTTAGCCATACCGATTAAAGTGTAAAGAACGTTACGCTCCATACCTTCACCGTATTCAACAAACTTACAGCGGTTGTTATTTAGACGCACTGGCTTTTTAACGTCTTTTTCAGCGATTTTTTTGGCGATATCGCAATCTGCATCAGACGTGTTGGCCACTTTTTTTAAGATTCCTAAACCACGGTGTTTCTGATTGATGTCATCAACAAAAATTCCAGTTAATTGTCCAACACCCACACCACCATTGTAAGCGTAGTGCGGTTTGAAACCTGATTCTAAAGAATACATTTCAAATAAACCGGCTGGTGTCAGCGGAAGGTTGGTCAATTTTTTTACGCATTTATAAAAATCCGTGATTACCGCATTTTGATAGCGCATTAAATTTGAATCAAAACAGAAATTATATTTCGAAGACAATTTTCCTTCAGGGCATTTTAGTTCAGTTGTAGGTGCATCTACTTTTCCTGAAGCTGAAAGGCAATCTGTGCGAAGAAGTAAGCGGGCGTCCGGAGCTACTTGGCGAAGAATCTCGGCTGTGGCTTTATTGTTTAAACTTAAAGGGCCAGTGCCTGGGCCTTGTTGGCAAGAAGCACATCCTGCTAAAGGTGGCTCAACGGGTGCATGTTCTAAATTATATTTGTGAGTCAGCTTTGCTGTAATCGGACTAGAGTTTTTTGCTCGTCCTAATTGCTGGATCAGATGATTATTGCCAGGAGTTCCTGAAAGACATTGATCGCCCGCAGCCTGCGCTGTTAACGGAAAATACGTTAAAGTTAAAGCTGCGCTCACAAAAAATAATTTAAGATTTATCATTCTTAAATTGTAGCAAGTATTCTAGTTATTTTACGAGGAAATCGCGCCACTTGTTGATTAAGGTCGGGGTCATCAGTGCGTAGCACACAGTTCCTTCTGTAGCGGGCTCTTTGCGGGTGATCTTAGCTTCTCGACTTAGGTCGTAGATCTTAAATTCCTGCGTGTGAGAAAAGTATAATTCAACCTCAGTCTGCATTTCGTTGATGGAATCAGCCATAACTTTTTTAAGCTGTTCAAAACCTTGTCCGGTTAAGGCACTTACGAAAACGCGGGGGAATTGTTTGACTCTGAACTGGCGGTCAACTGATGCCACATCAACTTTATTAAAAATGTGAATGATTTTTTTATCTTCCCATTTAAATTCTTTAATTAAGCCATCGACAACTTCAATTTGTCTTTCCATATTCGGCGAAGATAAATCAATCACGTGAAGCAAGATGTCAGCTTCTGCAGATTCTTCCAGTGTAGCCTTAAACGCTTCGATAAGTTGTGTTGGTAATTTTCTGATAAATCCTACGGTGTCGGTGACAACCGCAGGTGGGCCTTCATCTAAGAAAACTTTTCTTGTTGTCGGATCAAGAGTCGCAAACAACATGTTCTTGGCCATAACTTGCGCGCCGGTTAAACGATTTAACAAAGAACTTTTTCCAGAATTGGTATAACCAATTAATGCAAAGCTTGGCACTTCGTTTCTGCGGCGTGATTGTCTGTGTTGAGATCGGTGCTGTGAAACCTCTTCAAGCTTCTTTTTAATCAGAGCAATTTTTTCTTTGGCGCGACGACGGTCATTTTCTAGGGCTGTTTCACCGGGACCGCGGGTTCCGATACCGCCACCTAAACGTGATAATGAATCTTGCCAAGCGCCGATCATGCGGGGCATTTGATCTAATAACTGAGCTAGCTCTACTTGAAGTTTGCCTTCGTAAGTACGCGCTCGTTGGGCGAAAATGTCTAAGATTAATTGCGTACGATCGATAATGCGTACGCCGATTTCAGTTTGTAAGTTACGAGATTGAATGCCTGATAACTGGTGATCGATCACAACGACTTGCGCGCCAGATTCTTGCACCATTTCTTTAATATCAGTCACTTTTCCAGAACCGATAAGGGTACTTGGATTCCACTGCGGTAAAACTTGAACGGTAGAGCCGATGACTTCGCCACCGGCTGCAGAAACTAGTTCTTCGAGTTCGCAAAGATTTTCTTTGATCTCAGTTAAGGGTTCGGTTTTAAGACCTACACCCACCACGATAACTTTATCTTTGTCTCTGATTCGTAGTTCGTTCACTAGTTTTTCACCATTAGTGTTTTACCTGTCTGCGATCTTTAATGATCTGTGCTTCAAGTGCTGTTAATACAACCGAGCTAAAAATCGTTTCTTCTGTAGTAGTACGTTGTAACACGTTAGCTGCACGACGTACGCCCATTAAGAATGGCCCGATAACTTCTACTTTACCTAATTGTTGTAAAAGTTTGTAAGAAATATTTGCTGATTCTAAATTCGGGAAAATCAACACATTCGCTTCGCCACCTAATTGCGAGAACGGGAAGATGCGATTTTGAATTTCAGAATTAACGGCCGTATCAGCCTGCATATCGCCTTCAATGATTAAGTCTGGACGGATTTGGCGCACGATCTCGGCGGCTTTTCTCATTTTAGCCGGAGTTCCGTTATCACCGCTGAAGTTTGAAAAGCTAAGCATAGCAATTCTTGGCTTTTGGCCGAAGTGTTCAGCCACAACCGCTGTTTGAATTGCGATTTGCGCCAACTGTTCAGCTGTCGGGTTAAAATTCACCGTTGTATCTGACAAGAATAAAAATCTGTTATCAGAAATTAAAATATTTAAACCAGCAGGAACGTGGTCTTTAGCTAAACCGATTGTGTGAAGAATTGGTTTTACCGCATCAGCGTAATTCGTAGTTGCGCCGTTCACCATACCATCAGCGTCGCCTTGATCGATCATCATCGATGCAAAATAGCTTGGGTCATTCATTAAACGTTCAGCTTCTTTAATGTTTACGCCTTTACGTTGGCGGCGTTTGTAAAGCTCTTCAGCGTATTGGTGAAATTTTGGATGTCCTTGGATATTTAAAATTTCAATACCATCCATATCGACATTATGTTTTTTGGCTTTTTCGCGAATTGTATCCGGATTACCGATGACGATCGGGCTGCAGATTTTTTCGTCGATTAAAGCGCGGATTGATTTTAAAATTTTTGAGCTTGAACCCTCTGGAAACACAACGCGCGGAAGAGCTCCTTGGCGTTCAGAATTTGCGTGAACTTGGTTGATCACTGAACGGATAAATACTTTTTGTGGGCCTTGAATCGCTTCTAAGCGTTCATGGTATTTGTTCCAGTCATCAATTTTAACACGGGCAACACCTGTATCCATTGCCGCTTTGGCAACAGCCGGAGCAACCCACATTAATACGCGCGTATCAAATGGTTTTGGAATTAAATAATCGCGGCCGAATTTAAATTTTTGCCCGCCGTAGCTGGCAGAAACTGTATCAGGAACTTCTTCGCGTGCTAATTTAGCTAAAGCGTGAACCGCCGCTAATTTCATTTCTTCATTGATTTGTGTCGCACGCGTATCAAGCGCACCACGGAAAATCGACGGGAAGCCTAAAACGTTATTTACTTGGTTAGGGTAATCAGAGCGGCCAGTGGCAACGATCGCATCAGCGCGTGCGGCACGAGCTGCATCCGGAGTGATTTCTGGATCTGGATTTGCCATGGCGAAAATGATGGGATCTTTCGCCATGGTTTTAACCATATCACCTGTTACGGCACCTGCAGCAGAAAGTCCCAAAAACACATCAGCACCTTCTAAGGCTTCAGAAAGAGTGCGTTTTGTCGTGTTATTAGCAAATTCTTCTTTGTACTTGTTCATGCCGTTTGTACGACCTTTGAAAATCACGCCGGTTGTATCACACATGATAACGTTTTCTTTTTTTACACCAAGGCTTACAATAAGTTTTGTACAGGCAATGGCAGAAGCACCAGCGCCGTTAACAACTAATTTAATTTCAGAAAGTTTTTTACCTACGATTTGGCAAGCATTAATTAGGGCTGCGCCAGAAACAATCGCTGTTCCATGTTGGTCATCATGGAATACCGGAATGTTCATTTCTTTTTTTAATGTTTCTTCAATTTCAAAACATTCAGGGGCTTTGATATCTTCAAGATTAATTCCGCCGAATGTTGGTTCTAAAGTTCTAACTGCGGCAATAAATTCAGCCGCTGAAGAAGATTTAACTTCGATATCGAAAACGTCGATGCCGGCAAAGTTCTTAAATAAAATTCCTTTACCTTCCATAACGGGTTTTGAAGCTAAGGGTCCGATATTACCTAAGCCCAGTACAGCAGTACCGTCCGAGATCACGGCCACTAAATTACCTTTTGTCGTGTAGTCGTAAACCGCTTCCGGGTTTTTCGCGATCACTTTACAAGGCACAGCAACGCCTGGCGAATACGCTAAAGCTAATGCTTTCTCAGTGTTACACGGTTTTGTTGAGACAACTTCGATCTTACCTGGCCTTCCCATTTGGTGGAATTCAAGGGCTTGTTTATCAAAATTTGAACGGTCAGTTGATTTATCAGATTGAGTAGTTTTGTTGTGAGTAGACGATTTTTGCAAAATAAACTCCTAGAGTTTTCATTCTAAGTTTTACCCCTTTAAAGGGTCAACAACACCTGTGTCCTATATTGATAGGCGTCATTTGCTTTAGCTTAAATTTGGGCGTACGCTTAATAGGTCATTTTAAAGTTACAGTGAGGTAAGTGATGTCAAACAGGGATGTAGTGATTGTCGAAGGAGTGCGTACTCCATTTGCAAAAGCAGGAACAAAATTAAAAGGCGTGCATGCAGCAAAACTTGGCCAAGTGGCTATGAAAGATTTGTTGGCGCGTACAAACTTGGATGTGAATGTTGTTGATGAAGTAATCATCGGTAATACAGGTTCACCATCTGACGCCGTAAACATTTCGCGTGTGGTGGCATTAAATGCCGGAATCCCACAAAAAACTTCTGCAGTCACTGTGCACCGTAACTGTGCTTCAGCTTTAGAATCTATTTCTGCAGGTTACGAAAAAATTAAATCTGGAACAATGGATGTAGTGCTTGTCGGTGGTACTGAAAACATGTCGCAAATGCCATTGATTATGCCTCCGTCGATCACATCAATTATCGAAAGATTAGGGTCGGCAAAAACAGGCGGTCAACGTTTAGCTGCTTTATGGGATTGGTTTAAAGCTGATCTTTCGCAAATTAAAGAGATGGTAACCACTGCTCCGATGGCGAAAACAAAATACAAACCAATCATTTCAATCGTTGAAGGTCTGACTGATCCTTTTGTCGGAATCAACATGATGGGTACAGCTGAAATTTTAGCAAAAGAGTGGGGTTTAACTCGTGAAGCGCAAGATGCTTTCGCATTAGCCTCACACTTAAAAGCAGCCGGTGCTAAAGCCAAATTTGCAGAAGAAATGACTCCGCTTTATGTTGAACCAGATTTCAAAGATGTGGTGACTGAAGATATTGGTCCGCGCGCTGAACAAACAATGCAAGCTTTAGGTAAATTAAAGCCAATGATCGATAAAGTGACGGGAACAATCACGGCGGGTAACGCGTGTCCAATCACTGATGGTGCCGCGATGATGTTAATTATGTCGCGCGAAAAAGCTCAAAGCTTAGGTTATAAACCAATCGCAAAAATTCGCGGTTATGCGTTTGCGGGTTGTGAGCCAGAAAGAATGGGATTAGGTCCGGTGTATTCAACGCCGATCGCTCTTAAACGTGCCGGTCTTACAATGAAAGACATGGGCCGTGTTGAACTTAATGAAGCTTTCGCGGCACAAGTAATGGCTTGTCAAAAAGCGATGGATTCAGACAAATTCGCGCAAGAAAAATTAGGTTTATCAGCAAAAGTTGGAACAGTGAATGATGACATCTTAAACGTGAATGGCGGAGCGATTGCGCTAGGTCATCCGGTCGGTGCCACAGGAACTCGTTTAGTTTTAACTTTAGCTAAAGAATTAAAACGTTCAAATAAACAGTTTGGACTTGCAACTTTATGTATCGGTGGCGGCCAAGGCGGCTCCATGGTTATTGAAAACGAAGGGTAATAAAGACAAATGGAAATGCAAACCACACAATCAACTGGCAATACATCAGGCAAAGCTTTCTCTCTCAACGAAAAAAATGGCGTGGCTCACGTTACGTTTGATTTACCAGGTGAAAAAGTAAATAAATTTTCAACTCCTGTTATGATGGAGTTTAAAGCTCTTATCGAAAAATTAAAAACTTCAAGTTACAAATTTGTAGTTTTCAAATCAGCAAAATCAAAAATCTTTATTGCGGGTGCTGATATTGAAGAAATCAAAGCGTTAACAACTGAAGCGGCGGTTCGCGAAGCGGTTGGCGGTGGTCAAGAGATCATGAATATGGTTGAAGATCTTCCGATGCCAACAATGGCTTTAATTAACGGGGCGTGCGCTGGTGGTGGTTGTGAATTTATCTTAGCTTGTGATTACCGTATTGCCTCAGATGATTCATCAACACGTATTGGTCTTCCTGAAACTCAATTAGGTATTTTACCGGGTTTCGGCGGCTGTGTGCGTTTACCACGTGTAGTTGGTATTCAAGCAGCACTTGATGTGATTTTAGCTGGTAAATTATTAAATGCTAAAAAAGCTTTAAAAATCGGTTTAGTTGATTACGTGGTTCATCCGAACTTACTAGAAACTTTTGCAGAAAAAGAAATCGAAAAGATTTTATCTTCGGGTCGTGGTAAACGCCGTAAAACGTTTCAAGCGCGCGGCATGATGGGTAAACTTTTAGAAGGGCCTTTAAAAGGTGTTGTATTTTCGCAAGCGAAAAAAGCAACTTTAAAAGCGACTAAAGGTCACTATCCTGCTCCGATTGAAGCGTTAGAAGTGGTTAAAAAATCTTATGGCATGTCTAATCGTGCTAAAGCTTTAGAAATCGAAAAAGACCACTTTGTTCGTTGTGCTTTAACTGATATTTCTAAAAACTTAATTCACGTATTTTATTTAACTGAAATGGTTAAAAAATCTACGGGTGTGGCTGATAAAAACGTAAAAGCTAGACCAGTTAAAAATATCGGTGTTTTAGGTGCGGGAACTATGGGTGGCGGTATCGCTTACGTAGCGGCTGATAAAGGTATCGGCGTTCGTGTTAAAGATATTTCTCATGATGCCAATACAAAAGCTTTAAAACACGCTTATGATTTATGGAAGAAGTTAGTTAAGAAAAAAGTCATTGATAATTACCAATTCTCACAAAAAACTTCTCTTGTTTCTACGACTTTAGATTTCTCAGGTTTTAAAACTTTAGACGTTGTTGTTGAAGCGATCGTTGAAGATATGAATATCAAAAAGAAAGTGATCAATGAGACGGCGAAGAATATGCGTGAAGATGCTATTATCGTGACGAACACGTCATCATTATCAGTGACTGAAATGGCTGACGGTCATCCAAATCCACAGTATTTCGCAGGTATGCACTTTTTCTCTCCGGTTCACAAAATGCCTCTGGTAGAAGTTATCCGTGGCCCAAAATCTTCGGATGAAACGATTTCTACAGTTTTCGAATTATCGAAAAAAATGGGTAAAATGCCAGTGGTTGTTAAAGACGGCCCGGGCTTTTTAGTTAACCGTTTGTTGCTTCCGTACATGGCTGAAGCGGCTTTCTTATTGACAGAAGGTATGTCGATTGAAGAAGTTGATAAAGCTTACTTAAAATTCGGAATGCCAATGGGTCCGTTTGAATTGATGGATTCAGTGGGCCTTGATGTCGGTGCTAAAGTTTTAAAAATCTTCGCAGCGGCGTATCCTGATCGTGTTGAAGTTTCTCCAATCATGGAAAAATTAGCGGCCAACAAATCACGTCTTGGTCAAAAAACGAACTTAGGTTTCTACAAGTATGATCACAACGGTCGTAAAACTGAAGTGGATCAATCGGTGTACACTGAGCTTGGCTTAGCCGCACGCACAAATCCATACGATGCGAAAGAGTGTGTTGAGCGTGGCGTATTTGCCATGGTTAACGAATGCTGTTTAGCACTTGATGCTGACAAAATCGTTGAAACTCCGCATGAAGTCGATCTTGCGATGATTATGGGTACAGGTTTTCCACCATTTCGTGGTGGCTTGTTAAAATATGCTGACAGCGTCGGTTGTAAATACATCGCTGAGCGTTTAACTCATTACGCATCAGCGAGAAACGCCAAAGCTCGTTTATCGCCAAGTTCAAAATTGGCTGAACGCGCAAGTTCAGGTAACAAGTTCTATAACTAAAAAATAATGGAATTTTAAAACAAGAGCCCATATCTTTATATAAGGTATGGGCTCTTGTCGTTTAAAGGGGATCATGATGAAAGCAGCTTTTATTAAAAAATACGGTAGTGATGAAAAGATGCATCTAGGTGATTTTCAAAAACCTACGCCCAAAGAATATGAAGTTTTGATTCAAGTTAAAGCGGCCAGTGTTAATCCAATTGATTTTAAGATTAAAGCGGGAATGCTTAAGTTTGTTAGAAAGTATTCTTTTCCGTTAATTCTAGGTCATGATTTATCCGGTGAAGTTGTTGAAGTTGGGTCTCGAGTTACAAAATTTAAAAAAGGCGATTTAGTTTTCTCTCGCCCTGGTAACAGTGGTATCGGTGCCTTTGCTGAATACATTGCTGTGAGTGAAGATGAAGTAGCCCTTAAGCCTACAAATCTTTCTTTTGAAGAGGCGGCTAGTCTTCCGCTGGTGGCGTTAACCACATGGCAAGCTTTCGATGCAGCCAACGTAAAAAAAGGCGATAAAATTTTAATTCAAGCTGGCGCGGGTGGTGTCGGAACCTTTGCAATTCAACTGGCAAAAGTTCGCGGCGCTGAAGTTTGGACAACGACCAGTGAAAAAAATGAAGCTTTAGTTAAATCACTGGGTGCTGATCACGTGGTGAACTACCGCAAAGAGCACCCGTGGGAAGTTTTAAATAATATGAATTTTGTTTTTGATACCTTGGGCGGCGATGATCTTTTTAAAATTTTTAATGTAGTAAAGCCCGGTGGATGGGTGGTTTCAATTTCTGGTCTTCCAGACGGCGAAACTGCTAAAGAAATGGATTTAGGGTTATTTAAAACATTTGTTTTAAAGTTAGTCGGCTTTAAAGCCAATCTTTCAGCGGCACTAAAGAAAAATCATTACAAATTTTTATTCATGAAGCCTAATGGGGCGCAGTTAACTGAAATCAAAAATCTTGTTGAGCAAGGTAAAATTCGTCCTGTTATTGACAGTGTGTTTCCGTTATCGGATGTGCAAAAAGCTTTAGAGCATTCTGAATCGGGCCGCGCTCGGGGAAAAATTGTCGTTAAGATTACAGATTAATCAAACACATAACGTACATAAAGAAAAAAGGCCGTGGCCTGCGGCTTAATATACGTGCGATCAAGACCTTGTAATGTTGTAGCGTCGGCATAGGCACTCACACCAGTGCGCCATTTTTTTCCGGTGTAACCAGTGCCCACTTTTAACGAATAACTGATCGTTGAATAGTCGGTGTTTTGTTCATCGTTTGTTAAAGTATATTTGTACAACCCATACGTGCCCGTTAAATCAAATACGGCTCCGACAAAAAAATTTGAACTTGAAACCCAGTATTTTCCGGCACCAACGCCAAGATTTAAAGTATTTACTGAAAGTTTTCTTAAGTTATCCATTTCAGTGTTGATCCCTTGAAGTGGTGTAGGAATCATCGAATTTTCGGTTTCTAAAGTGTATTGGCGAAAACCGCCAACTAGAAAATAACTTCCCGCTGTTTTTTTA
This sequence comes from Pseudobdellovibrio sp. HCB154, assembly GCF_046267985.1. Lineage (GTDB taxonomy): Bacteria > Bdellovibrionota > Bdellovibrionia > Bdellovibrionales > Bdellovibrionaceae > Pseudobdellovibrio. The sequence continues at coordinate 1,928,316 of NZ_CP176530.1, read as the reverse complement.
ATTTCGTCAGCTTGATTTAATAAACCAGAAATTGAAAAGCCCCCGTTATTATCTAGCGCATAACGGCCCATTAAACCGTAGTGTTGAAATTTTAAATCGGGGAATAAATGGTACGTTGTCGTGCCGCCCACTTCAGAAGAATTTTTTAAATAAAAGCCTTCGTATTGTTGTACGTAAAGATCAGCACCCCATTTGGTACTGTTATAGCTTAATTGAAAGTCTAAAAATTTGCTTTCACCTTTGTCTTTATCAAGTTCTTCAGTGGGGCCACGGGTAGAAATTGAGGCCCCTAAACCGAAAGCACTTAGGCCAAAACGCGAAAGCCCGGGTGTATTAGGCTCATATTGCAGCTGTTCTTGAGCAGCGTTAAAGCTATCTATCGAAAATATAAACATATCTGAGCCCACGCCAAAGTAAGGCGAGACTTTTTCAGTTGCGGAAGCCTCTGCAATTAAGCAGAATGAAATCATGAACAAACTAGCAACAGGCCAAAGACTTTTCATATTGTTTCTAATTCTAATCAGTGTAGTGGCCATTGATCAATGGACTAAAGTTTTAGCCGTTGAACATCTTTCAGGAAAAGCACCCATCATTTATTTAGGTGGTGTGTTTCAGCTGCTTTACGCTGAAAATCCGGGGGCTTTTTTAGGAATGGGCGGAGACCTGCCGCGCTGGATTCGTTTTGTGGTTTTCGGTTTATTTGTATTGCTTGGTTTAGTAGTGATGCTTTGGTCGCTGGTTAAAAACAAAATGTCTTTAACAGACCTTCTGGCGTATTCATTTATCTTAGCGGGTGGTATCGGTAATGTGATTGATCGCTTAACTCATGATAATGGTCATGTGATTGATTTTATGTTCATGGATTTTCAATTAGCCCCATTTACCAGAACAGGCGTGTTTAATGTGGCCGATGTCGCTATCGTGCTGGGTTTTTTCATCGCTATCTACGGCATGGTGCGCGAACGCATAAATATGCACCAGCACAGTGTAGGCTAGGTTTTAAGCATTTTCATTCTCAACTTGTAATCGTTTTGTTGCACCCCCAAGATTCTTGATTGATTCAAGCCAAGTTTAATGAAAACTTCGGGGCATGAAATTATCAATTTTAGCATTTATTTTCGTGTTTCCGTTTTTAGCTCAGGCGACTGAATTGTCATGGGGTTTAAATGATGTGACTTACATCATGCCACTTCCAACGAACGCTTCAGAAAATAACTTATTAAAATTACAATCAGCCGGTGATAAAGGAGCGTTAGTTCCTGAAGCCATGGTGATGCAACTTCCATTTATGGATATGCAGCACGAAAAAAATGAAATCAACGCGATGACTCGTTTGATGGCGGTTCGTATTGATCACTGCTTTCCTTTGCCGACACCGATGGCTTGTCAAAAGCAAGTGCGAATGATCTGGCAACCGGTCAAAGCGACAAGCGCTGATGTCACAACTATCGATGCGGCTTTTCATAGTTTCTATGTTTTAACTGACGAAGAATTTAAAAGCTTAACGACAGAGTTAATGGCGTGGAAAAAGAAATTTCAAACGGTTGAAATTGATAATGCAAAAACAGCTTTAGATATTCATCCGTTCTGGAAAAAAGACCGTGATCAAAGTCCTTCGTTAAAAGAATTCAATACGTTAATCACAAAATACGCTGGTGAAAAAAATCTAAGCCGCGTAACCGTGATGGTTTTACGCCGCATGAATGATGTATGGGGATTCTTAGGGGCTGAAGTGGTTGATGGTAAATTAGTGGCTGGCCCAATTCCTCGTTTAGAGGGTTTAACTTCACAAATGTTTTTTAACCAGCTTCAAAATAACAAAGGTTACACAGGCGCAGGTATTGCTCAGCCGCCAAAAACCGAAGAAGCTAACTTAGCTAGCTTTGTTGAGCGTGCCACAACAACAGCAAGCTTTACTGAAGACGAAGTTATTGCGAATTTAAAATCAGCTTATGCAATTGAAAATCCTGAATTATTTAATCCAGAGAGTATGGATTGCGTAAACTGCCATATCGCCCAAGCCGCGCGCGAATACTTAACAGAGAAGCTTTCAGCCTCAGTAGATCAAAATCTTTTTTCGGCGTTTAAGTACACGAACAAACATTATACCTTAGAAAATAAAAGCACCGAGGTGTTTAATACGCACCAATTACGTGGTGTTGGCTACTTCGGCGTAAATTTAGCCATCAGCCAACGTGTTATTAACGAATCTGCGGCTGTCGCTGAGTGGCTCAGCGCTAACTAATTTGACGCTTTTATTTCTTTAAATCTAATATATCTATCATGGCTTTGGTCTCTGATTCGCACCTTTAGACCAAAGCTATGAAAAAACTATTTCTTGTAACATTACTTTTTACGATAAACGTTTTAGCCCAAGCTAAAGAGAGAATTCTTTTAATTAGCGATATCGACGACACCATCAAAGTCAGTCATGTGATCAGCTATAAATCCTGGAGCCCGTCGGTTTTATTTAGGACTTGGGATTCAAACACGCCGTTTGCCGGTATGGCTTCGTTATACCAATTAGTTTTAAATGAAAATCCTGGCGTAAACAAAGTCGCGTATTTAAGTAATGCCCCTTCAAAAGACACAGGCGTTGAGTATCTTCAAAATTCACACGAAGCATTCTTAAGAAATAACAAATTCCCGCAAGGACAGTTGATTTTACGTGATGTGATTTTTGATTCAGATCATAAAAATAAAACCATCAGAAAACTAGTCGCTGAACATAATCCAACACTTGTGATGATGGTGGGTGATAATGGTGAAAAAGACGTTGATGTATATGAACAGGCTCGTAAAGAACTTGAAGAGCAGGGAATTAAAAGCGTTATTTACATCCACCAGCTCTATTCAAGCCGCGATAAAGACGAAGTCGGCAAAACACTTCACCCAGGGCAAATCGGGTATGCCACGTCGGTAGAAGTGGCTTTAGATTTACATCAAAAAGGCCTTATGGCTGATGCGCAAATGACGTGGATGTATGAAAAGGTGATTCCGTATATTTTAAGTGTGCGTAATAACTTCTTCGACGTTTTAACATCAATTAGTTTTCCGTCTTTTAAAAAATGTAATGACTTTCGCTGGGTATGGTCGACAAAATCACATCCTTCTTTGCCGGCTTACAGTGAATATGTTCAAGATACGTGTCGATAAAAGCTGTTAGAAACCTGACAGCTGTCTAAGATTCTAGTCAGAAATTGTCCTGCAACTCTCAAATCAAATATAGCCCATACACATAAACCCCGTTTCTCAGAGTGAGACGGGGTTTTTGGCATTTGTCTTGAATTAATGGTTTGTAGGAGTCTTTTATGAAAAAAGTCGTACTATTAACATTAATCGCATTATCTTTTGTTGGATGTAACCCTAATAAGGAATCATCAAAACGTACCTCAGGAAATGGTGGCCGCGTTGCTACTATCTCTGGAACAACAAACGGAGCTTTCACGCAAAGCTACTGCGGAAATAACTTATCTTCTGTTGGTACAATCTACGATCAAAGCTCTTCATTTACTTCAAACTTCGAAGCCCGCGTAAAAGGTTTATTGTCAGCAACGATTGATCCTTCTGAAGTGGGAACAATCAGCGCCGGTGCTAATGATCAAACGGGTGTTCGCTTTCAAGGAACATTTAAAATTGAATCCAACGGAACTGTTAACTTACAGCAAACGAAGATCTTAATTAAAGTTTACGACAGCTACGTATTACAATCTGCAACAGACGGTTCTAACCAATACCAACCGATCCCGATCGAGTTCTCATCTGCCGCTGCAGGCCAATTTAATATGCAAACTGGCTCAGGCTACGTGGTGTTCCGCGATGAGTACGGCGAGGTTAGATTTGACGGAAATTTAAGCGGTGATTATTTATCAGGCCAAGTTAGCTTCGTAAATACAACAAATGTGACTGGTGGAGCAGCAGCACAAGGCGTATTAGGTCAATTCTATATTGCTCGCTGCGGAATTATTAAATAGTCTAACGGGTGAATGCACCAAGACAAAGGCAAGTTTAGCCACTCGCATTTTAAGTTCGACCCCACAGCTCTATCTGTTATCGCAGGTGGAGCTTCGACGTTAGATCAATCAAAACTTTATATTCAAAACCTTGAACAAGCTGACGCTTTTGTAAAAAGCTACGGTTTTGATTACGCTCATGAAGAAGATTTAAAACGTCTTTGGTATTTTCACAGACGCTCTGTTGTTTTAATCACTGAAAAGTTAAAATTTAAAATTGATGAAATTCCCAAAGAAATTCATAACCCAGAACACTTAAAAGATTTACGCAATCTTTTAGTGTGGGCCACGCATCACGATGATCATAACATTCAGCGCTGGGCGTGTGCGATGCTTCGCTGTATTCATGTGTTCGTGCATTCAGAGACAGATCTATTTTCACACTTCGCCGAAGAAATTCAGCGTCAGATTTTAATCCCGTTTGAAAATGCGATTGTTCATCAAGACAAACTGTATTTAAAACCAAGAGCGAACGATGAAGTTTCAAAAGTTGAACTTCATAAGTTCCAAACAAAGCCGTTTAAGACTTCAACTTCTACAGTTATCAAACTTTTAGCAAAACCCGATGCTTTAGCGGTTAAAGTGTACGATAAAATCGGTGTGCGTTTTGTTACACCTACGATCTTTGATTCTTTCCAAGTGATTCGCCAGTTAGTTGATGCGAACTTAATTTCTTACCCACACATCATGCCGGACCAGTCATCCAACAACATGTATCCGGTGGATGAATTCTTACAAGTGTGTGAACATTTAGAACGTAAACACGGTAAAGAATTTATGATGGATTCTGAAAAAGTAGACCGTTTATTACGTCAACAATTAAAGGTGACAACAAATCCGCTGATTAAACTTTTCAGAAAAGATAATCCCTATTCTGCGATTGATTTTAGATACATTAAATTTATTTGCCGTAAGTTAATTAAAATTGCGCCAGGTTTAAATTCAACTGGCGGGCAGAATACAAAAGAATTTTCATTCTTCTATCCGTTTGAAGTGCAGATCATGGATCGGCACGCCTATGAAAAAATGCAAACCGGCGACACAGATCACGAAGCCTACAAGAATCGTCAGATCCAAGCGGCTAAAAAAAGGATCCTCTCTACATGAAATTAGTTATTTATATTCGCGCGATGATCGCTGCGGTTTTATTCGCAGTGGGTACAGGTGTTCTTTCTGCCATCGGTGTTGTTTCAAATATTATTTTTAACCGTCGTAAATTTGATAACTTCATCGTCGAAATATGGGGAAAGTTAGCTTTTTTTCTCTTTAACGTAGAATTAAAAGTTTACGGTTTAGAAAACATGGATAAAGTTAAAGGCGCGGTTATTCTATTTAACCACGCAAGCTTTATGGATATTTTCACAATCTGCAAAGGCCTTCACAATATCCGCTTTGGCGCAAAAATCGAATTATTCAAAATCCCGGTACTAGGCGCCTGCATGCGCAGATTTGGCACACTGCCAATCGCCCGCGGAAACCGCGAAGAAGTTTTCAGAGTCTACGAAGAAGCCAAAGTGCGCTTCGCCAGAGGCGAAAGGTTTTGTCTTTCACCAGAAGGCGGAAGATTCCGCGCAGATCAATTATTACCATTTAAAGCAGGTCCTTTTGTATTCGCGATCAACGCGCAGGTGCCACTTATTCCCGTCGTGATCAAAGGCGCCTACGAAGTATGGCCCAAAGGAAAAATCCTAGCCAACAGCGACCGCTGGAAACGCACCATTGAACTACACGTGTTACCACCAGTAGAAACAAAAGGTTACACAACGGAAACACGCGGTCCGTTGCAAGAAAAAATCTATAAAATGATGAACGACGTGTATACGTCACACTAGAATTTTACTTGTGTCCATTCTTGAGAAAAAATCGGTGATTTAAGGCGTACTTTGCGTGCGCCTGTATGCACATCAATGACTACGTTATAAGGTTTTTGCACTTTGATTTTTGTGATCTGGATTTTCTTAGGTGCTACACCTGTTGATTTGGTGATGGCTGAAGACACTTTGTCGACTTGAATGTAGTTTTCAAAAGTTTTTCCGCCGTCAACGCTTCTGTAATTTCCGACGAACATCAGTAAATCAGAGTAGTAGAAAACAGGGCCCGAGTAATCTTTAAATTGCGCTATTTCACTCCAGTTTTGGCCGTCTTCTGTGATATAAACGCCGTCGGCTGATGCTAAACCTTTTTTAGGATTGTCAGCTTGGAAAGAAACTGAGTAGATATCTTTTTTGATCAGCTCATCAATTGAAACCGTATTCTTCGCTAAGATTTCAACCTCAGGGCGTTGCCACCAGATCAGTCCGTGACCTTTGAGAGTGCTTTGAATCCAAGGTTTTGATTTTTCTTTAATTAATTTGAAACTTGTCCATTTAGGGTAGTGTTCATTTTCTTTGTAAGCGTAAGCTAACTTTTGATCGACGATTAAACCTTTAATTTCAGCTAAGTGAAGAGATTTATTTTTGTCAGTGGCTAAGTGGTCAAATTCACGACGAAGAACAACTTCCCACGTGTTGGTTTTTGATTTGAACGAAAAGGCAAATTTGGCGAAATCGTATTTTGAAATGCAGTCGTTGATGTCGATAAAACCGAATTTTCCTTGAAATAAAATTTTAATAAAACCTTTTTCAAAACTGATCGGAATAAAATAATTTAATTTTGGAATTGTTTTAAGTGCCGCTGATTTCATATCGGCATTTTCGCGAAGTTTGGTTTCGCTTAACGTAAGTACTAAACCACGATCGTAAGGGTCAGTGTCGTAGTTTAGAAGAATTGTCGCTAAATCCATTTCGTTATTAGGTTTAACCCGGCGTTTAGTGTATTTTTCAATCCACACGCGTGATAAGTGAAAGGCTGTGATGTTTGGAACTAAAGAAGGCGATATTTTTTTATCATCTTTAGCTAAGTAAAAAGCATCGGTAGTTTCGCTAGAAACCATTTGTTCGTTCAGGCGATCAAAGCTTGCATAGCCTGATGGAAAAATACTCATTTTTGACTTGTAAAAAGGAATCTCTTTAACCTTACGGCCGGCGAAAAGTTCGCTTAAAATAGGGGCTTGCTTTGTAGGGGCGGCATTGACTGCGGAAAAAGCAGGAAAACTAGTCAAAATCGTGCCTAAGAGAGCCATGACAAACAGCATCTTTTCATTCTGACAGAGTAAAGTCGTTTCATTCAAGACCAGTTCTTTGCTATAACAAAGCATTGTTTTTACAAGCATTTTTAAGGAGATCGTCATGGTAGAAAATATCAAAAAAATCGGCGTTGTTGGCGCAGGCCAAATGGGTAACGGAATCACACAAGTCGCAGCAGCTTGCGGTTATGATGTAGTGATGTTTGATATCAACAATGCAGCCCTAGATAAAGGTCTAACTACAATCGCTGGCAGCTGTGATCGTTTAATCAAAAAAGGCACAATGACAGAAGATGCTAAAAAAGCGTTACTGGGTAAAGTTAAAGCCACAACAGCCATGGCAGATCTTAAAGACTGCGATTTCGTTGTCGAAGCAGCCACTGAGAACATTGACTTAAAACTTAAAATTTTCAAAGAGTTAGATCAAACTGTGAAAGCCGGATCTATCTTAGCTTCTAACACATCTTCAATTTCAATTACTAAAATTGCAGCCGTAACTTCTCGTCCAGACAAAGTTGTGGGCATGCACTTTATGAACCCAGTTCCACTTATGCAATTAGTTGAAGGTATCAAAGGTTTACAAACTTCACCTGAAACTTTCGCGTTAACAAAAGCGTTATCTGAGAAACTAGGAAAGATCTTTGTTGAGTCAGTCAAAGACATGCCGGGTTTTATCGTAAACCGCATTTTAATGCCGATGATCAACGAAGCTGTTTACACACTTCATGAAGGTATTGCGTCAGTTGAATCTATCGACAACGCGATGAAACTTGGAACCAACCAGCCAATGGGTCCATTAACTTTAGCAGACTTTATCGGCTTAGATACATGCCTTGCGATCATGAACGTTCTTCATGATGGTTTAGGTGATTCGAAATACCGTCCATGCCCACTTTTAGTTAAATACGTAGAAGCTGGTTGGATGGGGCGTAAATCAGGCCGTGGTTTCTACAACTACGCTAAATAAGGATCAATATTATGAATTTAGATTATCAAACAATTAAACTTGAATCGAAAGAAAACGGTGTTTGGGTTTTAACTATCAATCGCCCAGAAAGTTTAAATGCATTAAACATGCAAGTTTTAAACGACATGGCCGATGCTCTTCGCCAAATTTCAGAAGTAGACTTTGAAACAGCAAAAGCACTTGTTATCACAGGTGCTGGTGAAAAAGCTTTCGTTGCTGGTGCTGACATTAAAGAAATGCTTGATATGTCAAACGAGCAAGCGGTGGCTTTTGCACAAAAGGGCCAAAGCGTATTTCATGAATTAAATTTATTAAAGATTCCAGTTATCGCGGCCGTTAACGGTTTTGCTTTAGGTGGCGGTTTAGAATTAGCTCTAGGTTGTGATTTTATGATCGCTTCTGATAATGCTAAATTTGGTTTACCAGAAGTTTCTCTGGGTTTAATTCCAGGCTTTGGCGGTACAGTTCGTTTAACTCGCGCAGTAGGTATCAGAAAAGCGCGTGAATTAACTTTCACTGGTGAAATGATCAAGGCTGATGAAGCATTACGTTTAGGAATCGTTTCTCAAGTTGTTCCTCAATCTGAGTTAATGATGGCTGTAAATAAAAAATTAGAAATGATTATTTCAAAATCTCCGTTAGCGGTTGGTAAAGCAAAACTATCAATCAACCAAGCTTTTGATTTAGAAACAGAAAAAGCTTTAGAAAATGAAGCCGAAATCTTTGGTGGATTATTCGGATCATTCGACACGACTGAAGGCACAAAAGCTTTCACAGAAAAAAGAAAACCAAACTTTAAAGGTATTTAGACAGTTATGACAAAGAATCCTGTGCGTATTGTTACTGCGGCTTCACTTTTCGACGGCCATGATGCTTCGATCAACATCATTCGTCGTATGCTTCAAGAATTCGGAGCCGAAGTTATCCATTTAGGCCACAACCGTTCGGTGAATGATGTTGTGAAAGCCGTTTTACAAGAAGGCGCGCAGGGCGTGTGTATCAGCTCATATCAGGGCGGCCACATGGAATACTTTAAATACCTTCGTGATTTATTAAACCAAGCTGGTGCTGCGCACGTAAAAATTTACGGCGGTGGCGGTGGTGTGATCGTGCACGACGAAAAACGTGAGCTTGAAGCTTACGGTATTGCGCAGATCTTCCATCCAGACGACGGACGTCGTTTAGGCTTAGAGGGCATGATCAAAATGATCGTGGAAGGTTGTGACTTTCCAATGCCGACAAATTTATCAAATGATATTAAAAACGTTTTTGCTGGCGATAATATTCCTTCAACTCAGTTAGGTATTGCACTAACAGCCATTGAAAACGGGCAAAAAGATGTCACTCCAGAAAAATTCGGCTTAACAAATTTCGTTCGTAAAACAAACACACCTAAAATTTTAGGTATTACGGGTACGGGCGGTGCCGGTAAGTCATCATTAATCGATGAATTATCGCAGCGTTTTTTAAATGCTTACCCAGAACAAAAAATCGCAATTGTGTGCGTTGATCCTTCAAAACGTAAAACGGGTGGTTCACTTTTAGGTGACCGTATTCGTATGAACTCGTTATCACGCCCGCACATTTACATGCGTTCTGTGGCTTCGCGTGGTTCTGGTAAAGAGATCGCAAGTTCATTGCCAGATATTTTAAATTTCTTAAAAAAATGTGATTTTGATTTTATCATCGCAGAAACTTCAGGTATCGGCCAAGGTAACATGGCGATCACTGACGTGTCTGATTTATCAATGTACGTTATGACGTCTGATTTCGGGGCGCAATCACAGTTAGAAAAAATCGACATGATCGATTTCGCAGACTTCGTAGCCGTGAATAAAGCTGACCGTCGTGGTGCACTCGATGCCGTACGTGATGTGACTAAACAATATAAACGTTCACGCAAAATCTGGGATGATAAAGTTCAAGTTCCCGTATTCTTAACACAGGCTAGCCAGTTCAATGATGGCGGCGTGAATAACTTATTCTTCTCGGTGGCAGACAAGTTACATGAATTAAAATCGTTACCGGAAGTTCCTAAAGCTTACCGTGAAACAGTTTTATCGGCTGATGAACACACAGTAATTCCACCAGATCGTCAAAACTACTTAGCTGAAATCGTATCAACGGTTCATAAGTACAAAGACCGCGTAAAAACTTTATCCGATAAAGCTTCAAAACTTGGCTCACTCGAGAACTTAAAAACTGATCTTGGATTAACTGCTGATCAGGTCGCAAAAAAACGCGCTGAGTTTTCAGAAGGTTTCACGACTGAAGAATTGCAATCTTTAGAAAAATGGGACGAATTAAAACGTATCTACTCTCAAGATGAATTAATTTTCAAAGTGCGTGATAAAGAAATTCGTCAAAGCTTAGTGACTAAATCATTAAGCGGCACAAAAATCCGTAAAATCGTTTTACCAAGTTACAAAGACTGGGGCGATCGTTTTACGTTCTTAAAAATGGAAAACGTGGCCGGTGAATTTCCTTACACAGCGGGTGTATTCCAATTGCGCCGTGCCGATGAAGATCCAAAACGTATGTTCGCGGGAGAAGGCACACCTGAAAGAACAAACCGTCGTTTTCATTATTTATGTAAAGGCGAAAAAGCACACCGTTTATCAACAGCATTTGATTCAGTAACTTTATACGGTCAAGATCCTGATTTACGCCCGGATATCTACGGTAAAGTGGGTGAGTCGGGTGTAAGCATCTGCTGCTTAGACGACATGAAGAAACTTTATTCTGGATTTGATTTAGTGAATCCAAATACTTCGGTTTCAATGACGATCAATGGTCCTGCGCCAATGATCTTAGCTTTCTACTTTAATACAGCTATTGACCAACAGGTTGATAAAAAAGAAAAAGAATTAGGCCGTAAATTAACTGATACTGAATGGCGCGAGCTTGCAACGGCTACGATGTCAGCGGTGCGCGGAACGGTTCAAGCTGATATCTTAAAAGAAGATCAGGGCCAAAACACTTGTATCTTCTCGATTAACTTCGCATTGAAAATGATGGGCGATATCCAGCAATTCTTTATCGATAAGAATATCCGTAACTTCTACTCGGTTTCAATTTCTGGCTACCACATTGCTGAAGCCGGTGCGAATCCGATTTCACAATTGGCGTTTACCTTATCGAACGGTTTTACATTTGCTGAATACTACTTATCACGCGGCATGAAGATCGATGATTTTGCGCCGAATTTAAGTTTCTTCTTCTCAAATGGTCTTGATCCTGAGTACACGGTTTTAGGCCGCGTAGCTCGTCGTATCTGGGCTGTGGCGATGCGTGATCTTTACAAAGGTAACGAACGTTCACAAAAGCTTAAATACCATATCCAAACATCTGGGCGTTCTCTGCATGCGCAAGAGATCGATTTTAACGACATTCGTACAACATTACAGGCCTTAGTTGCGTTAAACGATAACTGTAACTCGTTACACACAAATGCCTATGACGAAGCGATCACAACACCTACGCAAGAGTCAGTTCGCCGTGCGATGGCCATTCAAATGATCATCAACCGTGAATACGGAGCGATGAAAAATGAAAACATCAATCAAGGTTCTTACTTCGTTGAAGAATTAACTGATCTAGTTGAAGAAGCGGTATTAGCTGAATTTAAACGTATCTCTGAGCGCGGTGGTGTATTAGGCGCTATGGAAACTCAGTACCAACGTTCAAAAATTCAAGAAGAGTCGATGTACTACGAACATCTTAAACACTCTGGCGAATTACCGATTATTGGTGTGAACACATTTATCGATCCGAAAACTTTAGAAGCTGGTTATATTCCGCCGAAAATTGAGCTTGCTCGTGCTTCGACTGAAGAAAAGAACCATCAGCTAAAACAAATCGAAGACGTGCAAAAAGCTAATAAAGCACAAGCTGATCTTGAGATTAAAAAACTTAAAGAAGCTTGCTTAAGTGGCGCGAATATTTTCCAAGCCCTTATGAGTGCGGCTAGATATTGTACGTTATATCAAATGTCACAAGCATTATACGAGGTCGGCGGTCAATACCGTCGTAATCTGTAGATTTAAAGTCACAGGATGGCTTTTTTACGACAGGCCGGATGGCGAGTGTCAGAAGCAATCAGTAGTTAATCTCAGTTGAGAGAGGTATCCTTAAGGTCAAATGAGATCTTAAGGAGGTCTTCTTATGAATAAGTTTTTAGTATCAATGTTAGCTTTAGCTTTTGTTGCAGGTTGTGCGCATCACCGTGATGTTCGCCCGGGAGCTGATGGCATTCACCGCGTAGTTATCCAAACTGAAGGCGATGAAAGCCAAAAACGCGATGCGATCAATCAAGCCAATCACTTCTGTAAAGAACAAAACAAATACGCCGCTTTTGTTGAAGAAAAACAAACTTACACAGGCAAAGTTGATGAAAAAACTTATAACAACGGAAAAGCAGCCTCTAAAATCTTAAAAACTGTTGGTAGCGGCGCTTACATATTCGGTGGCCAAAAAGAAAGTAATGCTGGCGGTGTCGGCGTTTTAGCCGGCCAAACAACAGACTCGGTTCTTGGCAACGGCTATACTGTTGAAATGAAATTTAAGTGTCAGTAAATATTATTTAGTTCTCCGATTTTTTTTCATCGGAGGCTGACTTAATTTCATCTTCGCGTAAAAAAACATTAAATTTTAGCGGGTTCCGTCTGCTTGGACCCGCAGTGATAACTTCTCCTGCAAAGGTAACTCTTTCAGATCCGATATTGCGCACGATATTTTTTTTGATATCTTTTTCTGTCGACAGTCCTTCTTCTAAAACCGTATTAAAACTTTCAGTAGAGATACTATCTTTCGCAAATAATGGAGAGGCGAAAAAGTACATTAGTGGAACAATAACAGATAGACGTAGTTTCATGGATCCCCCTTGCACACAATACTGATAAGCAAGAAGAGGACCTAAAAAACCGATTGGCCTGCACGACGATATATGGCTTTGCCAATAGAGTTTTGTCTCAGACTGATAAGTGAGGCTGTCTATGCGGTATGCGAAATTTCTACTGTAAGTGTTCTAAGATATTGATCTAACTAAACAATGCCTGCAGTTGTTAGAGTAGTAGGCATTGTTCATAAGTAAGCCAGTGTCTCTGTCTTAAATTTAGAAGATACGATTTTGCTCTTCCCAGACAGAAAAGCGGTCAATAAATAATAATCCCGAAACAACGCGGTTAAGATCGGGCTGTGTTTCCATATGAATTTCAGAAAGATTCAAATAGCGGGAATAAACACTTTGAATTTCTTCGCAAAATTTATTGTAAGCTTCGTCATTTAAAATTAATTCAAATTTTTTATTGTATCCAGCTCGTTCATTGTTGTTTTCAATACGTGAAAAAATGTTTTTAAGAACCATTTCGCTATAAGTTTTGTGAAGTGCTCCATTGGGCTGCCAACGAACAGGGTAGTGGATTAACGATACAAAACGATCGCCTGGCAGTAATTGCGCTAAACCCACTTTTTCTAAATCGCGGGCGTATTTACGCAAATCTTTTTCTGAAATATTTAATTGTGACTTGATCTGCGCAAAGCTTGCACCTGTTAGGATATGGCGAAACAACATTTTAACTATAAATTCTGAAGCTAGAAGTTTTTCTTGTTCGTGCGTAAATAAATGTGGTTCACGCTTTACGTACTTAGAAAGTTCAATGATTTCATAAAATGAAACTTCGAGTGCGCTTGCTAATTCTCTTAATTGTTGCAGAGTTAAATCACCACCATTTAAGCGACGTTTGATCGTGGCCGGAGAAGTTTTTAAAGCTTTGGCCATAGTTTCGTAGGTTGCTTTTTTGGACTTCATCAAAGTCTTTAAGGTTTTCTGAATCTTCTTACATTCATAATCCATAGCCATTTTCCTTTTTTTAAGGTCAAAATATGACCTTTTAAATATAGCTTTGTACTTATCAGGTCAATCATAGTTTGTTAGGTGCCAGGTCCTATTTCTTGTCTAATCGCAACACGAAATAGGACCTGGCACTACAAAGGAGATAGTATGAGATTAATGAATTTGGTTTTTGTTTTAGGATTATCGTTATCAGCAACCGCAGCCAGTGCAGCAGCACTGTGTCCGCCGGACTCATGCAACGTTCATAACGGCTGCATGGATGGCTGTACGACAAAGACAGCTCTAGGTGTTGCAGCCTGTAATACAGAAGATCCAAAGGCCGCTGAGAATGAAGCTTTACAGAATGGGGTAAACTACGCTTATCGATCTTGCGCGTATAGTTTCTTTCTAACGTCTAAATGGAAAGTAAACCAAGTAGAAACCGCTGGCCAGTGTGAAGTACACGCTCAAGCTAGTTTTTCTTGTTTTCAATAACAAAAATTATTTTAATTTTTCAAAGATTTTTTCAGCGCAGCGAATACCATCGACTGCGGCTGAAGTGATTCCGCCAGCGTAACCAGCGCCTTCGCCGCAAGGATATAAACCTTTATGCGAAAGGCTTTCTAGCGTTTCATCATCACGAGTAACACGTAGCGGACAAGATGTGCGCGATTCAACGCCGTAAAGCTGTGAATCTTCGGTGATAAAACCCTTCATGCTTGTGTTGAAGTTATTTAAACCTTCAGCCAGCTTTTGATACATAAACTTCGGCAGTAATTCATCTAAACGAATCGGAAGAACGCCTGATGGTGAGGATGTTTTACGTAGCACGTTTTTATTTGAACGGTTTAAGAATGAAACTAAGTTTTGTGCCGGTAATTCTTTAGTGCCTTTGTTTTCACGAATGGCTTTAAATGCATTCGTTTCAAGTTCACGGCGAAGTTTCATTCCACCAAGTAAATCTTTACCGAATAATTTTTCATGCTGAATGCTGACTACGATAGCTGCATTGGCAAATTCAGAGTTACGGTTAAAGTTACTCATCCCGTTACAAACGATACCATCTTTTTCAGTGCCGCTTGATAACACGTAACCACCTGGGCACATACAGAAACTGTAAACGCCGATTCCTGATTTGTCGTCATGGTGAACAAGTTTGTAGTTCGCCGAACCTAATTTTTCATGTTCAGAAAACTGACGGTATTGAATATTGTTAATTAATTTTTGCGGGTGCTCTATACGTAAACCCATCGCAAAAGATTTACCTTCAATATACACACCTGATTCAAGTAGGTGATTAAGCATATCTTCAGCTGAGTGGCCTGTGGCTAAGATCACGTTATCAGATTTGTATTCTGTTAATTTTCCAGAATCATCTTTGATCACAACACCGTTAATAGAGTCTTTGCCATAAAGTAATTTTTCAACTTTAGAATCAAAATGAATTTCACAACCATTCGCGCGTAAAAAATCACGCACTTTCGGAATCACACGGCGAATTTTATCAGAGCCCACATGTGGGTTTGATAACCACTGAATTTCAGCCGGAGCACCAAATTGCACTAAACGGTTTAACACATAAGGAATATGCGGAGATTTAATACGGGTAATTAATTTTCCGTCAGAATATAAACCCGCGCCACCTTCACCGTAGCAAACGTTATTTTTTGGATCTAATTCACCATAACGCCAAAAACGATTGATGCCCTTAATGCGTTCAGCGGATTCAGAACCACGTTCAAATAGTAAACACGGAATCCCGCGCTCAACTAAACGAATCGCCGCAAATAATCCAGCAGGGCCTGTGCCGACAACAATAGGGCGGTCAATTTTTTTATCAGGATTGATTTTTTCTAATTCAAATTTTTCTAAAGATAACGTTTCGCCTTCTTCAGCCACTTCGATGGTGTAAACAAAGTGCGGCGAATGTTTTTGACGGGCATCGACAGATTTTCTAAGGATGCGGTATTCCCCATGCTTAGGCATGAGCCATTCTAAATGTGACTCTAAGTCATCATCAATTTTAAGTTTAATATCTTTAAAAATCTTCGACATTGAGGGGTTAATGTAGCAGAATCACCCCATGGCAGCAATCACTAGGTTCTTACCGAAAAGTCACTTAAGCTATATCGTGGGTAAATTGGTTCATTTGCCTTTACCGCGCTTTATTTGGACCCCAATCATTAGAATTTTTGCAAAAGCTTACAAGATTAACCTCGAAGAAGCTGAGTTTCCGGTTGAGCAGTACCCCTCATTAGGAGAATTTTTCATCCGTAAATTAAAACCTGGGCGTCGTCCCGTAGGACGTACTTGGGCCCTACACCCAGCTGATTCGGTCATCACTCAGGCTGCTATTATTGATGAGGGAAAGCTCATTCAAGCCAAAGGTAAACACTATCATGTTAGAGATTTCGCAGGCTTTGAAAAAGCTTTTGAAATCTACAGTGGTGGCCCGTTTTTAACTTACTATCTTTGCCCGACGGATTATCACCGTGTGCATTCACCAGTTGATGGCACGATCGAGCGTATCATTCATATTCCGGGCGCTTTATGGCCTGTGAATAACTGGTCAACATCAAATATTCACGAACTTTTTTCGATCAATGAGCGTGTGTACGTTGAAATTAAAACTGATCGTGGCTTAGTTGGTGTTGTGTTCGTTGCCGCAACAAATGTTGGCGATATCGCTTTAAGTTTCGATCCTGAAATTCGGGGCAATCAGTTTAAAGTTTTTAAACCTCTAGTTAAAGAATACAAAAAATTATCGATCAAAAAAGGCGATGAGCTTGGCATGTTTCGTATGGGTTCAACTATCGTCATGCTTTATCAAAAAGATGTTTTAAGTTTACAAAATTCCCAGTTAGAGCAATTTCACAATAAGCCAGTTAAAGTAAATTCAGATTTCGCGAATTAATCACGGGTGATCATAAAATAAAGTATGATCACAGCGACAATTAAGAAAAAAGTCAGGATCGGATATTTCTTAAAAAAATTCGTGTCGGTAATTTTGTTACCGGCATAGTTTGAGCCTATTTCTATCATACCCATTTCGGCAAAAAGCCCCAGAGAATGCCGGGCTAAGTGAACTGAGCGATCATAAGTTTGATCAAAAATAAGTTGAGTGATTGGAACATCGCTTGCTTCCTCTTGAAGTTGAATCTTTTTTACGTCTTTGCGTGACTCCGTATAGAGCTGGAATTTTTTTAATTCTTCAGAATCAAACCAAACTTTCTGGCACGGAAAGCAACTTTCAACTTGAATGTCGGTTCCTATAAAATGTAACGCTAATTGCTTTTTACAAAGTAGACAGTTATGGCTACTTTTCGAAAGCATCTGCTTTGATTCATTCATTAATTTTTGAAAATCTATCGGACGAAAATAAGGCCGCACTGAGTGCATATCAACATAAGCCGAATGGCAGCGTAAACACGCTAGATTTTTATCTTTGGGAGTTAAATTTGTTCCGCAATTTCTACAGTCACGCACCCGTTTAGTTTACGGGATAAGTGCACTCGGTAGTAGGGGTTTCCATAATCGTTACCGACTTAAGTAACGGAAGTTTTGCTTTGGTGCGGTCATAAATCCATACGGCTAAAAGCTCTGATGTTGGGTTTTCTAAACCTTTAACTTCGTTTAAAACACGATGGTCAATCTCAGAAAGTAACGGGCGCATAACCTCGTTAATTTCGTGGTAATCTTGAACCCAGCCCACTTTAGGATCTAAGGGCCCGCGTAAAGTTAAAATGATTTTAAAGCTGTGGCCATGCATGCTCTTACAAGGATGCCCTTCAGGCAACAAAGGTAAAAAGCGCGCTGATTCAATTTGAAAGTGTGACTTTAGTTCAAAAGCTTGGCCCATTTAATATCCTTGCGAGGTTTCACCTCGACTTGTTATATAGCCCTAAAACGATTATACTGTCAGCATGAAAACCACGTCATTACGCCTAGCTAAGCAAAATTTTAAGTTCTCTTCGGCGCATTTTCTGATTTTTGACCAGAAATCCGCAGAAATGTTACATGGGCATAATTACCAAGTGGTGGTTTCTATCTTAGCCCCAGATGTGGGTAATGCCTCTGATGACGACGGTAAAATGGGTTACATGGTGGATTTTAACGTTCTTAAAAAATTCATCAAAGCCCGTTTAGATGTTTGGGATGAGCATGTGCTCCTTCCAAAAAATCACCCGGATATGAAATGTGCTTCTTCAAGTAATAATAAAAACTACGAAGTGACTTTCCGTGACCGTTTTTACTCTTTTCCTAAAGAAGAAGTGATTTGGCTAAATTGTTCAAACACAAGTGTAGAACAATTATCATCAATTTTAGCTGAAGAGTTTTTCAAAGAATTTAAAAAATACGGAATTGCAAAACTAACTGTTGCTGTTGAAGAAACGCGCGGGCAGTCGGCAGCAACGACGATTGAATAATTATTTCGGGTTTTGAACTTCGTCTAGTGTAAGTTCTTTTTTGATTCGATAAGACCAAAAACAAATTTTACCTAATCCTTTAACCCAGGCTTCGGCTTGATCTTCTAACATTTGCGGAAAGCCGTTACACGCCGTTGACCCAAAATCAGAAATGTTTGTGACTTCAGTTACTGACCATGACCAAAAGCTTTTTTCTTTTTTTGTCATATTGCGGTTATAACCTTGGTTTCCTAATTGGATTTTCGCGAAAACGATTTTTTGTAATTTAGGGTTGTTGATTTGATCGCGCGCTTTTTGCACCATCGCAGGATCTTTGATTTTTACCACGAACTGATCTCCGTGATTATCACTCGGACCAACTACGAAATATTTTTCATCACTTGAGGCAATCGAACGTTGTGGTTCGACGAAGCTTGGTTTTAAAACTTCAGATGATGTGTGAATCGCCGTACGAAATCTTTCTTTCGCTGTGATTTTAACCCAGGTAGAAGTAGGTTCTGCCTTTAATGCAAAAGTAAATAATTCTCTACCTTCAACATCAATTTCTAACGGTTCAGATTTTTTCACCAAACTTAAATTTTCGACATAGAAAGTATTGCGTCCTGGAAATAAATTTTTAAGCTGAACTTCATTTGCGGCGCGCGGATTAATTTTGTAATAAACCACTCCGCCTTCTAAGCTATCGGCAGAAACGATGTCGCGTAAGTTACAGTTTGTATCAACGCTAATATCTTTGGGGCTATCTAAAACTAGTAGGGAGTAATCTTGTGTTGCTGTCGATGGGTCGTGTGAAAGTTGCAGATAGATTTTACCTTTTGCAGGAACAGTGTGGTCAATTTCATCAACAAGGTATTTTTCCCATTCTTGAAGCCACACAGTTTGATCTTTATTCGATTTATTTTCTATCGTTAGAGTTTGATTCACACACAGTTTTGGCCAGCGAAAGACTTCGGCGGATGCACTCAGTGTTGCTAATTGTGTAAGCAAAATCAGGGTCAACTTTAGGCCTGTAGCTGGATGGTAGTTCATACAGACTGGATCGGACTTAAGGGATACCGACTTGACCAGAGAAGGGCTTTTCTGGACTTTCGCATAGCGATTTTGTGAAGAATTTCAGAGAGAACTGTCAGTTCGTTTTCAATTAGATCGGGCTAAATGAAAATATTATTCATTTAGCCCAAGGGGAGTTACAAAACCCCAATGAACGAAAAAAGCACACAACTAAAGTTAAAAGGGTTTAATCAAGTTGAAGTAAACCCGCAGGCCAATCAAGTTCTGATCGAACGTTTAATCGACTTCGGATTATACCCAGGGGTTGAATTTGAAATCGTTAAAAAATTATCTTTCTCAAATGTGACGGTGATTCGCTTTCATCAAACGTTGTTGGCGTTAAATGAACAGGAGTTCAAATGTCTTGCCATGTAGAAGAAACAGTAACTCCGTTAGATGAACGAAACGTTTTATTAGTTGGCTCACCAAACTCAGGTAAAACAACTTTATACAACTGGTTAACAGGCTCAAAATTTAAAACAGTGAATTACCCAGGCGCCACTGTTGAATACTCTTTAGGTGCTCTTCAATCAGAATTAGCCACTAAAGCTGATATGCAACCGATTGGTATCGTGGATACGCCGGGCGTTTATTCATTAGACCC
Organism: Pseudobdellovibrio sp. HCB154; assembly: GCF_046267985.1. Classification (GTDB taxonomy): domain Bacteria; phylum Bdellovibrionota; class Bdellovibrionia; order Bdellovibrionales; family Bdellovibrionaceae; genus Pseudobdellovibrio. Next base: position 1,908,298 of record NZ_CP176530.1, on the reverse strand, counting down.
GCAATCAGACGATGAAAAAGTCACAGTAAGTATTTTAAAAGATTGTCATAACGTAAAATACAACTCAGTTATTTTAGTTATTGATGCGACACAAATGAATCGTCAGTTATTATTAGCTAAACATTTAATTCAGCCAAATTCACACGTGATCGTTGTTTTAACAATGTCAGATCTAGTGGCGAAAGAAAAACAACAAGTTAATATCTTAGAAATTAAAAAATTCTTAGGTGTTGAGCACGTTGTGGCTTTTGATGGTGTTTTAGGTAAAGGTTTATTTGAAGTTGTAGCATTATTAAAAAATACGCCACAAAAAATCTCTCGTTATAACGAAGTTAAATACACTGAAGTTCAAAAAATTGAAGACTTAAAAACGATCTCTCAATTTTTAAAAGAAAAAGCTTTCATGCAAGAAAAAGTGGAAGCAGCTCAAGCGGCAATTCAAACTCAGTCGCAGTTAGAATTCACGCTGAAAGTGGATAAATGGTTATTACATCCTATTTTGGGTTATGTGTTTTTCTTTGCTCTTATGACGATCTTCTTTGCTTCAGTTTACTGGTGGGCAGCGCCACTAATGGATTTAATCGACGGAGCCATGGCTACATCGATTGATTACACAAAAGCACACATTCCGGGATTACTGGGCGAATTTATCGGTGATGGTATCTTAGCGGCGATTAACGGCGTGATTATTTTCGTTCCACAAATTTTCATTCTATTTATCGGTATCGGTTTATTTGAAAGCACAGGGTACTTATCTCGTGTGGCGGCGTTAATCGACGGGCCTCTTAAAAAAGTAGGTCTTGGTGGCCGTTCATTCGTTCCGATGTTATCTGGTTTTGCTTGCGCAATTCCAGCGATCATGGCGACTCGTAATATTACATCTCGTAAAGAAAGAATGATCGCGCAATTCACAATTCCGTTTATGTCGTGCTCGGCACGTTTACCGGTGTACGGTTTACTAATCGGTTTTTTAATCGCTGGTGGTACAACCAGTGTTTTAATGGGCGGCTTTATTATGGCGTCGCTATACTTTGGTTCAATCGTGATTGGCGCAGTAGCGTCTGCAATTTTATCAAAAATGATCGAAAGCCAACAGTCTTCGCGCTTAATGATGGATTTACCATTTTATCGTAGACCACGTTTTAGAACGATTCTTCGCCAATCTTGGGATAAATCGGTTTCATTCGTGAAAAAAGCAGGGCCGGTGATCGTTGGTCTTACAGTTATTCTTTGGTTTGCGACAACATTCCCGAAAGCAGCTGAAGGTACTCCAGAAGATCAAGCTCCACCATCATATGCGATGCAAGTTTCAACAGCGATTGAGCCAATTTTTAAACCGCTGGGTTTAGATGGTCGCGTGGGTTTCGCGTACGTAGCTTCATTTGCAGCACGCGAAGTTTTCGTATCAAGCTTAGCCTTGTCACTGAATGCAAAAGTTGAAGATGAGGAAAACACGACGCCAATTTTAGAGAAAATGGCTGAAGCTAAATTTGCTGATGGCACGCCAATCTTTACCGTAGCTTCTGTTGTCGGTATTTTTATTTTCTTTATGATTGCTATGCAGTGTTTAACAACTGTGGGCGTTTTAAAGAAAGAAAATGGCAGCTGGTTGTGGACAGGTTTACAATTAGTGGGAAGTAACGCATTTGCTTACTTATTAGCCGTTATTGTTGTGCAATCTCTTAAAGCATTTGGGCTATAATCAGATCGTTTCATTAGCATGGTTGGGGTAAATTTCCTGACCATGCATTAATACACAGAGACATGCCTTGCTCGTTCTAGTGTTCAAACTCTAGTATTTTGACACACGAGGAATACATGGCGAACAAAAAATCTCTTTTATCTAAAAAAGTTTCGAAAAGAACTCAGTCCATTCACGGCGAACATACAACGTCAGCCTGGGATTATTCACATCACATTATTCCACCGTTAACCGCCTCAACAACATTTCGTCTTGAAAGTTTACAACGTGGTGCCGAAGGTTTTAACCAGTTCGGTAATCCCAAAAATGAAACGCCGATTTTAATTTACGATCGCCTAGATGAACCAACGACATTGATGCTTGAAGAACAGTTAAAAATTATGGAATCAGCCGAATGTGCCGTAAGTTTCGGAAGCGGCATGGGCGCAATTTCAACAACGATTTTGTCATTTGTAAAACAAGGGCAAAAAGTTATTTCGCATAAAACTTTATACGGTTGTACGTACAGTTTACTGACAAGCTGGATGCCGAAGTTTGGTGTTGAAACTGAGTTATGTAATTTAAATGACACAGATCTTGATGAAGCGTTTAAAGATAAATCAGTTCGTTTAGTTTATTGTGAATCTGTTTGTAATCCGAATTTAGAAATCATTGATCTTGAACGCGTTGTTAAAGCGATCGCTAAAGCCAACAAAACTCGTAAAGACGATAATAAAATTTTATTCGCTGTGGATAATACTTTCGCCACACCTTGGGGATTACGCCCAATTGAGTGGGGCGTAGATATCGTGATTCAAAGTTTGACAAAAAATATGTCAGGTTTTGGAACTGATATGGGCGGCGCTGTGATGACGGCTAAAAAATACGAAGCGACTCTGAAACTTGGTCGTAAAGATTTTGGGGCTATCATTAATCCATTTTCGGCGTGGCACATCATGGTTTATGGTTTATCAACGCAGTCATTACGTTTTGAAAAACAACAAGAAAATGCTATGGCTATAGCGAAGTTTTTAGCTAAGAGTAAAAAAGTAGAAAAGATTTTTTACCCAGGTCTTGAAAGCTTTCCTGAAAAAAAATTAGCTAAAAAATACTTAAAAACTCCTGAAGGAAAATTTGCTCCAGGTTTAATGATCGCCTTCACGCTAAAAGGTGATATGAAAAAGACAGCGAAGTTTGTCGATGATATCGCGAAAAATTCATACAGTATCACTCTAGCTGTGAGTCTTGGTTTAAATAAAACTTTAATCGAAGTGCCAGGTTATATGACTCACTCAGCGTATCCTAAAGATAAGCTGGATAACTGCGGTATTGATCCAAAGCTTATTCGTTTAAGTGTAGGCCTTGAGAGCATTGATGATCTTATCGGCGATCTAGAGGAAGCTTTAGGTCGTGTTTAGATAACTACTTCTTACGTTTTTTAAAATAGTACGAACGATACCAAGAAGCAGTTTTTTTCCATAGAGAGAACTTTGTCTCATCTGGAAAAATATTTACTCTAAAAATCTGAAACGGGTCATCGAACATTTTAAGTCCGCCGGTGTCTGTATTAACGGCAAAGTCATACCCAGCGGCCTCAGCTAGCTTTGCACAAGCGGCGTTGGTATCACCGTAAGTGTAAGCGTAGACACACACTTCGCGTTCAAATTCTTTCTCTAGCGCACGTTTTGAATCAATTAGTTCGGCAAACGCTTGGTCAGGCGTCATCTCAGTAATGCGTTTATGACTAAAACCGTGTGAGCCGATTTCAAAATTTGAGTTAAGCCAAAGTTTACGGTCAGTGCCTGAGATAATCTTATCGCCTTTTTCAGAATTAGCTTCATCCCATTGGTTGTGGCTGATTTCGTTATTCGCTAATAGAAAGATCTGTGCTTTGAAGTTATACTTTTTAAGTAAGGGGTCAGCGTTATTTAAATTATCCCAGTAACCATCATCAAAAGTTAGCACTAATGGTTTTTTCGGAAACTGATCAAATGAACGTGTGCCGTTTTTAAATTGTTTTAATTCAGAAAAAGTCACGGTTTCAAAGCCAGCATTTTTGTAAAACTCTAAATGTTTTTCAAAATTCGCCTGCGTAACATAAATCTTATGTGGTGAATCTAACTCTTGTGTTGGGATTTTATGGTACATCAAAACCGGAATCCAACCAGGGTAGTGAGCTTCGAAGTAACTGGCTTCATAGATTTTTTGCAACTGATCGCAAACTGTTTTGATGCCGAATTGGCCTTTAGCTGTTTTAGCTAAATCCATTAACTGTGAAACATTAATTTTATAGTAATTTTCGATATCTGCATCCATTTGTGCTGGACACACTTCAGGTTTTCCAAACGATGAAGCTTCAATATCACCGAAGTTTGATTTGATCTGCTCATTGAAATTTTCTTTTTGGCAAAGGCCAAGATACTTTGCTTCGCCAAAAGCAATCACCGCAACGCCACTCATTAAGCTTTCCATACATACGCGACCCGAGCCGATGACAAGATCGAACTGGGTATAGATGCCTTGGTGTAAAGTTGGCGGCGTATGAAAAAACACATTTTTCGCGTGCAAAGATTTATCAATCTCGTTTTCAGAGGCACCAACTAAATGAATTTCAAAATTAATATTTTTAGCCGTTAAAATTTGAGTCAGGCTTTGTACAGCATTTTCAGTACGGTCTTTTTTAGGACCTGTAGCGCGGCCAATAATCGCAATTTTTAAAAGCTCAGTTTTATTCTTCGCAGAATTGATTTTTTTCGGGAAAAATAGATCTGTACTTATCCCATTACGAATAACTTTGATATTTTCTGGCTTGTAGCCAAACTCATTCACCAATTGATCTTGCACATTTTCACAAATAGCAATTTGGTGAGATCCGTAAATATTTTTAAACTTTTTAGAAAACGAAACATGCTGGCGACCGTGAATGGTGCTGATATACCCAATTTGAGTTCCGCGGCTAGCGCTGTGAGCTAACTTTGAAGCGGCCCGTGAGTGGGCATGAATCACTTGAACTTTATGTTTTGCGATGAGCTCTTTTAAGGTTTTAACGCTTTCGTTAAATTCAGCACGCGATTTTGTCTCAACTTTAAGTTCTATTTTTTCAGCTTTAGTTGGGTAGTAAAACCCATTAGAAACTTGTAAAACCTTATGGCCTGTGGCCACTTGGATGTCTGTAAGCTGGCACGCGTAAACTTCGGCGCCAGTCAGATGGTTTTGAGACAATAAATGAAGAATAGTCACATGAACTATTCTTCCGTATTTGACGTCAATGGGCTACATTTTTCTGGAGCTTCTTCGGGAATTTCGACCGCTTTTGACCAATCTTTTTCAAATAAAGCGGCCATTTTCGCCTCTGTGGCTTGATCGTTAAACACAATCCCTAACTCACGCGCTTTTGTTAAAGAGTTCACAGAGAAGTTCTCAGAGCCTAAGAAAACGGCTTTATGATCTACATTGATCGTTTTAGCATGAATGTAAGGAATTTCTTCGTTAGCCGGATAAGGAGTTCCTTTAACCGCAATTCCTTTTTTGCTTAGGTCTTTTAGGTTTCTATACGCGGCATCGGCTGCCATACCTAAACCACACACAGACGTTAACACACGCACTTGAACTTTACGTTTAACCGCAGCGGCTAAGGCCTCGTGAATTCTCGGGTTACCCATATTTTCAATCCAGATTTCAATTGAACTGTCGGCCGAATTAATTAAATCAACTAGTTTACCTTCAGAATTATTCGGACTCCAGACTAAGTTTGTAACTTTTAATTCCGGTGTATTCGCTGTTTGTTTTTGCGCATTTTTAACATCTTGGTCAAAGACCGCGATGATTTCATTGATGACATTTTTATCAGCGGTAAAAACACCAAGATCACGCATTTGATTTGCGCGGCTGATAAAGTTCATTGTTGAAATAAAGGCCAATGTGTCGTCGATCACAAACATTTTCCAGTGCGAGATCGAAAAGCCTTTTGTGGCCACCATAATGTTTGCGCCAGCGGCTTTCAGTTGTTCAAAGATCGCTTTACGCTTTTCATTGTTCGTGCAGTATTTATCGCAGATGATTGTAACGTTGATTCCGCGTTTGATTTGTTTTTCGATTTCATCAGCCATGTCTTTTGATGAAATACCGAAAATACCAATGCGGATGGTTTTCTGGGCTTTCGCAAAAGCATTGTATAAAGGCGTATGATTTTGCTCTGGTGTTACGACCAATTCCAAATCGTTAATTGAGCTTAATTGCTTAAGCCAAGGAACTTTTGGCGAATAGGCGTTTGCTGTAGAGATTAATAAAGTAATTGTTAAAAATAGACGTAACATCATGATGTGGACCCCTCTCACATATCTTCAAACGTGCGGCTATTTCCCTATGAAAAAGGCTAACTTGCAAAACAAAATTGATGCTGCGTGTGCGTAATAACACAATCTTGATGACATCGGGGTTTTTTGCCCAATAATTGGCTTATGGAGTTATCAGGAGTAAACATGAATCCCGTTTCTAAGATGAAGTTTAAGGCATTAGTGCTAATTTTAGCAGCTGCAATTCTAAGTGGCTGTGGGGCTGCAGAAACAGTTCAATTAGGTGAAGCTGATCTTCCGACAGAACTTGGTAACCAACTTGGTGATGTGATGGCTTCTATTGATGATGCTGGTGGCGGTAATACGACGATCGCGCAATATGCTCCAACGTTTGACCGCTACAATATGTCATCGCCCAAACAAGTCGCCTATGAAAATATTTTTAAAATTTTATTACCTGAAGCCCAAGCTGCCACATGTGGTGCTACGTTTAGTGCGTGCTCATCAAATACGAAAACGAGAACTTTTGGCGGGTGTTCAATCGGAAATTTTGTTCTTAATGGTTCAGTGACAATGACTTGGTCTGGCGGTGCAAACTGTACACTTTCAGGAACAAGCCAATCAATTCGCATTGCTCCTAATTATTCTGTGGCTGGAAACAACATGACATTAACAGCGACGAAAACGGGAACAAATGGTGCAAGTTTAACTTGGATCTCTGGGGCTGGTGATACTCGAGTGATGAATTACACAAATGATGGTATCAATCGTACCCTAAGTTATAACGGTACGGCTTTACTAAGCATTACGACTCGTACAAATTCGCCGATCACTGTGACTAATGTAAATCGTGGTAGTCGTAGTTTATCAAGTGCTGCAGGCGCTTTAGAGATTGTTAATAACACCTCTGGTGAAAGCTGCACATTTATGGCGAGCGGAATTACCTACGGTGCTACAAACTGTAACTGCGCGACCTCAGGTAGCTGGGTTGGATCTTGTTCTTCTTTAGGTAATATTTCAATGTCCATCAGTAGTTGTGGATTAGCTACGTTAAACTACACAGAAGATGGTTCGCCAAAATCGAAAGCCATCGCTTTAGATCGTTGCGTACAAAATTAATCACAGTTTCTTTTCAAAAAGAATTTTTAGAACCGGGCTTAGAGTTGTTTGCTCTGTGCCCACAATATCAAAGCCTACTTTTAAATTTAAAGACATCATCGCTTTGTGGCGGTTATCTGATTTGGTCTGCATTAAGGCATAACCTTGAGCTTTAGCCCAAGCATGCTGTTCTTGCATTAGGGCTTGTGCCACACCCAGTTTTCGATGTTTTGTCGAAACTGCACCCAGCCAGCTATAATACTTGGTTTCATCAAGCTCATAGCCCGCTTTAAAACCTACAAGTTCTTGTTCGTAGTAAAAACAAAAAACCGTCGCGTTTTTTTGTGTCGTAAAACGTTTATAAAATTTGTCTTCGTCAAATTCAGTGAAGACTTCTTTGCAGAGTTTTAAAATATTCTGTCTAACTTCGGTAGTAATCGTAGAGAAGTTTTTAATTTCAAACGGTACCTGGGAAAAACGGGGCGTTTGTTTGCCTTGAAATTCATTCACTTCAAAAAACATGTCTTTCGGGCGAATCCATAAAGTCGCAAGCTCATTCGGGTAAAGACATTCGTAAATGACGTAGTCTTTTAACTCTTCAGAATGTTTAGCTTCACCAACGTAGCGATAAGGTTTATTTTTATAGTGCTTAAAATATTTTGAAGGTTTTTTCATGGCTGACGTATTTTAGGCGGCCACAGATTGATTGTCAAAATAGATCATTTTTGCAATATCAGGTGAATCTAAAAATAAACGTATTTTAATATCACGAATACCGTCAGCTAAGCGCAGGTAGTTCGTGTAGCCCACGATCTGCTGAATTGGTGAAATCTCGTAGTGCCCCATGATTAAGTCTTGGTTGCGTTCATTTAAAAGTTTTTTAAGATTCACAATGCTTTTATTGTCTTCTGTCACAACTGAATAAAGACTCATAAGCTCTGGGCCTAAGAACGTAAGCACAGCTATGGTGTTTTTTTCAGTGGTAATTTTAAAGCAAGATGCATTGATCTGTTCGATTTTATAATTTAACTGCAGCATGTGCTTTAGCGTACGTGAATAAATCGATTGGTCTTCAGGATTTAAAAAATTCTCAGGGGCTAAGCACGGAATAATATTTTTTCCGTAGGTGAGAGAAAAACTTTTTAACCATAAATGATTATTCTTCATTTCAGTTAAATACTGATCGGTATAGAATTTCATTTTTTGTAAATTTAAAATTTCCATGACCACTTGGTCTTTATCATCAACTCTGCGTCCAAGTTCGGTAATCATGGTGGCGTAGATATAAAGCTGAACATCATCAGACGACATCGTATCTATGCCCCAGTGGCAACCGCGGTGACAGTGATTCATTTGGGCTACAAATTCAATTAAGCGTTCGTAACTTAACCCTTGGCTATCGATCGGAGCTTTTAACTTTACAAAACCAAAAGCGTCGTCGGGGTGAAGTTTGTTATCTTCAAGCACTAAGGTAAAATTGTGATTTAATTTTTCAACGACAGCGCAGTTAGCCTGAATAGAAATTTCCGCATCTGAGAAGACATCTCTAATGTGGGGTAGTATTCGGTGTAGGTATTGATCAGGCATATAGTCTAGGTATCGGACCTTGGCCTTGCGATCTTTAAGCAATTGTAATTGTGCGTCTCAAATTGATGCGGGCCTAAACCTTGCTCTATCTATGGTGCATCTAACTTTAAACGAAAGGACATAATTATGTATAGCAAAGTTAAAATTTTGGGGCGTGCTGTTCATCCGATGTTGGTCAGTTTTCCCATCGTTTTCTACACTGCGGCTTTTGTTTGTTTTTGTTTATTTCAAAACACGGCAAATCTTTTTTGGTATCGCGTGGCATTTATAGCAAATCTCGCCGGTGTAGTTGCAGCAGCCGCTGCGGCAGTGCCTGGTTCGATTGACTTATTTATAGGTGTTCCAAAAAATACAGAGCCAAGACGTCGGGGGTATTTACATGCGGCCTTGAACGTCTCTTCGCTGATCCTATTTGCCATCAATCTTTATTTAATCTGGGGAACTTTTAATATGTCTGTCACTCCGAACTCAATCAACGCCGTTATTACCGGAATTGGTTTTGGTTTAACAGTTGTTGCCGCTTACCACGGTCACACACTTGTTGCTAGAGATAAAGTGGGAGTAGACCTGACACCAGAGCAAGAAAGAATAGAAATCGGACGTCGTCCGCTTACAACTTAAATTAAGAACCGCGCTTTTCAGCACGAGAGGAGAAATTTATGATCGTCAAAGAATGTATGTCAAATTATGTAGAGCTAGGTCGTCCGGATATGTCTTTAAAAGATGTAGCCTGTCTTATGCGTGATGGAGATTTTGGTTTTTTACCGATTCAAGAAAATGACCGTTTAGTCGGTACAGTTACAGATCGCGATATCGCGATTCGCGGAGTGGCTGCCGGATTAAATCCTGAAACAGCTAAAGTGCGCGATGTGATGTCGCAAAAAGTTTTATACTGTTTCGAAGATCAATCGCTAGAAGAAGTCACACGTAACTTAGGTGATAACCAGGTTCGTCGTTTGCCGGTGTTGAATCGCGATAAACGTTTAGTCGGTGTATTATCGTTAGGTGATATTGCTCAATCAGAACTTGCTGCAGATCAGTTTGAAGCCGCAGTAAGTCGTATCTCAAAAAGTACACCAGCTTCGCACTCCGGACGTAATTTTCAATAGTTACTAGTACTCAAAAGATGTGTTGGCTAACATGGACGTGGGCCAACTTTTGAGGATATGTTAAGATTTGCTATCTTTTGTCTAGGTTTTGTTGAACAAGACTTTCTGGAATTCTGTGAACGATGTGAAAATAAGGTCATGGCAGCAGCAGCACTAACAGATAAGCAGATCGCAGAATTTTTTGAACGTGGATTTATTGTTCTTCCAAAAGTTTTCAATCAGCACGATTTAAACTTAATGATTCAGTCGACGGAAAAGCTGCTTAAATCAAGCCGTAAGCTTAACTTAACAACTCAACTGCATAATGGTTCAAGTTTTGTTTTTGAAAACCAAGCTCTACACCGCGTAGTTTGGGCGGGTGCTCACGAAAATGATCTTTTAAATTTCGGAGCTGATCTTAGAATTTTAGAACCGGTGAGCCAGTTATTGTGCTCTACTGAAATGGATCAGCTGATTAATCAAATTCATTTTAAAATGCCAGGCGATGATATCGAGTTTGAATGGCATCAAGACAGTCAGCACCGTGGTTACGGCACCGCTGATTGGACAGACGTTAACGGCCTTGGTAGCTACGTGCAAACACTGATCGCTATTGATGAAGTCACAGCTGATAAAGGGCCGGTAAGTTTTGTGCCTGGAAGTAATAAATTAGGCCACGTAGGGCTTAATCATATTTCTGATGTCACTTCGGTGTGTGATATTTCAAAATCTGAAGAATTACTGATGCAACCAGGTGATATTGTTTTATTTCACCCGTATGTGATTCACGCGAGCACTAAAAATATGTCTTCAACTCCAAGACGAGTTTTAATTAATGGTTACTCTTATCCGGGAGCAAATCATAAAAAATACCCTGGCGAAGGCTCGGGGCGTAGACTTAATCTTGATATCTTAAGAAATAAAAAGTCGGCTTAATTTACAATGCAATTCTGACTTCCAGTTTTATAGCTATTAGAAAAATGTGTTTCTAATTGTAAATCTAAATGCAATTGGCCTGCGTTACATAATGATTTGGTGCCTTCAGCTAAGCGTTTCGTATTTAAGGCAAACTGCGCATAGTCTTTATCCGTCATCATTGTTTCGCGCATAAAAAAGTCTTTCGCATAGCTTCCTGTGCTTGAGCTAGATAAGTACGCATGAAAGCGTTGTAATTGGTCATAGGTTGATTTTTTCATATGACGAATGCTCGTTAGCATATTTAGTTTTTCAGCAATGCCTGTGCGGGCTACGGCTGATTCTACCGCAACACCGCAGTCGTTATCTTTAAGCATCATACGGCGCACTGGAAAAGCAGAGGTTCCATACTTAGTCATAAACTCTTGCATGGCTGAATTTAATTCTTCAGCTGAATCAGCCTTTTTTACATCTAATGATTTAATATCGATTTTACCATCAGCACCTTTAACTAAACCGGTGACTTCAAGCTTGTAGGCGATATTGTTAAAACGATCTTCTTGGCGAAGGAGATAATCCATCACTAACATATCAGCGGCATCACCCATTACACGTAAACGTTGAACGTTATCTTGTGTCCATTGTTGACTAACAATCTTTGTAGCTACGTTAGTGTTAATTAAATCAAGGTAAACTTGCTCTTGCATAAAGGCTTTACCGCGTGCCATTTGTTCGCCGCCAGCATCGTTAGAAATTTCTAACCAAGCCGCTTCGCCTTTGGCGTTTTTCATTAGGCCACCAAAAGTTTGCATGTAATCATTCGTGAATAAGTAAGGGCCACGTTTATCAGTTGCCGGGTTATTTAATTGGTTAATCACAGCTTTCCAGGTGGCTGCGATAACGCCGCCTTTAGAGAGTGTTTTTTTACCCTTTGCCGGCACAGCTTTGTAAGCTTCAGCATCCATCGTTCTTAAAACCACTGGCGGAACTTTTAAAATATCACCCATAATGCGGGATACGTGATAGTAAGCTAGAATTGAAGGTGTATAGCTACAGCTTGTGCTGAGTTTGTATTTTGCTAGTTTTGTTCCTTCACGAAGGTTTGAAGGCATATCGCAAATTTTGGTTTCAAGTGATTGTTTGGTAAATCCTGCACCAATTTCATAAATTTCTAGGCCCGGGTTTGTGTTGTGAAGTTTCGGGCAGATGCCAACGGCATAGTTTTGAGTTGTGTTTTTCGTAACCGGAGTTTGTGCTTGAAAATCCATGCGGCAAAGTTCTAGTTCGCTCTCTAAATCTTTCGCTGAATAGTTTGATTGGCCAAGTTTTTTTGGATCAATATTCGGAAATTTTCTGGGAATTACACAGATCTCGTTTTTAGCAAAAGTTAAAGTTTTTTCACCTCGTGAAGTTTTTAAATCCATATAGGCAAAAACACTTGAAGAAATCAGGCAGGGCAGAATGAAGTATGAGAATTTGAACTTCGACATGTATTTAACTCCCGTAAAAGCGATTTTAAGACTGCAGACGGGGTGCCAAAGGCGTAAGAATTAAAGCGATTTAAATAGCTTAGGCCTGTTAAGGTTTTCGACAGAGGGGCACTCTATGGAGCCTCTTTGCACTTTTTAAGGATTATAAGACAAATTAACACCAGCCCAGGTGGCACTTTCGTTGCTTTGTGATCAGCTGTTGGAGGATCTTTATGAAACTGTCTCGCGCGCTAACTTCTTTGCTTCTTACGACCTTCTTAGCCCAAGCAAGCTTTGCAACCTGCGAGATTTTTGCCGATTTAGAAAAACCTATTAGCGATAAAGATCCAAACCGTATTGCTTGTCTTCGTGAGGCCCATTTTTTAATGCCGGTTCCGGCTAAAAAAACGCAAGAAGAAATCATCCGCGGCGCTGAATCTGATGAAGCCGCGATTGATCCCCAAGGCCGTACTTACTGCCGTTATTTTTACCGCTATCAGAATGGCTCAAGTAATAAATTTCGTTGTGCCAGAACGAATGAAAGTAATGTTTTAGTCTCAGAAAAAGGCGTACCTGTTCCTGAAGCTGTGGCTGTTAAAGACGCTATGTACGCTGGAAAATTAGAAGAAGATGTTTTAGTGCGCGCCGATGGCAGTGTGATCACGCAGACAAATAAAAAAGGCGAAGTCAAACCAGTCTCTGCGGATGTGTTAAAAGTTCGTTTTAAAGTTTCACTTGAAGGTATGAAAAACCAAACTGAATTAAACGAGTGGCGCCACCGTGAAGCCTACACAAGCGCTGTGGCCACACGCTTAGCGTGGATGATGGGTTTTCCTTCAGAGAATTATTACCCAGCTAAAGAAGTGGTTTGTTTTGGTTGTGATACTGATCCTTGGAAAAACGGTTTAGAGCCGCAGTTAGTGCCGGTAGCAAAAACCAATGTGTTTCCGGGTGCTGCGATTGAAAGAAAATTTGAAGGTAAACGTATTATGAAAGCATTTACGTCCAACCCAAAACTTGGAAAACAATTCGTGAACACACCCTGGAGATGGGATGAGTACATTTCTAACTTTTCTAAATTAACAGCCCAGCAGCAACATGAAATTCAAGTTTTAGCGTTATTTATAAACTTAGTTCACACTGTAGAAGAGCGCGGAAGCCAACACGTTATGCTTTGTGAAAATCAAAACGTAGTTAAGGCTGGAGAGAAAAAAGTTTGTAGTACTCCTATTGCAGGAACTCATGATTTAGGTTCAGCTTTTGGTAACCGAGATCTTAAGTTTGTAAAAAACAAAAATCATCCACGCGGTGATTACGCAGCTTACAGAGCGTTAAATATGTTCTTAGATAACAAATGTACGCTGGCCGCTCAGCCAGGAAAAGGTCCTAACAAAGACCTTCCAGGTTTAAAAACAGTGACTGAAAAAGCCCGCCGCGATTTCGTAGCTCGTTTAGATTTGGTAACTCGCCAAGATTTAATGACGATCTTAAGAGTTTCAAACTTTCAGGACGTCGACATGCCTTTTAAAAATTCTGTAGCTAAACAGACAGGTTTAAAAGGCGATGCCTTAAATTTAAAAGTAATTGAGCTATGGTCTGATCTTATTTTTTCAAAAATGGATCAGTTCAGAAACATGCAATGTAACTAATGGCTCACTTGATATCCGGGTTTTAAATTCATTAAAGCTTTTCCATCTTCGGCCACGGGCACTGAAAAGTGTTCGTGGAAAATGCGCCAGCGATTATTCATTTTTTTCAACACACAGGTGTAGCGTCCCCAGCAATCCATCTCTTTAGGTTCGCCTTGTTGTGGTTCTTTAATTGTACCCGCTGTGTGAATTAAAGCGTGAAATACGCCGAGGTCTCCATCGACTTGAAGTTTTTCTTCACTAAATTCATAGCTCACCGGAAACTGCATTTTACTCGTAAACTGCGTTTCCCAGTTTTTTCTGTACTCGTTGGCATTGGTGAAGCGTAAGGGAGGGACGACATCAAATGCAATTAAGCCTGGATCATAAAACGACATAATATCTTCGATTTTTCCGCTACGAATAGCATCAGCGAATTCTTCTAACAATTGGCGAATCTCGCCTTCAGAAGCTTCTTTAGTGGCTCCTGTTACATTCACGGGGGTTGTTTTTCCAATATTAGTAACAGCGGCACGTGCTCGCTCTGCGGCGGTATCAACGGTTGTTGAACCATCTTTATTTTGTTCCATAAAACCTCCTTAAGCGGGGAATAATTGGGATTAAATTGTTTAAAAAACAATAACGAGGTAGGTGGTGCAAAGGTTTGGCCACGGCTTTATGTGTTACGCACAGCTAATAGTGACCTGGTGGTTGTGGCCAGCGTCAGTTGTACTGCTTTTGCGAAGGCCTACATTATTTCTAAGCATCGTAAAATCTTCACCTGTTAGGGTAATGGTATGGATGTGGCCTGAAGCATTGTTTTCAAGGGTATATGTTTTAGCTGAGCCTGCATTCACATCGTCACGTGAAACAATGAGTGTATGATTTGGTGTGTGTGTCACTTCAATATCAACGTTGGTTCCGTTATCAGTGCAGTTGCCATCCACATCTAGGATTCCGTTGGATTCATTGTTGTCGCCATCTGAACAAGCGGCTGTTGAAAGGCTTATTCCAGTGGCAGAAAATAAAAGTGAGTAATGAAAAACGTTTTGTAAAAAAGTGCGGCGATTTGGCACTTGTACCTCCGTGTTAAGGTGTGATTAATCACGAAGGTTCAATTTTTATGCCTTTTGGAGATAAGGTTAGTACTTAATTTTAACTGTAGAGACTTGCCAAGCTTTAAAAACTTCTAAAGCTTCAGGACGCATCATCTGAACCATTGAGATTTTACGATCAGAAATTGGTTTTGGAATTTCAGTGTAGATAAAATCATCATCAAATTCGATCTCAGCCGCATCTTTTTTTGTATTGGCGTAATAGATTTTTGACAGGCGGGCCCAGTAGATAGCTGATAAGCACATCGGACAAGGTTCGCAGCTGGTGTAAATTTCGGCACCGTTAAGATCGAAGTTGCTGATGTTTTTGCAGGCTTCGCGGATCGCTTCTACTTCAGCGTGGGCTGTAGGGTCGTTGTTTGCGGTTACTTTGTTGAATCCTTCACCGATGATTTTTCCATCTTTAACAATGACTGCACCGAAGGGGCCGCCACCGTGTTCGATATTCTTTTTTGAGAGCTCAATGGCTCTTTTCATATACTGGTTGCTCATGACGAACTACGTTACAAAAGAAATACCTACAGATCAAGGGTCTTCTATTGAACAATGAAATTTGGATGAAAACACGCAACTATATTTTATTTTATCTCAATGGTGAAAGACATCAAATTTCAGGCGATCAAGCTGGTGTGATGCTTTCAGATTATCTTCGTTATCACAAAAATTTAACAGGCACTAAGATTGTCTGTGCCGAAGGCGATTGTGGGGCTTGCTCAGTGCTTAGATTTTTTCCTTATTACTCTGGAAAAAAGAAAAACATTTTTCTTCCGATTAACTCGTGTGTCACAACTGTGGCACAAATGGATGGATCACATTTAGTCACAGTTGATGCACTGGCTAAGCCAGCGCTAACAGCTCAACCGGAGCACACGCCTGTGCAAAAAGCGATGATGAATTGCCATGGCAGTCAGTGCGGTTTTTGTACACCCGGATTTGTGATGGCCTTAACTGGTTTAGTTGAAAAAAAGATTTGCCAGAAACAAACAGAAATCACTTCAGCAGATGCTAAAAATGCAACCACAGGAAATCTGTGTCGTTGCACGGGATATCAGCCGATCATTGATGCGGCAAAAAATATTTCTATTCCTGAGAGTGAATCAGTGATGAAGCGTTTTTATTCATCAGCTTCGCAAAAAGAAATCGAACAGCACTTAAAAGTTCCGGTGAAGATTACTAGCGAAAACTTTTCGTTCTTTGCGCCAATCAAGTTAAAGGAAGCCTTAGCTTATCTTGGCAAAAATAAATCGGTGCGTATCGTTGGAGCTTCGACTGACTTAGGCGTTGTTCACAACAAACGTAAACTTCGGTTAACTCAAGCGTTAAGCTTACATTTAATTCCTGAGCTGTATGACATCGAAAAAGACGGCAAGACACGTTTATCAGTAGGTGCTCGTGTAACGCTGAGCGATTTACGTTTATATGTTAAAGATCTTATTCCAGAGTTCGCAAAGTTCTTAGATTTATTTGCTTCACCGCAAATTAAAAATGTGGCGACTTTAGTTGGTAATGTGGCGAATGCTTCACCGATTGCAGATACGCCGCCATTTTTACTTACGATGAATACTGAAGTTGAAATTCACGGGCCTAAAGGCAAACGTTTTGTAAAACTAGAATCGTTTTTCTTGGATTACCGTAAGATCAATCTTTCGCCGAAAGAACTTATTGTGGCTTTACATTTTGATATTCCACAAAAGAACGAATCTTTAGCGCTTTATAAAATTTCACAGCGTAAAGATTTAGATATTTCAGCTGTTAACTTTGCAGCCCGTGTTGCCTGGGCCGATAAAGAAAAAACCAAAATTAAAGATATTAAATTAGCATTCGGCGGAGTCGCTGCTACGACAGTTCGTTTGTATAAAACTGAAAAAAGCTTAACCAACGAAAAAGTAAGTGCTGAAAAGCTAGCGCAAGCCCTTGAATTACTTCACACAGAAATCACGCCGTTAAGTGATTTACGTGCGACAAGTGCGTTTCGTCATGTCGTTGCTGAAAATCTATTTCATAAATTCTTTCGTGAGCAAGGAGTAGGTCATGAGTAATCTTCCGCATGATTCAGCTCATACGCACGTAACGGGTCGAAGTGAATTCGTTGATGATCGAGCCTATCATTCTAACGAACTTTTTGTAGATGTGCTTTACAGCCCACACGCCAAAGCTAAGATTAAAAAAATCAATATTGATAAAGCTTTAAAATCACCCGGTGTTAAAGGCATCTTCTTAGGTAAAGATTTTCACCACAATATTTGGGGTACGATTTTTCAAGACCAGCCGTTACTTGCAGAAACTGAAGTAAACTTTGCTGGTGAGGCAATCGCTTTAATCGCGGCAACGAATCCTGATACAGCAGCAGCCGGTAAAGCGTTAATTGAAGTTACCTACGAAGTAAAACCAGCTGTGTTATCAGTGCAGGATGCGATCTCGCAGGAATCATTTATCGCTGGTTCTCGTAAAATCGAGCGTGGTGAAGTTGAAAAAGCTTTAGCCTCTGCGCCTAATAAACTTGAAAACTCGCTAGTTATTCGCGGCGCCGATCATTTTTATTTAGAAAGTAATGTGGCAATCGCTTATCCAAAAGAAGACGGGCAGATTGAAGTTCATTCTTCGTCACAACATCCTACAGAATGCCAGCACGTGGTTTCACACGGTCTTGGTCTTGGTTCAAAAGATGTGACTGTGATCGTAAAACGTATGGGTGGAGGCTTTGGTGGTAAAGAATCACAAGCCGCTCCGATTGCCGCTTATGCAGCCCTAGTGGCACAAAAGCTAAATGTGCCAGCTCGTATTGTCTTAACAAAAGATGACGATATGGTGATGACGGGTAAACGTAACCCGTTTGAAGTTTTTTATAACGTAGGTTTTGATGATAATGGCTATATCACAGCTCTTGATGCAAAACTTTATTCTGATGGTGGAGCTTACGCCGATCTTTCGACATCGATTATGGAGCGCGCGATGCTTCATTCAGATAACGCGTATTTTATTCCGCATCTTCGTGTGACAGGACAAGTGTGCCGTACGAATTACCATCCGCACACGGCGTTTCGTGGTTTCGGTGGCCCAAAAGGTGTAGCGATGATTGAAAAAATTATTGAAGAAGTCGCACACTATTTAGGAAAAGATCCTTTAGAAATCAGAAAACTAAATTGCTACACGGACGAAGGCGGAAGAAATGTCACGCACTACGATCAAGTTGTCGAAAATAACTGTCTGCCAAGACTTTTAAGTGATTTAGAAAAAGAAAGTAACTACGTCGCTCGTCGCAAAGAAATTGAAGCGCATAACGCTAAAGCGTTAGTAGATCGTTCTCTTCCTCTTAAAGGTTTATCGTTAACGCCGGTTAAGTTTGGTATTTCGTTCACGACAAGATTTTTAAATCAGGCGAATGCGTTAGTGATTATTCACCGTGATGGCACATTACAAGCCACAACGGGGGCGACTGAAATGGGTCAGGGTGTGAATGCCCGTATCTCTGAACTGATCGCTTCAGAACTAGGGTTGCAACGTAGTGCTGTTCGTATGATGCCAACATCAACAGATAAAAATGCGAACACGTCACCAACGGCCGCTTCATCAGGAACAGATTTAAATGGCGCTGCTGCGATCTTAGCAGTTCGTCGTATTAAAATGCGTTTAAGTGAATTAGCTCTTAAGCTTTTTGATATTCCAGAAAGCCAATGGGCAAGGCATACAGCTGGTCTGGGAACACAAGAAGAAGTCGAAGTTAAAAACGCGCATTTAACAAATGATCCAAACGAAGGGGCTGAATGGAATTCAGGTATTGCTGAATATCACGGTATTACTTTTAAAGAGGGCCAAGTTTTCTCAGCGAAACATCCCGAAAAACGTATGACTTTTCATTCGTTAGTTGTTGAAGCTTATCATAATCGTATTGCCTTAAGCGAATACGCTCACTATAAGTTTCCGGGTCTATCGTTTAATAAACTGACTGGCAAGGGCACAGCGTTTTTATATTTTACTCAAGGGGCAGCTTGCTCTGAAGTAAGCATTGATCGCGACACAGGCGAAGCTAAAGTGACTCGCGCCGATATCATTATGGATTTAGGGCGCCCAATTAACGAAGGTCTTGATTTAGGTCAAGTTACAGGTGCTTTTATTCAAGGTATGGGTTGGGTAACGACAGAAAAGTTATTTTATAAAAACGGCTTTTTATTATCGCACGCACCAAGTACTTATAAAATTCCGAATATTCAAGATACGCCAAGAATTTTTAACGTGCGTTTATTAAACAATAACGAAAATAAACCTAACGTTCGCGGAACAAAAGCGGCCGGTGAGCCGCCGTTATTATTATGCTTAAGCGTGTGGACAGCGATCCACGATGCGATGAAAGGCTTATCGCCGTTTAAATTGAAATATCCACACATGGAATTACCAGCGACAAACGAAGAAATTCTAAAAGCTATGCATCCAGAACTTTTCAAAAAGTGGACTAAGAAATAATGAAAACTTATTTCGATGTGGCTTTTGAATTAAAAAATGCAGCGCAATCTTTTGTGGTTGTGACTGTTATAGGTTCGCGCGGCTCAGCTCCGCAAGATGCTGGGGCTAAGGCTATTATTTTAGAAAACGGTCTTCATTGGGGCACAGTGGGCGGTGGCCGAGTTGAAGCCAAAGCTATTGCGCATTCGCAAGATTTGTTAAAAGAAAACAAAACAGGCCCAGAACTGATCACGTGGAATTTGCAAAAAGATATTGGCATGAGCTGTGGTGGAGAAATCACTTATCTTTTTGAAGTTCACCGTTATACCACCTGGCCTATCGTAGTTTTTGGCGCAGGCCACGTAGCCCAAGCGTTGATTCGTGTCCTATTAAATTTAAACTGCCAAATCACCTGTGTAGATAACCGTACTGAGTGGTTAGATAAATTACCTGAATCTTTTAACTTAAAGAAAATTCATTCAGAAGATCCGCCAAGCGTTGTTGAAACTCTGGATAAGAATTCATTCTTTGTGATCATGACTCAAGGTCATGCGATGGATCTGCCGATTCTAAAAAAGCTTTTCACGATTCACCCAGAGGCACCGTATATCGGAAACATGGGAAGCAAAGTTAAAGGCATGAGGCTACGTAAAGAATTACAAGAGTTCGGTATTCAAGCTGAAACGCTTAAAGACTTTCATTGTCCGATTGGAATTCCCTTTGGGCAAAATCATCCTTATGAGATTGCGATTAGTATTTCGGGTCAGTTGATTCAGGTTCGCGATCAAGTAAACGGTCAACAGTCTTTGATAAAGTGGGAAAAGACGTAAGCGCTTTTTTGATCCAGCTTTGCGGAAACGCACGCAGAATAAAAAATACTAAATACGCGATAGCGATAACTCGCAGAGAATAAACAAAAACTTGAAAGTAATCTGATTTTTCAGTTAACAGCATAAATGCGATAGTTAACACCATTGATAAAATCATCCACGGGTTTAAAAGATCTTTTAAAGCACCACGTGTGGCACTTAATGATTTTTTATTCTTAAGACTTTTTGTCGTTAAGTCTTTGTACTTCATGATTTTTGTAAAATATTTTTCAGTAATCCAAGTCGGGTACTTCCAGCCGATAAAAGCGACCACCCACGATAAAAGAACTTTAAGTAACACAAAGCCAATTAAAATACGTAGGCCATATTCAGGTGATAAAGAAAGTTTTTCTGCAATATCAAGCCAAAGTTTTTCAATGGCTAAAAACAATTTTTCACCAAAAAATAAATAAGCAAACAGTAACGGTTGAGCAAATCCCCAAAGTGATAAAAGGCTAATACCTAAAATCATTCCCAAGATGTTATTTCCTAAAATTAGAATACCTAAAGAAAATAAAAAACCCTGCATGCTGATTGCAAGCATTGGGGTTAGGCGTTTTCCCATCGGAGAAAGTGATTTTAGAATCGCTGTGATAATTGAAATGCTATTTGTTGCCGTAACCGCTTCTTTGCGGCTTTCAGTTTTTTGACAAGCTTGGGTTAAGATCAACCCCTGATTCAACGAAAGCGCGTGGCCCGAAAAAGGAATATGAAAAGCGTGTAAAAAGCTTCCAAGGCCAACTTCAACTAACGATTGAATAGTGGCGTAGTAGCTGACTAGGCCTTGCATACCAGAACTGCACCGATCCAAGCTAAGGCAATACCTGCAATACGCATTGTTGATACCGGCATACCTTCAATTTGCGAATCCCAAACTAAGCTTGCTAAAAGTTGCGCTGAAATAATTAAAATAAAAGTATGAACTGCTCCCCAGCGCATAATCGCCATAGGCCCACCAAACACAAGAATACAACCTAAAGTTCCAGGAACTAAATACCACCAGTTAAAACTTTTAAGCTCAATGTTGCCTTTCATGTTAGGCACAAAGAAGTAGGCTACGATGGCGATCACTAAAAACACTAAAGCATTCAGTAAAACTGCGCCGCTGATTCCCCATACGGCTGAAATTTTTTTGTTCAGTCCTGCTTGTAAAACAACGACTACGCCTAAAAGTGCTGGAAGAAAACTTACCCATGAATTCATGACTCAAAGACTAGCACTGTTATGTGTCGTAAACCAAATTAAATTTTCATTTTCGAGGTAATAAACCCCGCATCTTTTGGCCACACCTTTGCAACCTTATTTTGAGTTTGTGCGACAAAACAAAATCTCAAGGAGGAAGTTCAAATGAAAAAACTATTATTATCCACGCTGACTCTGTTAACGCTGACATTCGGCTATGTAAAAACAGTCAGCGCCGAAGATACAACAACAGATATGATGGCAAAAACTTCAAGTACAATGCCTGTGGCTTTTTCTGACGGTGAAAGTGCTGAAGTGATGGTGACTTTAAATGAAGGTGAAATCGATATCGGGCAATTGGCAAAACGTAAAGCTACAAATAAACAAGTGAAAGATTACGCGAAAATGATGGTCGATCAACATAAGCAAAATGAAAAAGACACAAAACGCGTGGCCAGAAAACAGGACTTCGACTTTAAAAAAACAGACATGAGTAAGTCTTTAGAAGCCCAAGCCGAAGATGCTGAAAAAACTCTTAAAAAAACAGCTAAAGAAGATTTTGACCGCGCTTACATGGATCAGCAGGTGATGATGCATGAAAAAGCTTTAAATACGGTCGAGTCTTTAATCGAAAGCGCGCAAAACATGGCTTATAAAGCGCACTTAGAAAAAACTCGTGATGCGATCACTGTGCATCTAGCTCACGCCAAAGAAGTTCAAGCCATGGTTAAATAGAGAGGTGAATATGCAGTTAAAACGTAATATTAAATTTTTTGCAGTTCTATTAACAAGTACTTACAGCGCTTGGGTTTTAGCCCAAGCCCAACCACAAGCCAATGGCGCTGCCTTAGGCTCTACCACAGCACCTGGTGGTGTAAGTGCAACACGTACAACAACGAACACAACTCCAACAGCGACTACAGGTGGTGCCCCTGCTGGTGTTGAAGAAACAGCGCCTAGCGAAGTCACAACCATGGATCCCATGGACCCATCTCGCGATTCAAGAATGGGCAGCGATGCTACGATGGGAGATCGTCGTGACCGTCGAGCGAGAGGGCCAGCTTCTGGAACAGTAGCTCCAGAGACGATGCCTCCGCAAACGGTGCCTAATTCAACCTATTAGGAGTGCTAAGTACGGTAATTTTGATGCGGCCAAAGATTAAAGATTGATCTTTAGCCGCATTCTTGTTTTAAAAGGCTATGGATATCGAACAGCGTCTGATTGAATTAGAAACTAAAATTGCTTATCAAGATAAAACTATCGAAGATTTAAGTGATGTTATTTATAAGCAAGATAAGCTAATCATTGCGCTTGAAAAAAACTTAGAATTATTAAAAATTCAGATTCAGTCTTTTCAAAGTGGTGACAACGAAATCCGCGGCCACGAAAAGCCACCTCATTACTAAGATTTAATTTTTTGATTTCAATTTTAACAGCTGAGCTTTCTGATAGCTCGCAAATCCTTCACTAAATAATGAACGAATGAGCGGATCTTCAATAATATCCACATCTTCATTTTCGCATGTGATTCTTAAGTACATCGAAGTTAACGACTCACCTAGTTCTAACGCCGCAAATAGTTTTCGCTCTGATACTTCGGTAAACCAATCAACTTGCGCTGGCGCTTGCGTGAGAAGTTGTAAGTTATCTTCTTCTAGACGGTAGAAATAAGCTTTCTTTAGGCCTTGGTTATTAAATAACGAAAGTTCCCAAATACGTGGCTTAACAAAATAGGGATCAGCCGATGGGCCCAGTTCTTGATGTTTAGCTAAAATTTCTGATTTACAAAATTCTTCAACTCTTTTTTGTTCAGTTAAAGTGAGTGCGGGAAAGTGTTTAGCAATATCTTCAGTCTTTTGCGGAACAACATTTAAATTATATTTGTAGTCAATATCTTGATCGCAAACTGGAGTAATCCACGTCAGCGGTGAGGACTCAGTTAAACTTTCATTGTTCAACAAAATCGATTTTCCAGGGTTTAAACGCTGAATCTGAGCTTCAGGCAAAACCGCAGTCACTTCGTCTGAGAACTGTGTGTAAGAAATAGGAAAAAAAGCTTCATTATACCAAGACCATGATTCCATCTGAAATTGGCAAGAGCTTGGAATAACAGTTTTAGGGTTGAGCTCTTTTAATTGCGCAAGCCACTCAGAGGGCAAGGTTTGTGGCGTAGCCTTATAACGGTGAGGGGATAAAACTTCAACCTCACGCATGGTCTGAAACGGCCAACAAATTAAATCCCACGGTTTGTTTTGGATTAATAAATGCATCGTCTCTTCATCAATCCACGAATCAACGACATTTAAAACATTTAAACCTTGCGACTTAATCTGAAAAAGACAATCCACGTCGCGATCAAGCGCTCGGCGGGGGATAACTTCCAAATCTGCCACCATAACTGATTTATCCAGTTCAAGCGGGTAGACGTTCTTGAATCCTAATTCACGAATAAGAGTGAACATTTCGTCATGCACGCAGTACATGTAAATTGGAATATCACGATTTAATAAATTTAAACTTTCAAACGAACAATGATCATCGTGATGATGAGAAATAAAAACGGCATCAGGCTTTAAGTTTTTAATTTTTTCCAGATCAAATTGAATTTCTGGAAAGGCATAGCAGTTACGGCTAAAAGGGTTTTCAAAAATCGGATCAAAAAAAATCTGAGCTTTATCAGTTTTAAATTCGTAACCAGCATGAAGAATTCTAGAAATAGTTACGGGCATGTCTGATCTAAAAATGATTTAACTTCAGATAAAACTTCTGTTTCATGTTCGCGATGCGGAATATGGCCACAGTTGTGTAAAATAACTTTTTTAGAGTTTCCTGCAACAGTCGTAGCAATTCCATCAGGAAAAGCTAAAGAGCCGTATTCGTCTTTATCACCGTGAATCACTAGCACCGGACAAAGAACGTCGGGTAGGTGCGAAAGTAAGCTCCAGTTAGCAAATTCTGGTGCAAGCCAAGTGTCAGTCCAGGCCTTAAAAACCCACGTAGTTTTTTCGCCATGATATTTTTTTAATTTATCAAATTTCACAGGGTCTTGATAAAAAGCTATAGCGTTAACAATTCCAGCTTTTGTTTGTTCTTCAACAAAAACTTGCGCTGATTCACTGATCACGGCTTTGCATTGTGGATTATTTTTAGCCGCAATCAAACTCATCGCACCACCCACGCTATAACCAAACAGAATATATTCGTTAATTTCTAAAGCTTGGGTGATTTTAGCGATGATTTTAGATTCTTCTTCGATAAAACCATAACTCGGAGGTGCTATACGCTCAGAAGATTGACCAAAACCTAAACGGTCGTAGGCGATCACGGTACGATTAAGGTGTTGTGAAAGTTTCTCCGGAAAATCACGCCAAGTCTCCACACAACCCAAAGAGTCGTGAAGCATGATCACCGGAATTAAATTATTATTCTTTTCCCAGATGCGAACAAAGACTTGGCCACCGTGAATATCTAAAAACTTTTCAGTAGCCATAAAACCTTATCTGCGTCTTACAAGACCGACAGTGTCGTAAACTTTTTTAATTGTAGCTTCGGCACGAGCTTCAGCGCGTTCAGCACCTTCAACTAATAACTGATCTAAGTAATCACGATTTTTCATTAAATCATCGTACTTATCTTTAACCGGACCAAGTTTTTGAATCACGACTTGAGCTAAATCAACTTTTAAATGGCCGTACATTTTTCCAACATATTCGTTTTCAAGTTGTTCGATGGTTTTTCCGCTTAATACTGAATAAATCGTAAGTAAGTTTGAAACGCCGGCTTTATTTTCAACATCGTATTTAATTTCAGAACCAGAATCTGTAGCAGCTGATTTAAATTTTTTCTCGATCGCTTTAGCGTCGTCGATAATTGAAATGCGGTTTTTATCGTTTTCATCAGACTTCGACATTTTTTTAGTCGGGTCTTGTAACGACATAATACGTGCGCCAGTTTTGCCGATCATTGGTTCTGGCATTTTAAAAATACCTTTACCATAACGATTTTCAAAATAACCAACTAGATCACGGCATAATTCTAAATGTTGTTTTTGATCTTCTCCTACCGGAACTAAATCAGCTTGGTATAAAAGAATATCAGCCGCCATTAATACCGGATAAGTGAATAATCCAGCATTGATGTTTTTCACATGTTTTTCAGCTTTTTCTTTAAACTGAGTCATACGGTTTAGATAACCCATCGGAGTTAAGCACGTTAAAATCCAAGAAAGTTCTGTATGTTGCGGAACTTGTGATTGCGCAAAAATAATATTTTTCTTTGGATCAAGACCAAGTGCCAAGTACTGCGCAAAAAAACTGTGTGTGCGCTTACGAAGAACTTCAGGGTCTTGATGCACTGTTAAAGCATGAAGATCAGCTAAGAAATATAAGCAGTCGTATTCATCTTGTAATTGTGTCCACGTGTTGATGGCCCCGATATAGTTACCAAGGGTTAAATCGCCAGTGACTGTACTTCCGCTTAAAATTGTCTTTTTCATGCATACTAATGTAGTAGGTTTTTAGATGTTTTTAAAGCTCAAAATCTCGGCAATCACACTCTCGACACTGGCCGCACGAGTCATAGTCATCTGCTGGGCAACACTCACGGTGATGCGCTTATCGGGACAGAATCTAAAACAAGAATAAGTCGAAATATTCCAAATACGATCAGGGCGTTTGGCTTCAAGCCCGGCTTTCACGTCAGCTAAAAACTGATCGTGCGCTTCGGGGGTAAGAGCCACTGCTCCCATACATCCGGAGCAAATTACAATGTCGACCGTACAGGTTTCTGCCATGTGAACAGTCTACAGCAATAATTGTCGCTGGGTCTAATAGTGAACACTTAGTCATTCTAAAAAATAACTTATTTGAGATGGTGGGAGTAGCTTTTGCTTTAAGTAGTTCTTAGGATGAAAATACACTTTTGGGCTTTAATTTTACTGCTGACTCATTCATTGCTGCTTTTGACTTCACAAGCAGCTCAAGCCGATATTTTGTACAAGTATTATAACCTAAATACGAGTGTCTCAGAACGAGACAGTGCAGTTAAGCGCCCACTGATCTTGTGGATTCACGGCTGCCGCCAAAAAGTAGATACCTTTGTCGCAGTTACAGATATCGTAGAGAAAACGAAATCACTTAATCCGATCATCATCGCCCCTTATCAAGATTCAAAATTAAATGTCTTAAAATGTTGGAACTTTTTTTCAGATGAAATGCAAAAACGTGATGGCGAATTTATGGAAGTCATCAAAGAAATTCAAAAGCATATTGATTCGGGCGAGGCTGATCCTGAAAGAATTTTTATTGGTGGATTTTCTTCAGGAGCAATCTTTGCGCAGCACTTAACTTTGTGTTTTCCAGAAATTTTTAAAGCAGCGCTACTTCATTCGGGCGGGCCGTTTGACTACAACAAGGCAATGGACTCAAAAGAAGGTGTAGCTACGGGAGCGAAAGAGGCTTTAGCTTGCGCTTCAACGAATTTAAGTCAAAGAAAATTAAAAAATATTTTATATTTTCACGGCAAAAAAGATCATATCTTACCGTGGAAGTCGGGTTTAAGTGGCTTTGCGCAAGCTGTGCATTATTTCGATTTAAATGATGATGCTGAAGCGAACAATTCTTTTGAATTCAAACAGTCTCGAGATCAAGAAAAACTTGATATGGCGGTTAAATTTCCAGATGGCACTGCGCTTGAATTTGTGCGCATTGAAAATATGTCGCACCGCTGGTCGGGAAGCCGCCCAGGGTCTGCGTTTAGTTCTCCCGAGACTATGTCTAGCGTCGATGCGTTTTTAAATATGACAAATAACTTAAAATAACTGTATTTTAGTTATTGATGAAATCAGTTTCAAAAAACGAAAAAAACTTAAAAATCCTTTACCCGATCGAAGCGCTAGGTGTTGAAAAAGCCTTGGCCGGCGAAATTCGTGTTGAAACTTTACCAGCTCGTTTAAAGCCCAAAGTTGATTTTCCGCACCGTCATGATTTTTATCAATTAACCTTTGTCACAAAAGGTAAGGGCTGGCACGAGATTGATTTCACAAAGCACAAAATCAACGGCCGTCAGATTTTCTTTATGAAGCCAGGCCAAGTGCACGCCTGGGTTTTTGAAAAGGGTGCGCAAGGCTATGTGATCGAGTTTACCCGTGAATCGCTGCCTTCAGTTTCTGTGAAATCATTATTTTTATTAAAACAAATTCCGTTAATTCAAGATGCTATAGTTTTTAAAAAAGAATCGTTTTGGAAAGATTTTGAAACAACTTGTGAATTAATGATCGCTGAATTTACGAATAAATCTGAGTACTTCGAAGTAAGTCTTGAAGGCTTATTGCAAAGTTTGTTAGTTCCGTT
The DNA here is from genome assembly GCF_046267985.1 of Pseudobdellovibrio sp. HCB154. Classification (GTDB taxonomy): domain Bacteria; phylum Bdellovibrionota; class Bdellovibrionia; order Bdellovibrionales; family Bdellovibrionaceae; genus Pseudobdellovibrio. Next base: position 1,880,580 of record NZ_CP176530.1, on the reverse strand, counting down.
ACTGCGCGCTTCAGAAAACGTTACGCAACATAATACTTCAAGTCTTGTCGAGAAATTTCAGCATTTAGTAGATGAGTATTATCAGACCGAACATGAAGTTGGTTTTTACGCGAAAAAAATGAATATGACACCGAAAGCCTTAACTATGCAGGTGAGCCGAAGCCTTAAAAAATCTCCGCGTGCGGTAATTCAAGAGCGGTTCATGTTAGAAGCTAAAAGGTTATTGTCGTATTCAGACATGAGCGTAGCTGAAGTAGGTTATGAGCTTGGTTTTGATGATGCGAACTACTTTACACGGTTTTTCACGAAAGCCGCGAAAATTTCGCCATCAAATTTTCGCGATAAGGTTAAAGCACTTAAGTGAATCTATTTAGCTTAGGTGTTTACCAAAGCCAGTTTCTTCTGAACTTGATCCTTTAGTATGAGCTTTTTCAGCGTCGCGAGCGACTTGGCCAGTAACGCCAACCCATTCCGGAAAAAAGAAAAGTAGCGCTAAGTACACAAGAGTTGCGGCGCAAAACACAAGTACCCCGCCAGCAAATACAGTTAATGCAGTGTTGTCCATAAATTCCTCCTGTTTGATGTTTTAAGTATAACAGAAGGGTATCGGGCTACTAGGTAAGGATTAGACTTTCACTAGCACAAAGGTAACAATAAAGACGTATGATATCGTTAAAGTTTGAATCAAAGCTTAAAGCTACGCCTGAGCAAGTTTGGCAAAGTATTACCTCGATAGAAGGTTTAACTTTTGAAATGTTGCCGTTTATGCGCCTAACAGTACCAAAGGGGTATAAAACGCTCGCTGATATTTATCCTAGAAAACCAGACGCTAATTTTCGCAGTTGGGTTTTGTTATTTGGAATTCTTCCGATTGATCACACAGACCTTCAATTAAAAAGTTTAACGCCGCTAAAGGGCTTTGTTGAAGAGTCAAATATGGCTTCGATGAAATACTGGCGCCATGAACGAAAGATTGTTCCTGTGAGCGAAGGTGAAACGTCAGTCATTGACGAACTGACGTTTGAGCCTCTGAGGTTAAAGAGTTTGTCTGCCTTAGTTATTCGAAAATTTTTCGAACACAGGCATAAAAAACTTAAACAGAAATTTAGCTTTAATTAAGCGGTAAGCGAGTAATTTTAAATACCCAACCAAAGCCATTTTCAGTTTTGTCAACGATGACTGACGTACCTGTGGTTTTTAAATCTTTACTATCAAACTCAAGAGACGTTTTAACGAAAGCCATATCTGCTTCCGGAATGTTGGGTAAAGCACACGCGGCATTGTCGAAAGTAAAATTCCAACCACGTAAATGTTCAACGCCAGTTAAAAGGGTCGCGATTTTATAAGATGGTCTACCTTGTGGAAAGCCCGGTGCTGAGCCTGGTGTTCCCGGAGGTTTTGGCGCATTTGGAGCTTGTACGGGCTCGCGAACAATCACGGCTTGACCGAGAGGTACTTCGTTTAATTTAAAAGCTTCGTATTGGCCAACAGCAGTTTGTGTTCCGTGACAATCGCCAAAAGTAAAATCAGGTTTCATCTCTTCGTGATAAGCAGTTACCCCGTCTTCAATTGATAGAATATTTGTAACAACTTGCTGTAGTTCAGTTTTAACTTCAACGGTGTAAGTGATATGATCAACGATTGAACTTAACTTTACATCAAAACCGCGATCTGAAAAATCCGCTCTTGTGTACGTAGCTTCAACTTTAAAAGTTTCTCCAGGGGCTGCGTGGGCTTGTGATAGAAATAACGAAAAAATGAGATTGGCTAAAAACATAATTGCTCCATTTCCTGCGAGCGTTCGCAGTGGTTTTTGTTTCAAAAGAGCAAATGAAATAATTGAGATTTATTTTTTTTACAACGGGTATTTTGGTACAGACTTTACCGCGAAGAGCTGTTCGAGATGAAGCACTTCGCGGGATTTTTGACTCGTAGATTAGTGAATTTGATAAGTGAAAACAGTTTCTTGCGGCTGAGAATGGCAAGTGTCATTTGTCATTTCTTGCGTAACTTTAATATCTAAGTATTCAACGCCAGCAACGCCATCGTTATCAGTTTGACCTTTGATAGATAGAACTACGCGTTCGCCATCGCCGCAGCCTGATTCCCATTTATCAACTAAGATATTTTCTGATCTGAATGAAAAACCATTTTCATTTCTTCTCGCATGGTAAGTAACTTTTAAATTGTTAAATAAATTAGGCATAAAGTAGCTGTAAGCGCTGATCTCTGTGCCATCAGTATTAACAGTTAAAGTTTCTAAGCAAATTTGTTGTGGAATATTGTTATCCGCAAGGGCTACTTGTTTTGGATTTATTCTGTAGCATGTTTGGTTGGCGATATGATCTTCAGGGCCAGCAAATACATTAAAAGTAGTAAATAGAACGATGGTAGCGATTAAAGCTTTCATAAAACTCCCTATTCGGTTTTGTAGGGATTAGATAACACAACTTTTCAAAAAATTGGGTCAGCGTTTTGTTAAGGTTTTTCTAAACATTACCTTGTAGAGCGTGTTCTGGCCAATATTTGGCTGGATCTTCTTCATCTTTAAAATAATTTACAACCTGCCCATTTTGCATAAAACCGTTGGGGCTGCTGATTTTTTTTGAATCAGGGTATTGGCAGGCATCATTGTCAGAGACATTAGCAATAGCCAAAAATTTAAAAGGCTTATCTGTATGGTTATACATATTATGAGCGGTCTCAGGGCCTGTGCGGTAAAAAATCACATCACCGGGTGAAACTTTGCGAAACTCGTTATTGCAACGAACAATTGCTTCACCTTCAAGTACAAGAAATAATTCTTCTTCGTCAGAATGCCAGTGATAGGGACAAGAAAAGTTTTTTGGATCAATCACTTCTAAATGAAAGCCAAGCTTTTTAGCTCCGAATTTCTCAGCTAATTCTAAAACAGCGCCAGTGTAATTTTTTTGACCGGCGGCAATTCGTAAATCTTTAGCTGTTAGAAGATTTAAAATATTCATTCGTAATTATTCTTCAGCGGGAGCCGCGTCAGCCACAGCCGGGAAGTATACACCCTTAGGATTAATTTTATGACCTGCAGGTAAGCCAGTTCCTAACTCGTCAGCGCGCATAACGCTTTCAGGTAAGTTTAATGTTTTACGAACTTCATTCATCGTTTGCGGAGCAAATGGCGCAAGCATGATCATTAAGTTTTTTAAGACATAAAAACATGTGTAAAGCGCATCTTTACGATCAGCTTCAACGCCACGGTCATCGTGCGGTTTGTACTGTGTAAATAATGAATTAATTTGGCGTGCGTAGTTTTCTACCTGGCCCAGTAAAGTTGAATAATCGCCTTTTTGCATTGAGCGTAAGTACATTTGCACAAGCTTCACAGTTTCGGCTTCGGCTTTACCGATCAGTTTTCCTTCAGGAACAACTCCGCCAAATTTTGAATGACAAGCTGAAATAGGTTTTTCTAAAGCCGCATTTAACGGGCCCGCTAAAAATTTATTACGTTCAGCAAAATGAGCAAAATCAAAATTCGAAGCTTTTACCGGAAGCGATAACATCGCTAAGTAATAACGAACTTGTTCAGATGAATAACCCATCTCTAAAAGTTGATCACCAGAGTAGAAGTTGCCCGTTGATTTACTCATCTTTTCGCCATTCACCATTAAGTGGTAAACGCTTAAGATTTCTGTCATTTGTAAATCACCTTTAACGGGTTGAACTTGAGGATTAGCTTGTTGGCCTAACCACATCGAACCTTGCATAATCACATAGAAGAAAACGTTATCTTGCCCTAAGAACTGAACAACAGTTGCTTCAGGATCACACCAGAAATCTTTGTAAGATTCTGGATCGCGGCCACTTTGTTTTAAAGCTACTTGTGAAAACACAACCGGAGCAATCAATGAATCGGGCCACACGTAAAGTGTTTTACCTTTCATTTCTGGATCAATCTCTGGTGGTACAGGAATACCATTTGATACGTCACGCGTGATCGGGCGGTAACCCCAGTGATCAGTAATCACAGATGGAATACCGTTTGCTTCTAACACTGACTGCGCGGTCGCAAGATCAGCTTTGTTATCAAATAAACATTCAACTTTTTTACCAGGCACATAACGCGATTTATGTTTTGGTAAAGTGTCTTTGATTTCTTTGTATTTTGGCTCGTGAGTATTTTCAAAACGACAACCGATTAACACTGTGTTTGTCACTTCTTGAATCACACCCGTACGCCAAGCTTTTTGTTTTGTATCAATCCAAGTTTTTAACGGATCAGCCACTTTCCACATGTTAAGCCACCAGTGAGCCGTGTCTTTAAGTTCTGGTGTGGCATCAGTTAATTGACTGCGCGGATCTTTTAATTCACTCGGATCAAACTTCGCTCCGCAGGCATCACATTCATCAGAATAAGCTTCAGTGCTTGCGCAATTAGGGCAAGTGCCGCGAACAAAACGATCTTGTAAGAAACGGTTGGCTTTCGGATCAAACCATTGTTTTGTCACGCGTTTTTCTAACATGTCGTTTTTATATAAACGGCGTAAGAAATCTTGCGAGTATTTTTCGTGAAGCGGGTAGGTCTCAGGACGAGAAGTTCCTGTAAACACATCTGTTTGAATAGAATAATTTTTTAAAGTTAATTTCTGTTGTTCATGAATTGTATCGATAAATTCACGAATCGTTTTACCAGCTTTGTTCGCTGCGACTTCAGAAGTTGAGCCGTGATCATCGTTACCGTTAACGAATAAAACATTTTCAGCGCCGATTAACATACGCATCCAGCGCGCATAGATATCAGCAGGAACATGCGCTCCAGCTAAGTGACCCAAATGTAAAGGACCGTTGGCGTACGGCATACCTGCTGTAATAACAGCTTTTTTCGGACGCTTGTGCATCGCTAGAACAGATTTCACATCAGTCGGTGGACCAAATTGCGGCTTTTGAGCTTGAGACATAATTAAACCTCTAAAGAGTCTAATTTAGCGAAAATTATCCAAGCTGTGCACTACTTTTGCGGCAAAATTGTTGAATTGTGCGTTACATAACAATTCTTAAGCTGGCTGCGAGTTTGACGCCCTAATTTCCCCATGCAAATATGCCTAACATGAATCCAGAAAACAGCCCTGAAATCCTTCCTCCTATTGAAGTTCCCCGAGAAAAGCTATCGCCAGAAATTATCGATGCTTTAATCGAAGAATTTGTCTTACGCGAAGGCACTGATTACGGGGCGGTTGAGATCAGTCTTCAAAAGAAAAAAGAGCAGGTCGAAAAGCAGCTTTTAAAAAACGACATCAAAATCGTCTTCGATTTCACGGCTGGATCTGCGACATTAATGACAGCCCAGCAATTTAAGCGTTTAGCGCTCCAAAAAACTAGCTAAGTAAGATTTTCCCTGTAGTGATTAACCTCAGTACAGATCGGTAAATCCAAAGCTTCTATATTTCTTTAAAACCGGGAATACATCTTTCATAGGTATTTCTTCATGAAAAATCTAGTACGTTTTACGGTGTCTTTTTCAGTCTTATTAATCTCTAAGGTAGCCTTAGCAACCCCGCTGGTTTGCCAATGGCAAGCTGTTAAGGTGACAGATCCTTCTTTTAGTAGAAGCGAGCTAAGACAGTATTACCGAAAGGTTGAATTTGAGTGTGAATACACGCTTAAGATGGGTAAGGTTTCTCAGAAGTTGGCTGAAATGGGCCGTCCGATGGGCCGTTTAAACTACTACCAAGGTTTACGTTATGTAGATCGTTATAGTTTTGAAAAAGCGCGCCGAGAAAATATTCCGTTAAATGTGATTTTTCAAATTAAACCCGAAGATTACGAAGTTCCTATCGCGCAAAGAAGTCACTTAGTTTGGGATAACTGGAGTAAGGGCATTGCTACGTTACATCCAGTTAAAGAACAACTTAGAAACGGTCAGCCTTTCACGCTAGAGTTCTTCAAACAAATTCACAGAAGCTTTTATACCGCTGATGAATCAGGTCAGTACGGTATGGTGATGGGCCCAGGTACAATCAAAGATGCAAAAGATGCCGAGATCAGTTGGACTCTTAAAGAAAAGCAAAACGAAGTCGCCGCGAATGTACAAGCTATTAATCATATGTATCTGGCATTAGGCCTTGAGCCAAAACCAACAGAAGCCACGGGCTTTACGCAAATTATGTTGGTTCAAAATGGTCTACTTAAACCATCGCATCCAGCATACTCTGAAACTCACATCAAAAATCTTTTATCTTTTCTTGATCGTATGATTCAAAATATGCGCGAACATAAACCTCTTGTGTGGAATGGGAAAATCTTTACTCCACGAGAGTTAGCTCTTTTCGTTCAACAAACGATCGTTCGTATTCATGGTTTTCACGATGGTAACGGCCGTATAAGCCGTTATATGCAAGATTTAGTTTTAGCGTTGTTCGATATGCCAGCTATTCCATCGGGTGATTTACAAGTCGATGATATGACGATGTTATCAGAGAATTATTACGAACTAGCAACGCGCGCCAGTGATCATCAACTTCAAGTTCTGGATGCTTGCACTGACAAGAGAAATCAAAATTTCGACTGTCAGCTTGTCGATTAAAATCACAAATAAAAAAGGGCGCTCGGTCAAGCGCCCTCAAGGAAAGTTCAAATTTTAACTATCAATTATCGGCAAGTTGCGCGGTATTGGTAGATTTTTTCTGATTCGCTATCAGCAGCGCTAATGTTCGCAACAACGGCACCGTTAGCAGGGTGAACTAATACGCCATTTAAACGATCTGTCGTAGTTCTATTATAGTATTCAACTTCTTGGTTACCATGACGGTTAACAGATACTGGTCCACATTTAGTTACAGTTTGACCGCCAGTACATACTTCACGTGTTTTACATTTTGTGCCTGAAGGATCACACTCAGTCACTTGTTGGCAAGATTTAGGCTGTGTAAAGTCCTGGCAACGGTGTTCAGTCACCGTATAGGTACAGCTTTCAACTGAACGAATTAATCCAGAGCTTGATGTATCTACAGTGTATTGAGCATCTAAATTATAAGATTGTCCGTTTTGACCAGCTGGTAAATTTAATCTATCACCAGCGTTAATTTTTTTAAGATTTTGTTGAGTTTTGAATTCAAATTTTTTGTCGTTAAATTGTAATTCAAAAGTTTTTTTACCAGTGAATTTAACTCTCATGGCTTTGTGTTGCGGAGCTAACAGAACATTTTCACCCTTAGTTGATCTTAAAGATATCTGAGAAAGGATGTTAATGCTTCCAGATAACTCCTGCTTACATGATACTAATAATAATAACGCGCTTGATACGATCGGTAATAATAGCTTTTTCATGGTTTTTTCCCCTAATGGTTTGGTTTTGTTGTTCGGTTTCCATTAGAGCAACTGACGTGCCGCAAATTCGCGCTATTGTGACACTAGGAAGTTTTTATACGAATATCGGTCAAATTTCGCTCGAGAGCGGGCTAAAAACGATCTGAAGAATTTGCCCGGTGCTTTTTGGTTTTAGGCACGCTCGATAAGGTTTGGGCGTGTGTGGTGACACAGGAATTTTTAAGGATGTGTTAAATAAAATTTGTGAACTAATTTCAAAGTTTTTAGACCCAGTTCTTGCGAAAGTTTTTACGATCAACGGGCCAAGCTTTCCATTTTGTCTTTATATTTAAAGCTAATTCGAAATTTTCTAAGATCATCGAGATATCATCCAAAGACCAAAAATCATCTTTATACTTTTTTGACAGAGAATTTTTAAGAGCCAGTGAAGTCACAAGTGAATAAACCATTCCACTCATCGGCGGAATCAGGCACCCGAAAGTAGAAAGTACACCTTGAAGACGTGAGAGAACGGCTTTTCCACCTACAGAATGATTTAAGACAAACACAGCCGAGGGTTTTCCCACAAAGCTTTCTGTGCCTTCAAGATCAGTGGCCTCTTCTAAAAACTTTTGTAGTGGTGAACCCCAAGAATCCCAGTAGGTGCCAGTTATAAAAATAAAGCCAGACGCTTTATCGATGTCTTTATATAAAGAAGACGTCTTTTTAACTTCAGCTAAATGAATGACTTTAGTTTTTAAAGACGCAGGTAAAGTCTTTTGAATAATTTTAATAAAATTATTGCTGTTACCTTTTTTTGCATTCGGGCTTCCGTTTAAAATCAATACTGTACTCATATAACGGAAGCGTAATGCTTTATTTATAGCTAGTCAAATTTTGCTGTGCCAGTTGCAACTGGTTGGTCGTTACTCCTTAGTCTCTTACTGGAATTTTCAGATATCTTTTTCCGTTATCTTCTGGTTCTGGTAAATGTCCGGCATCAATGTTGACTTGCACGCTCGGCAGCAGTAGGCGGGGGGCAGCCAGTGATTTATCGCGGGTGTTTCTGAATTCAACAAAATCTGTTCTGTTGGTTTCTGATTTAAGCTGAATATTTTTGGCTTTTTCTTCACCGATCGTACTTTGAAAAGCTAAGGCTCTGCCATTGGGTAAATAATCATGACCGACATAGACTTTGTAGTAGTCTGGCAACTTATAAAGTTTTTCGTGCACGGATGTATACAGATCATCGGCACTTCCTGCGGGAAAGTCGCATCGTCCAGTTCCATAGTCGGGCATAAATAAAGCATCACCGGTAAAAACAGAATCCTCAACGACGTAGCTTGAACAAGCCGGTGTATGGCCCGGGGTATAGATAGTTTCAATTTTTAAAGTGCCGGCTGCTAGGATTTCACCTTCTTTTAGAAGTAAATCAAATTGGCTCCCATCAGTTTTAAAGTTTGGATCTAAATTAAAGACATCTTTAAAAACTTTTTGCACTTCGGTGATTTTTGCGCCGATGCCAATTTTAGCTCCAGGCAGATTTTTTTTTAAGAACTGCGAGCCGCTGACGTGATCAGCATGAGCATGCGTCTCTAAAATATAATGAACTTTTAAATTATTCTCCTTTACAAAAGCCAGAACCTGTTCGGCAGATTGTGTAGACATTTTTGAAGCGGCCGGGTCATAATCCCACACGGGATCCATAATGACAGCGTCTTTTGTGACCGAGTCGTAAACGACATAAGTTAAAGTCCATGTGGCTTTGTCAAAAAACTCTTTAACGATAGGCTTCATATATGCTCCTTTTGCTATATGACCTAATTTAGCAAATTTCTGTGGCTGCAATTATGTTCTGGATCATAATTTTTGCAAAAAATTGGCCGCCAATAAATGCGCGCAAATGACCTGCGTTAGAGGGTGTAATTTGCCCCGGTGGTTTGCTAGAATTTTTGCATGAACACGAAAGAGCTTTGGTCTGATCTAACACCAGAAATGCATTGGTATTTTGAATCGCAATCGCAGTCACTCCAGTTTAAAAGGGGCGACCATATCTACTCTCAAGGAGAATCTCCTAAAGGAATGTACTTTGTTAAGTCGGGGTTAGTGGGCTTAACGATCTTAAGTTCGACATCTGGCAAAGAGCATCTGCTAAGGTTTTTTCGAGAAGGGCAATTTTTTGGTCACCGCGCCCTTTTTTCAGACGAAGGTTATCACGGTAACACCATAGCGCTTGAACCAACAGCTATTCGATTTATACCCAAAGCTTCGGTTTTGGCAGGAATTGAAAAAGATCAGTCACTCTTAAAAAACGTCGTTTACGTTTTAGCTAAAGAATTGCGTCGATGCGAAACCCAGCATGTTATGATTTTAGAAAACGAGATTAAAGTTCGCGTCGCACAATCGTTAGTGTATTTAAAAGACCTGCATCCGCAGCATAACTGGACCCGCCAAGAAATTGCGAACTTTTGCGCCAGCACGGTATCTACAGTTATTAAAGCTTTAGCCGAACTAGAAACGGAAGGGTTTATTTTACAAGAGGGACGCTCAATTCAAATTTTAAACCGCGATGGTTTGATCGCCCTTCAGGATCAAGCTTAAAATGTTTTTAGACCTCTTTTCTTTAAAGAACCGGAACTGTCGCTTTGACAGACTCGCGTTGCATTTGTTTTTCGTAATAATTCATGAGAACAGGGTATTTTTCTTTTAATGAAAAATCCTCACTAAAGCGCAGTTGTACATAACCGAGCGCACTGATAAGAGCAAAATCAGCTACGGTAAGTCGTCTACCAAATAAAAATTGTTGAGATCCCAATATATTTTGCAGGTGCTCAAGACCGCGATGGAGCTTGCCGAACTGCCGATCGATCCACCACGGATGTTGCAAATCTTCAGGTCTTTTTCTCCTTTCGGCAAATAGGCAAAGCGAAGCGTCCATGATTCCTTCAGCCAGGGCCTCGATTCTTTTAATCTCTAAATACTGAGTCGGATTGGGTGAGCTGAATTTGTAGCCATTTTGATTTTCTAGAAGTTCTACAATTACACGCGAATCAACAATAGCTTCATTGTCTTTAGTTATCCAAACAGGCACTTTGCCTAACGGATTAAATTTAATCACCCCTGTATTGTCGTTCCAGGGAACGTCTACAATGACTTCAAAATCAACATTATTCTCCAGAGCCGCCAGTCTCACTCGTCGTGCGTAAGGACTGGTTGTTGACAGGATAAGTTTTGGTTTATTCACTATATTCTCCTTCGTATTGAATGAACATGATTGGCAATAGACTAACTTAAAAGCTGGCTAGACAATGATGTGCTGGCACAGCATTGGATGTTTCGAAATTAGACGCGGCGAATCTCTTCGGCGACAGAGATCAAAATAACAAGGTAATTGATGTGCTGGCACATCATTGGTTTTTTTATTTTATACGATAGTAGAGATATGGATTTTTCAAAGATTTCACAAATTTCATGCGAGCAGATCTATAACATTTGGACAACTGAGCCTGAGCTGATCAGTTTGCTGGATTTACGTAGCAAGGCGGAATTTGATTCAGGTCATATCCCAGGATCTCAATTTGCTAAGGTCGAAACAATAACCGAAGTTCTAAAAAATATCGGAAACAAGTTGGCCGTTATCATAGCTCCGGCACAAATCGAGCAAGAAATAATTAAAAATTGTGAAAGCTTTGATAATTATGTTCTTATGAGTCAGTGCCATCGTTGGATTGAACTTAACCATCCACTTTTTGGAGACGGCCTTAAGCATGCGAATAAAAGATTTAATTACATTTTTAATAGAGGAGAGTCTGTGAATAACAATATTATTTTTCACCAGTTGTTTGAGCCCATATCGTCGACCTACACCTATATCATCGCTGATAAAAAAACGAAAGAAGCCGCAATTATCGACCCTGTTCTAGAAATGGTAGAGCGTGATGCCAAGTTGATTGATGAACTTGGGTTAAAAGTAATTTATGCACTAGACACGCATATTCATGCTGACCACATTACGGGCGCCGGTGAACTGCGAAAACGTTTAGGGCTGAAATCGGGTGTAAGCGCAGAAGCTCAAATTGCTTGTGTCGATATTCCTTTAGAAGACGGGCAAGAACTTTTATTGGGGGATAAAACTCTAAAAGTTATCGCAACACCCGGGCACACCAACACCTGTCTGACTTATGCTTTTGAAGGCCTGATTTTTACCGGCGATGCACTGTTAATCAGAGGATGTGGCCGAACTGATTTTCAACAAGGAAACTCAGAAACGCTGTTTAAGAGTGTGCGAGAAAAGCTTTTTAAGCTTCCTGATGAGACAGTGATTTACCCCGGCCATGATTACCGTGGCCATACGTCATCGACGATCGGTACGGAAAAAAAACATAATGAACGGTTAAAAGAATCAATTTCATTGGAAGCTTTTAAAAAGATTATGTCTGAACTTAAACTGGCTAATCCTAAAAAGATTCATGAAGCGGTACCGGCAAATTTAGTCTGTGGTGTTGTTAAAGACAGTCAAATTTTTCACCCGCAGGTAAATAATGGTACGCCTGAAATTACTGTCGAAGAACTTTTTGAGCACAGAGAAGATGTCACGAAAAACAAATTTCGTTTAATCGATGTCAGACGTGCCGATGAATACAACAATGAACTGGGTCATATTGAAGGTACTGAATTGATTACTTTAGGACCGGATCTTAGCGCGTTCTTAGAAAAAGGTGACCGTTCAGAAGAAATTATTTTTGTATGTCGTAGTGGTGTACGTTCAGCCACAGCGACACAAGAAAGTATTAAATTAGGCTATAAATTTACCATTAACTTGGTCGGCGGAATGCTTCGCTGGAACGAAAAAAAATTACCAGTTGTTAGAGAGTAAGGAGTTTTAATATGAGTCAGGATTGGATCAACGCTTTATTAGGTGGAGTATTAATTGGTACATCAGTATCACTTATGCTTTTTTGGAACGGCCGTGTCACTGGAATCAGTGGAATTATTAACGGGGCCTTGTCGCCGGTTAAAGGTGATACTTTGTGGCGAGTTCTTTTTATTGCCGGCTTGTTTTTAGGTGGACTTGTCATGGGACAGCTCAACCCAAATACTTTCGCTAACACCTTAACCTCGGATGCTTGGACAACGATTGCTGCAGGTTTACTGGTTGGTTTTGGAACGATTATGGGAAGTGGATGCACAAGTGGCCATGGCGTCTGTGGTATCAGCCGAATGTCACCACGATCATTAGTTGCGACAGCTGTTTTTATGGCCTCAGGAATCGCCGCTGTTTATATCTTTAGAATGTTAGGAGTTTACTAATGAAAAATTCGTTAGCTGCTTTAGTTGTAGGGTTTGTTTTTGCAATCGGACTTGGCTTATCAGGTATGACCCAGCCACAAAAAGTTATTGGCTTTTTAGATTTATTCGGCAACTGGGATCCATCGCTGATTTTTGTTATGGCCGGTGCCATTGTTGTTCATTTTATAACTTATAAAATAATCAGAAAAAGAAAATCGCCATTACTAAGCCCTGATTGGCATGTGCCAACCAAAAAAGAGATTACACCGGCTTTAATGTTGGGATCTTTTATTTTCGGTGTTGGTTGGGCGTTAGGTGGATTTTGTCCGGGGCCAGCCATCACATCACTGGCAAGTTTTGACAAAACTCCGGCGTTGTTTGTGACCAGCATGCTTGTGGGAATGTTCTTGTTTCGTGCGGTTGATAAAAAATTAAAATTACAAAAGTAGGTTTTTATGGAAATCGTAGGGTATATAGCTTCGATATTTATGGGACTATCGCTGGGCATGATCGGCGGCGGTGGGTCTATTTTAACTGTGCCGATCCTGGTGTATTTATTTAGTACCAATCCGATCACGGCGACAGCCTATTCTTTATTTATTGTGGGGGCTACTGCATTAGTCGGTGGATTGTTTTACTTAAGAAAAGGTGAAGTAGATCTTAAAACCGGATTTATTTTCGCGGTGCCAAGTTTTATCGGTGTTTATTTAACACGGGCTTATGTTGTACCGGCGCTACCAGACCCGGTGTTTCAATGGGGAAGTTTTGTTTTTTCTAAGCCGCTACTGATCATGTTAGTTTTTGCCGTTTTAATGGTGGCGGCATCAGTTTCAATGATCAAGGCAAAAAAATCTGAAACTCAGAAAGCCGAACTATCACCAACAACTAAGTTTTTACTGATCGCTGCCGAAGGGTTAGTGGTCGGAGGTGTGACCGGGTTTGTCGGTGCAGGTGGTGGATTTTTAATTATTCCGGCGTTAGTAGTGCTTGTCGGTATGCCAATGAAAATAGCTGTAGGAACTTCGCTTTTCATTATTTCTGCAAAATCACTGATCGGCTTTATCGGTGATCTGCAGCACCATGCTCAAGTTAATTGGACTTTGTTGTTTACGATTACTGGAATAGCTGTGGTGGGGTTATTTATAGGTATGGCTCTGTCAAAAAAAGTTTCTGAAAAAGGCCTTAAAAAAGGATTTGGTTACTTTGTGCTGGTCATGGGTGCCCTTATCTTATTCGATCAAATTAAGAAGCTGTAGAATGCTGCCCTAAGGTCGAGCGCAGGTCCTGCGAAAGACTCAACAAACTATTATTTTGTCTCTTTGGGCGTTACAATTTAAGAATGAAAAAGATAATGTTATCACTTGTTGTAGTGTTCGCAATTGGTCTTAGTTCTTACTTTCTTAAAGACACCTTCCAAAATGAAAACATAACTGAATTAAGTTCCTATGCGGGGGAGCAGAAAAATATCTGTTCAATCACGATTAATTCAGACGACGAAATTAAATCTTTTAGACAAAAGCTATCAGGCGACAATCGTTTTAAATTTACAGAGCTTGCCGTTGGTGATGAGCGCTGGTTTGACCGAGCTTGTAATCAAAATATTCAGTGTGATGTGCTGGTGATTTCGGGCCACTTCGGCGGAACATTCTTTGGCGAAAGTGGCTACCACTTATCGTTATCAGAACTTGAAACAAAAAGCTGCTCACGCAAGTGCACAGGCATTTTAGAAAAACCTAAAGAAGTCTATCTTTTTGGTTGTAATACTTTAGCGGGTAAAGAACCAGACGCCAGAACTCCAGAAGAATATTTACAAGTATTATTAGCCGACGGCTTAGAGCGAAGCTTTGCTGAACGTGTGGTTGAAGCCAGGTACGGCCCATCGGGAGAAAAAAACATCAGCCGTATGGAAAGATCATTTCCCGGAGTACCTGCAATTTATGGCTTCTGTGAAAAAGCGCCACTAGGAAAAGAATCAGGCCCGATCGTTAAAAGCTATTTATCTACAGTATCTGATGGCTACTTTGATCAATTAAATAAACTTGAGCACGTACAAAAAACAATGCAGCCGTACTCGATGGATACGTTAGGTAAATTAAGTAATACAAACCTAGCATCACGTTTCACTGCGATTGGTCGATGTTTTAAACAGACAAATGGAATTGGTACTGATAACGATATCGCTAACCGTATTTGCTCTGTCAGAAATACAAATAATTCAATCGAAGCGCGCGCTGCAGATTTAGATTATCTTCTGCGCTCAAAGCAAAACTTAGGTTATATCGAATTGTGTAACGATTTCTTTAATGAAATGAGCAAAGTAAAACTTAATCCGGCTCAAGCCCAAGCCATCGCACAAATTAAGAATAATGATAGTCTTAAAAATGATTTAGCTGGCTTAATTGATAAGGTCACATTCTTCTTAGCTTACGATTATGCAACTCTAGGTGTGCAATTGGGTTTACCTGTGACACAAGTGTCACCAACAGTCTCAAAATCATTTATCAAAATGGTCACTAAAGGGTTAACTCAAGAAGAAATCAACTTGATGATTAATTCAGATTTCAGAAATCCGTTTAAAAATTTAATTCGTATTGATTATGCCTCAGTTGATACCGCTAAAACCTGGGAAAACGGAAGCTCTATTGAAGCGATTGGTTTAACAGGCACTAAAGATCCACAGATTATTAGTCGTTTACAAAACTTATTATCTACAGCGCCGACAACCATTAAACGCCAATTATTAAAAGCGCTAACGCGTTTAGAAGCGGTGACCGCAAGTTTAAAAAAGCCTTTAATCGAAATGCTTTACGAGACAGACTACGACATCCGCGCAAATTCTGTTCAAGCTTTAGAACAAATCCAAACTTATGACGAACAAGTCGTAAACGAAATTATTTCATTAATGAACCGCGAGCAAAACCAGTGGGTTTTAAAAAAGGCTTCGCTGTATTTCGTAGGGGTTCCGTTTGATACACCAGCCATTCAAGAGCATTTAACAAAGTCTTTGAAGCACTCATCAGCCGAAGTTCGCCAGTACACCTCTCAGGCTTTAGGTAACAGAAACTTAAAAGAGCCCTTTGTTTTTGAAGCCTTGGTGCAATGTTTAGCAGACCAAAACGCCTCAGTTCACGATAACTGCCGTTATGGCTTAAAAAGAAACTCAACCAAAATACCAAAAGATTTAGTGGCCCATATTCAATCGCAATATCCACAGGATTATAGCTATATTTTTAAGTAAAAAGTTGGTAGATTGCGCCCATGATAACACAAAAAAAGGGCGAGCTACCTAAAGCGGTTTTAGTTGGTATTCAATTGCCGGGTATTGATCAGGCCGAGCTGCAAAGTTCATTACAAGAATTAACAAGATTAGTAACCACACTTGGTTACCGTGTTATCGGACAAGTTACGCAAAAACGCAGCAGTGATCGTTCAGCTTTAATCTTAGGCGATGGAAAAATGCAGGATCTAGCGCGCTGGACGGGTGGATCTGGAAAAGTAGCAAGCCTTGTCGATCGTAAAAAATCAAAAGCCGCTCTTAAATGGGAAGAAGAACGTTCATCTGAAGATGAGATCGAAGAAGAAATCATCGAAGACGAAGAGTCAGAGTCGCAAGAACAAGAAATCACCGAAAAAGCTGATATCGTGATCGTTGACTGTGATTTATCACCTTCACAATTACGCAATTTAGAAAGTGCCACGGGCGTTTCAGTTTTAGATCGCACGGGTGTAATTATTGAAATTTTCAGCCGCCACGCAAAAACAAAAACAGCACGCTTACAAGTTGAAATCGCACGTTTAACTTATGTAGCCCCGCGCATGCGCGAAACGGGTGGGGGAGACGACCGCGAAGGTGGAGGCGGTAAAGGTGTCGGTGAATCAGCTCTAGAATTAGATAAACGTAAAATCCGCGATCGTATTAAAGAATTAAAAACTGAATTAAGCGCGATTAGTAACGAACACGAAGTGCGCCGTGCACGTCGTAGCCAAGAAATCAGTGTGGCGTTAGTCGGGTACACGAACGCTGGTAAATCATCTTTAATGCGTGCTCTAACGGGCAGTGATATTTTAGTTGCCGATAAATTATTTGCGACCTTAGATACAACGATTCGTCCATTGTACCCAGAATCGCGACCGAAAATTTTAATTTCAGACACTGTGGGTTTTATTAAAAAACTTCCACATGATTTAGTGGCATCGTTTAAATCAACGCTTGATGAAGCCTTGCATGCCTCACTTTTATTATATGTCGTAGATAGTTCTGACCCATCATTTCGCACTCAACTAGAGGTGACCCAAAAAGTTCTAGATGAAGTCGGGGCAACAGATGTGCCGCACTTATTGGTGCTTAATAAGCGCGATAATTTAAGCGATGAAGAGCAGGCTCAACTTGCAGCCGAGTACCCAAATTCGATCTTAATTTCGACCCGAAACCCAGAAGATCTAAAAAATTTACGCGATAAAATCCTAAGCTATTTCGAAAGCGAAATGGTTGATGAAGACTTGTTTATCCCGTACTTAGTGCAGGGAGCGATTATAGGCGATATACGCGCCCGAGTAAGGGTGTTAGCTGAGAGCTATAATGAACTAGGAGTGACTTTAAAGATACGGGCTACTCCAGACGCCTTAGAGCATTTTCAATCACAGCTAAAAAGCTTAGTTAAACCGCGTAGATAGTGGTAATGTCCGCTCCATGAAATTCGATAAATTACAGCTGAGTGAAGACCTATTACGTAACCTTTTGGATATGAAGTATTTTCGTACAACAGATATCCAATACAAAACTATTCCTGCGGTTTTACGCGGTGAAGACGTATTAGCTATCGCACAAACAGGTACTGGAAAAACAGCTGCATTTGCAATTCCAATTATCGATATCATTCACTCAAGTAAATCAAGTAAACGTTCTGGTGGTATTCGTTGTTTAGTGATGGTTCCCACGCGTGAATTAGCGCAACAGATCGGTGAAGTGTTTAACAACTTAAGCCGTCACATGCGTTGTAAGTCATTCGCTCTTTACGGTGGTGTAGAACAAGATCGCCAAATTAAAAAACTTGAAGATGGTCTTGATGTTTTAATTGCAACTCCGGGCCGCATGTTCGATTTAATCAGCCAAGGTCATATTGATTTAAGTGGTATTGAAATTCTAGTGTTAGATGAAGCCGATCAAATGTTAGATCTAGGTTTTATTGAAGACATCGAATCGATCAAACGTAAATTAACTCGCGGCCATCAAACTTTATTTTTCTCGGCTACGATTAATACAAAAATTAAACGTTTAGCGTACAACCAAGTTCGTCATAACGCGATTCGTATTCAAATTTCTCCAGAAGATCCGGTTTCAAAAAATATCTCGCACGCGGTGATCAACATTCCGATGGATGATAAACGTTTCTTCTTGGCAGATTACGTTAAACAAAATCCTGAAGGTAAGTTTGTGGTGTTTGTAAGAACTCGCATTCGTGCCGAGCGCGTAGCTAAAGCTATGGAGCGCATGGAAGTTAAAACACTTACCCTACACGGCGAAAAAGACCAAACTGACCGTCTGCAAGTGATGCAGGCTTTTAGAAGCGGTGAGTGTAAAGTGTTAATCGCCACCGACATTACAGCGCGTGGGATTGATATTCCGGATGTCACTCATGTGATTAACTATGATATTCCAGAAAAAGCAGAAAACTACGTTCACCGTATTGGTCGTACAGGTCGTGGCTTTAATAAAGGCTTAGCGGTTTCATTCTGTGCTCCTGAAGAAAAAGAATTGTTATTAGATATCGAAGATCTTATAGGTAAGCAGATCGACGTTCTTAAAGTCAGTAAAAAAGCTTACGAAATGGTTTTAACTCCGCCTAGCGAAGATATGAACTTTGCTGAGTTAATCGCTCATGAAGAGTCAGTTATGGGTAAGCCAAAAAAAGGTTTTAAAAATAAGAAAAAATAAGGATACGATTATGAAAAAGACAGAAACTAAAAAAACAAATCTTTTATTAGAATTAACAAAACGTAAAATCGAAGCCAATCAAGCAGGTACGTCTGAAGGCTTTGGTAAATTCAGTTACAAAAAGCCACGCAATACGAATAATTCAAATGTAGGCCCAGCTTGGGGCCCACGTAAAGGTAACTAAAGCGGATCTACAGTACAGCACCAGAACGTTGCTTCTAAAGGTCCGTAGCATTTAGTCGACATATCTGGGGCAGTTGTAGCTGGACAGCTGTTTTTATCATTAGGGCTGCACACGAAAAGTTCGTGCGGAATACAGCCATCTATCCCGTTTAGATCCTTAACGGTAATTGTCGCGCGATCAGTATTTTTCTTCGGATCTGGATCATCATCTTTAAATTTTTCAACGATTTTATACTCTGGCAATATAAGCTTAGCGATAGCATCGCGCGGAACATCGACAAAAATATCAAATCTTAAAGGGCTTCCATCAATAATCGAGTACAGGTCGACAACAAAGTTTTCAGAAGCAAAAGCAGACCCTTTATCTAGGGTAGGAGCTCGAAACGTCAGAGTTTTACGGTCATCACTGAATGTAAGGCCTTCAGGTGGTGAAACAATATGGCTTCCAAACCAAGCGTGCTCTAGACGAATTGTATAAACATGATTCGGCTCCAACTTATTGTAGGCAAAATCCAGTAGAACGCCATGAGTTGGAAGTGACGATTTTAATTTTGGAATCGGTTTTTTTGCGAAGCAAAAGTTGAAAGGTAAGCTGCAAACTAAGATTAAACACAAAATAAAATTTCTCATAGCCGTATTCTATTATGCTTAGCGGTAGAGTCAATGAGAACGACTGCTCGCCAGGAGGGGGAATAATGGCGAACAGTCTTGGGAGAAATTAGTTTTTAGCTGAAAGCTGGCGATCAATAATTTCTTTAAACGCCGCCAGCGGGTAGGCACCTCTTAACGAGATTCCGTTAATTAAATATCCAGGTGTTCCG
Source organism: Pseudobdellovibrio sp. HCB154 (assembly GCF_046267985.1). Classification (GTDB taxonomy): domain Bacteria; phylum Bdellovibrionota; class Bdellovibrionia; order Bdellovibrionales; family Bdellovibrionaceae; genus Pseudobdellovibrio. Next base: position 1,861,074 of record NZ_CP176530.1, on the reverse strand, counting down.
GACATATTAAATTTTCTGGCTTCTTCAGTATCTGCTTCGATACGTTTTGAAATTTTCTCATCTTTTAAAGAAGCTTCTAATTTTTTAATATCAGCTCCGGCTTTCTTTGCTAGTTCTTTAAATAAGCCTTCACCTTTACTTTGCATTTGACCTTGGTTTTCAAATACTAAGTCATGAAATTTTTCAGCCTTAGCATGGTCTTGCATCGCGATCGCTTCGAAATAGCGGGCAGCAGGAATAGCTAGTGGATGAAAATCCAGCGGTAAATGTTTGAAGACAAATCTAACTTTATCGCCGTATTGTTTTTTAAGTTCTTTCATTGTTGTGTAACCGCGCGAGCAGTATGGGCATTGAAAGTCAGAATACTCAACAATTGTGATGGGCGCTGATTTGTTACCAAAGATCACGCGGCCTTCTTCGACTTCAGGTTTAAGTGGGTTTTTAAATTCCTCTTCACGTTGTTTTTGTTCTTCTTGTTGGGCGCGTTCGCCAGCAACCTTTTGAGCAGATTGTTGAGCTTTCATAACCACTTCGATAAATTGATCAGGTGCTTTTTCAATGGCCGTGAAAACAATAGAAGGATCTTTTTCAACAGCCTCTTTAATTTGTTTTGCACTCGGCGCGCAGGAAGCGAGTAAAAGTCCGATAATTGATATTTTAAGTAGCCCACTCAGTTGATTCATTGAATCCTCCATTAAGATGTTGGATTCCAGAATACCAATTCGAGTTTTTAGCGTGTCACGCTTGTGTGAATCGTTTGTAAATTAAACTTTACAAAACTTTAAGGCGATACCCCACCGAACGTACTGTTTCGATCAGTTGATCATCGATTTTCTGTCTTAAAAGCATAATATGCGTATCTACGGTGCGCGTTGTCGGGTAGACCTCATAACCCCAGACTTTGTTTAAAATCTCATCTCGAGAAAAAACTTTTTCAGGGTCTTCAGCAAGCAGAACTAAAAGATCAAATTCTTTTTTAACCAGTTCAATGGCGGCACCCTTAAAATTCACTTTATGGCGAATACGATCAATCGCCAAAGATCCTACAGTCAGTAATCCGGTGGGCTCTGGCGCTTTAGTTCTAAGTTGAACGCGCACGCGGGCAATCAGTTCGCGCGGTTCAAAGGGCTTCGTTAAATAATCATTAGCGCCCATTTCTAAGCCAAGCACTTTATCGACAACTTCAGCGCGAGCGGTTAGAAAAATAACTGGAGTGGCCACACTTTGCTTTCGTAGTTCAATTAAAAAATCTAAACCTTGGCCGTCAGGTAACATCCAATCTAAAATAATAAGATCGGGTTTACTTGAAACAGTGGGTATAAATTGCTCTCGAGCTAGAGCTAAGTTTTCACAGATCGTAACTTGATGACCTTCTTTAACAATCAGATCTTTTAGTGAAAGACTAATATTCTGGTGATCTTCAATAATTAATACATGCGCCATTAGTTTTTACCTCGCAAAGGTAAGATCAAAGTAAATACCGTCGGATTTTTAGAAAATAACAAACGGGCTCCCCATTGATCTACGATGAATAAAATCATATTAAGACCTAACCCCATACCTTGACTACGTGGGCTTTTAACAAAGGCTTCGGTCATTTGTTCAAGTGATTCAAATTCGTTTTTACCATTATCTTGAACTAAAATTTTAAGCTGCGTTTTGTTTTTCTGCAGTTTGATCACAACTGGTGGTTTTCCATGAATAAAAGCATTTTGAACTAAATTCGATAAAATAAACTTAAGCCAAAAAGGATCTACGATTAAGCTATGATCTTCAGTTAATAATTCAGATGAAATGTCTTTGTTTGAATCTAAGACAAAATCACTGATCCAGTTGTTAATAGATGGAATTTCGACATTATTAAATTGAACACGATGACTTTCCGTTTGCAGATAGGTTTTACTAACCTCAATAATTCTCTGCATACGAAAAACTTCAGCTGATAAACGAACCACAAGATCTTGCGTTTCAGGATCTAATTTGTTTTGTTTTGACGTCATTTGTTCGATCAACAATAACATTGCACTGACCGGAGTTCTAAACTCATGACTTAGTACCTGTAGCGACAAACGATGTTTAAGCTGAGCTTTATTTTTTTCGTAAAGGCTTTTGATGTAAAACCCAAGTAAGCTAAATAGAAAAAGGCCGATTAACAGTATAATCGTAAAAGAGTAACGATAAAAATAAGCTTGAGTTTGGCGTGAATTATAAGTCCAGCAGCTATTTCCAATCTTTAAAATACAAGTTCCATTTTCGATTTCGGGACTGACTTCAAATTTTCCATTTTTAACAGCTTGGTTAAACTCAGCCGCTGAGTAAACCAAATAACTAAGCGGAGAAAACCCCAGTCGGTCTTGGTCTTTAAATAAAACATAATCTGAAGTCAGAATAACTTCTTCTCCGCGAATTACTGATTCAACTTCAAGTTCACTAAAACGCGATAGAATCAGAAACTTTAAATCGTCGATTTGATATTTTTGTAAGACCTCTTTTAGTTCAGAAATTTTAAAATAAGAAAGATGCTCTTCGACCCAAGCTTTTTCATCTTCTAAAAGGGTCGGGTACATTGAAATCAGATACGCATAGCTTGATCCTTGCTGGTCAGCAAAGGGTGGTTTTAAAAAGAAATCATTTGGTAGTGGTGCAGAGCCAGATAAAAAGAATTCGAGCTGTCTTCTTTTATCTTTTGCGAAAGTGATGGCGTCTCTAGTTTCTTCACTTTCGATTTGTTTTTCGCTGCAGTTCTTGCAGCTTGCTAAATTTGGCTTTTTGATACTTAACAGCGGATGCAAAATTTGAAACTGCCCGCTGTTACCATAAATTTCAGAGAAATTAATTTCAGCTAAAGGTTTAGAAGTTAAACGAAACTGGGTGATCGTGTCGTGAATTTCAGAGCTCAAGTTTTCATTTGAAAAAAACAAACCTCTTTGAGTTGCTGACTGCGCCCAATAAATATAAATCAGCATCAGGCCCACAAATAGGCTTAACAATCCGAAGTGATTTTTAATAAACGAGGTTTTCAAACTTGCTCCATGGGGTAAACTATACCGCAATTGCGCTAAAGTTATGTCAACCCAATGTAAAGTCAGTGTAAAGTCTAAAATCTAGGATTTAGTTTACCTTAAAACTAATAAGTGCGATCTGGTGCTAGTATGGGCTCAGACTTGCGGAATATAGGCAGCCGGATTGTTTAACTTCATAGTTTTGTTGTAAAACTCGAAGGCTTTTTCGTTGAGGTAGAAAAACTCTAAACCGATTTCTAGTTTCTGATTTTCTGTCGATCTGTGGCTCCAGCGAACTACGCCTGACATAACACTTCCATCAGAAAAAGTTAGTTCAAGATTGTCACCGAAGTTGATGTTGTTGTTATCGCATAAAACCATTATTCCACCGCGCCCGACGGAAAGAGATTTGTTTGTTAGGGCTTCGTCTGGAGTTTGGTTTAGTTTTATTTTAATTAAATTCTGAGGTGAAAAGACTTCCTGCCATCGCTGAGATGCGGGTTTTAAAACTCGATGAAAACCGTTAAGAACAGTTTCGAAATCGAATGGTTTATTAATAAAGCCTTCAACGCCAAGATGGTAAGCTTCCGAGGCCGGAAAATCCGAATATCCGGTCATAAGAAAAATAATCGGTGAGTTTGAGTTGAGTGACTTCACCTTTTTAGTGAGAGTCAATCCGTCTTCGATCGGCATTCTGATGTCTGATAAAATAATATCAAATTTTTTTTGGCTATTAAGAGTGAAAGCTTGTTGGCCATTTTCGGCTTCTGTAACAGTTGCGCCGCAATATTCAAGCTCTAGCTTTATGATTTCTCTGAGGTCAATATCATCTTCAACAAGTAATATTTTTAAACCTTCGATAGCGCTACTCATCAGATAGACCTTTTAAGTTTGATTTCGAGAGAATCTAAAGGCAAATTACCCTCTGATACGCTTGTTGTCAGTTGAATTCACTCATATCGGATTTAAATATAGGGCAATCTCATGTCAAATAAATATTATTTAAATACCAATCAGAATCTAGCAGAGGATCGTCTGTTAAAGTCCGGTCAATATGTTGAAACTCAGCTCAAAAATGAACTTGTTAAAAGAAGTAGATCTGCAGCACCGGCCTTCATTGCAATTTCTATGATATTCTTTTTTGCCCCATTAGGCTTAGAGGGTCAGCTTGGGGTCGTGGCAAGATTGTTACTAGCAGCTGCCTTCGTTGTGGCGCTAATTCGCTATTTCTATTGTAAAAAAGCCCTTAAACTTGAAACTCAAGCCGCTTTTGATAAAGCGTATATGGCTATCGAAAAAGTAATTTGGGTACATTCGCTTTCATGGGCTTTGTTTTTTGGGATGGCCTTAATCAATGCGAGTGATATCAATACGAACTTCGTTATCGCTTACCTAAGCTATATCGGCTTTATGACTTCAAGTATCGCCAGCCTATCTGTAGTACCAGAGATTTCTAAAAAGTATCAATATGCAATGGGCATTGCGGCCTTTGTAGCGGTGGGGGTTGATGCTGTTATTAACCGTGATTATGGCTTGTTCAGTTTTTGCGTTATCTCGTTTGTTTTTATGGTTTATGTTCTTAGGCAAAGTAAAGACTATTACTTGCAAAATCGCAGTTACTATCAGCAACAATGGGATCTCCTTCTAGCCAACGATAATTTAATCAAAGAAACAACTCGAGCTGAAGGGGCGGCAAGAATGGCTGCCGTCGGGCGCCTGGCTGCGGGAGTTGCGCATGAGCTTAACTCTCCACTCATGGCTGCAAGCGTTTCGCTTCAACAAACGCAAAGACTGGTTGAAAATGAATTAGCCAAAAATGCTATGCAGGAGCGCGTGGCAGAAAACTTAAGTCTGGCATTAAGGTCGACTGAAAAAATGTCGAAAATTATAAATGCTATGCGAAGTCTCGAGCCTGCAGGAAAAACCGATCGTCATATTCGTGAGTTTACGGTTGGCGAACTTATTCAAAATTTTAAAGATTTAACTGCAGAGCGTATTAAGAAAGAATCAATCGACCTTCAATTTTTTTCAGATAATGAAGATCTGAAATTTTCTTCTGATGCGACAATAGTAAATCAAGTGCTTCTTAATTTATTTACTAATGCCGTAGAGGCGTTTAAGCGAAACCCTGAACAAAAAACACGGCAAGTTAGAATCGTCATAAAACAAAAAGATAATGTGTTAATTATTTCTATGGCCAACAACGGCCCTCTTATTGAGACCGACTTACGTGGAAAAATCTTTATTCCGTTTTTTACGACCAAAGAACTTTCGCAAGGCGTGGGCTTAGGGCTTAATGTTTCACAAAGTTTGTTAGAATCGGTTGGTGGCCAACTTTGGCTAGATAAAGACACCGATATGACCCAGTTTTCGATTTCAATACCAATGCAAAAACGGTAGTTTAAAAATTAACCTTAGTTAATATAATAATGTGATTGATTGTTTTTTTAGAAAAAAATTGGTTGCGGGGGCAGGATTCGAACCTACGACCTTCGGGTTATGAGCCCGACGAGCTACCGGGCTGCTCCACCCCGCGACTGACTGATGTGACGTTAAGATAAGTGGCCAAGCCTTTAAAGTCACGCATTAGTTTTAAATAAAACTGCTTAATTAACTGTCTGTGTAACAATATAATCAGGATTTAGTGGTAATAAACCCAAAGAGGGCCAATCAGTAAGAACTGAAGATCTTGAAAGAACGAAGGTTTTTTACCTTCAATATGATGCCCATAAAACTGACCGATCCACGCCACAACAAATATCGTAATATTTAGTGTCAGGAGTGGAGCACCCATATTTTGTAAAAGCATTAATAAAGAAGACACGATCGCGAAAGTTAACAACATGTACGCAAAAGGTTTAAGCCCCAAGCGCGCATAAAAAATTAACGCCGGAATCATTACGATATGCGACCAATTAATAGATGGAACATTCGGAAACAAAAATCCTTTTGGAATGCACCATAACAAACCTACAACACTAAATAGAATTGCCGGAACGCAGATCAAATGAATCGCGCGATTAATTTTGTTCTGATGTGTTTCGCCGTAGGCCATAAGCCAATCGTTTAATGTTCTCATGTTTATAATTATACACCATATCAGTTAGTTTATCGAACCCTTTCTGGGTCTAAACACGGGAACTAGCCGCAGCATTTTAATTTCTACTCAAAAATAACGGTGTTTGGATTTGGAACAGAACTTGTACTTGGGTTTATGCAGTTTCGTTAACAAGGAGTACTACAATGAAAGAAAATGCTAATCCAAATCAAAACCAAAATCCTAACCAGTCACAACAAGGCTCACAAACTAACAAACAAAACCAAAGCTCAAGCACTGGTTCTAGTACAGGCTCATCGTCGTCTTCGTCTCGTGAATCAAATTTCAATCAGGGACAAACAGGCGGCCAACAACCAAGATCTAATAAATAAGTTTTACTTGCAAAAGTAAAAGACAGACACACACATACATCCGAATCAACTCGTTGCCCTGAAAAAGTAACGAGTTGGAAGAGTCTCATCGCAAGATGAGGCTCTTTTTTTTGAAGGGGTGAAAAAAACTATGGAGCAACATACAACTACTAGGCTTCCCAGCGACATGATTCGCGCGGGCACAGGCGAAATGCAATGTGTAACTGATGCGATCAAAAAACTGGAAGAAAAAGGTTATACGCATAATCTGGTATTAGCTTATGACCATTTTAAAACCGAAGACGGAAAAATTAAACTTTATCCGAAAGATATTTTCTTCGATGAGGTGATGCGTTTTGAAAACACCTCTGATCCTGATGATCAATCTATTCTTTATGCGATTTCATCACTGACTGATGATGTTAAAGGAATTTATGTTGAATCTTACGGACTTTATCATGAAGAAATTTCGCCACTCATGATTAAGCGAATGCAATATTGTCATGCGCTAAGACAAAATTCCCCACATCAAAGTGGCACTGGCCTTGCTCTGTAATTAATGATTACAAGAGGAGTTTTAATGAAAAAAACTAAACGTTCAACACGTACATCGGGTGCTTCGGCATCTCGTTCTAAATCAAAATCTTCAAATTACCGCACAACCAGCAGATCACGTTCTCACGAACATGATGCAGATGATATGATTTACGATGAAGAGTACGAAGATTTTCGTCCGACAAGAAGTTTAAGCCGAGGCTCACGCACTCGTAGTAGTAATGCGCAGACTTCAAAAGACGATATCGTAAAACTAATTTTACTCGACCATGCTCCGCTTAAACGTTTAATCGCGATTCTTAAAGACTCAGAATTAACCATCAGAACCCGCAGAAGAGCCTTCGATCAGTTTGCGCCACTTCTATTAGTGCATGCGCATGCCGAACAAGAAAGTTTTTATACTTTTTTAAAAGATGAAAACCGCGAGTTGCGTGTGCATGGTTTAGAAGGTGATGTTGAACACGCTCTAGCTGAATATATGGTTGATGAAGTTAAAATGGCCGAAGATGCCGGTGTTTGGTCGGCCCGTGCAAAAGTATTAGCCGAGCTTGTTGAACACCACATTGAAGAAGAAGAGTCAGAGATTATTCCTGATTTTAAAAAAGAGGTCGATATTGAAGATCGCATTTTGATCGGCAAACAATATTTAGACTTAAAAGATCACTTCCGCAGAGAAGAAAGTTTAACTGAAGACGAAGTGGATGCGATCCAAGAAGAGCGAAATCGCGATTATCGCCCTTCAAACCTAATGCAGTAACTTGAAATTGCGTGCGATTTTGGCTATAAGTTAAACTATGTCGAAATCGCGCAAATTTCTATACTTAACAGTTTGTCTGTTGTTATCAGGAGGCTTTCATATGCTTGCCGCAGCTATAGTCATGTTTTTAGCGCAACCGACAGGTCAGATTTACGAGAATATCGAAGTCACTTCTTATGTGACTCCGATCACTAAGCCTAACGAAAGTAAAATCGAAAAGCCTAAACACCAAAAAATAAACGAAATCGCTGATCAATCTAAAGAGTTATCAAACGAAACAAAAACGCCAATCGGCGGAACAACCCACGAAGACATCGCCGAAGAATTGGCTGCCGATGGGATGATCACATCACCTGCAGTTCTAATTACAAAAACAAAAGCCAACCGCACTGAAGCCGCAAGACAAGCTGACTTTTCAGGAATCGCACAAGTTGAGTTAGTTGTAGGATCAGACGGCGCCGTTAAAAATGCAAAACTAAGAAATTCACTGCCGTACGGACTAGACGAAGTCGCCTTAAGAATCGCCCGCGAATCAAAATTTAGACCTGCGATGATCAACAATAAACCCGTCGCAAGTGCTATTTTATTTAAAGTCAGATTTGAATCAGAGAAATAGTTAATTCTCTTCAGTCTCATACGGCTGCACTTGGCGTGGAGCTTTACGGTCTGGATGAAGCTTGTAGTGATACGCGCAGTCTTTAGAACAAGTATCTTTCTTCCACTCAATTTTTGCACAGTCTTCACAGATGTGGTCGTGAGTATCACAGCGTTTGCAATCAATCGGCGTGTTACCTGGCTGGCCGCAGTGAGGACATAAAGTGTATTTCACAGTTGGCTTTAAATCTTGGTCAACAGCCACGCGGTGATCGAACACGAAACATTCGCCTTCGTATTGATCGTTCGGGTATTCTTTTAAGTAATTTAAAATACCGCCATCAAGTTGGTAAACGTTTGAATAGCCTTTTTCAGTTAGTTCTAAAATTCCTTTTTCACAACGGATTCCGCCAGTGCAAAAGATAAGAACTTTTTGATCTTTAGAAATATTTTGTGAATCCATATATGCTGGAAATTCAGTGAATTTTTCAGTCTTAGGATTTAAGGCCCCTTTAAAAGTACCGATTTTATATTCGTACCAGTTACGGGTATCAATGATGATCGGTTTTTCGTTTTTCATCACTTCGTTCCACTGAGTTGGTGTTAAGTGACGATTAATTCCTTCAGGCGGAACTAGATCTGGAGTGCCAAGTGTTACGATTTCTGGTCTGATTTTTACAACAAAACGGCGAAATGGTGATTTGTCAGATAATGAATCTTTAAAATTTAATTCTGTTAAACCAAAGTTAGCTAATAAGTCTTTTTTGAAATTTTCTAAATTCTCTTTTGATTTTGCAGAAACTGTCGAGTTAAAGCCTTCAGCAGCTAAAATAATTAAACCTTTGATTTGGTGTTTTTCAGCTAAAGAATTAAACCAAGTTTTTGTGCCTTCAACATCAGCGATTGGTAGAAATTTGTAGAATGTAGTGATGAAGTATTGGTTAGCAGACTGTGCGCCATTTGCCGCATTAATAGACATATAGACCCCTTTCAGTTGTCAGACGGTGGCTCCAAACCACCATGAGTTGATTTTAGGTCATTAAAATCAGACTTTTACTTTTAAAGCATGGGGCGCAAAGGGTCAATTTATTTGAATGAACCCTAAAAAATGTCTATAACTACACGGTTATGTCATTATCAGTTCAAGACCAAAAAGAGATCCTGCGTCGTCGCACGTTCGCCATTATTTCCCATCCAGATGCGGGTAAAACCACGCTGACAGAAAAACTTTTATACCACGGCGGAGTAATCCACGAAGCCGGTGAAGTAAAAGGAAAGTCTGGAACTAAAGCTGCAACGTCGGATTGGATGGAGTTAGAAAAACAAAAAGGTATTTCTATTACGTCTTCGGTGATGACTTTTGATTACAATCAATTGCGTATCAACTTACTAGATACTCCGGGCCATAAAGATTTCTCTGAAGATACATACCGCGTTCTTATGGCGGTTGAATCCGCTTGCATGCTTATCGACGTGGCCAAAGGGGTCGAAGATCGTACTAAAAAACTTTACGATGTTTGTCGTCTTCGCGATATTCCAATTTTTACTTTCGTAAACAAGTTAGACCGTGAAGGTAAAGACCCTCTGACGTTAATCGATGAAATCGAAAGAACGCTAAACATGCAATGTTACCCCGTGACATGGCCCTTAGGTATCGGCCAACGTTTCAAAGGGATTTACAATCGTTTAAATAAAAAAGTTTATTTCTACGATCAACGCCGTGAAGGTGATGAATTCACTGAACACGATTTCTCGGGTCCACAAGATCCGATCTTAGATAAATACTTGGATGCCGAAACGGCTGCGCAAGTGCGTGACGAATTAGAACTCATCGAATCAGCGCTTCCGCCATTTGATGTGAACGAATTTTTATCTGGAAAAATTTCTCCGGTAACTTTCGGTTCAGCTAAGCAGAATTTCGGTGTAGATACGTTCTTGAATTTCTTCACTCAATTTGCACCAGGTCCAAAAGCGCGTCCGGCAAAAGCGGGCAGTGAAGTTGATCCATTGTCTGAAAATTTCTCAGGCTTTGTTTTTAAAATTCAAGCCAACATGGATAAGCGCCACCGTGACCGTATTGCGTTCGTTCGTATCTGCTCAGGTAAATTCGAGCGCGGTATGAAAGTGGGTCATTCTCGTTTAACAAAAGAATTGCGTTTATCGTACTCATCACAATTCGTAGCCGCTGATAAAGAAACAGTCGAAGTGGCCTACGCTGGCGATATCGTCGGTGTCGGCGATACCGGAAACTTCGCCATCGGCGATAGTATTTCTTCAAATGGAAAAGTTAAATTCGAAGATATCCCGAAATTCGCGCCAGAACTTTTTGCTAAGCTTCAGGTAAAAGACGCCTTAAAACGTACAAAACTTCAAGAAGCGTTAGTTCACTTATCCGAAGAGGGTGCAATTCAGTTATTCGTAGATCCTTTTATCGGAGCGCA